>JAJPHH010000011.1 GCA_021325385.1 Alphaproteobacteria bacterium
ATGGCGATGGCGAAATTGTTCATCAGCGAGCGGAAGGCGGCGCCTTCCTTGTGCATGTCGATGAAGATTTCGCCGAGGCGGCCGTCGGCATATTCGCCGGTATGGAGGTACACTTTATGCCCGCCGACCGTCGCCTTCTGGATATAGCTCTTGCGGCGATTGGGCAGGCGCTCGCGCTCGCGCTTGCGCTCGACCCGCTCGATGACGCGCTCGACGATCTTCTCCGCCACTTGCGCGGCCCTGGCCGGCGTGTTGGCGGCGACGATCGCCTCGACCGCCTCGATCTCGTCCTCGTCGTCGCTCTCGATCAGTTGGGCGTTGAGCGGCTGCGACAGTTTCGAGCCGTCGCGATAGAGCGCGTTGGCCTTGAGGCCGAGCTTCCAGGACAGCATATAGGCTTCCTGGCAATCCTCGACCGTCGCCTCGTTCGGCATGTTGATCGTCTTCGAGATCGCGCCGGAAATGAAGGGCTGCGCCGCCGCCATCATCCTTATATGGCTCTCGACCGAGAGATAGCGCTTGCCGAGCCGGCCGCACGGATTGGCGCAGTCGAAGACCGGATAATGCTCCGTCTTCAAGTGCGGCGCGCCCTCCAAGGTCATGGCGCCGCAGACATGGATGTTCGCGGCCTCGATATCGGCTTTCGAGAAGCCGAGATGCGAGAGCAGGTCGAAGGACGGCTCTTCGAGCTTTTCGAGCGGAACCTTGAGCGCGCCGGTCAGGAACTCCGCGCCGAGCGTCCATTTGTTGAAGACGAAACGGATGTCGAAGGCGCTGGCCAGCGCGGCCTCGACCGTCGCCAGCGACTTCTCGTCGAAGCCCTTGGCCTTGAGCGTCGCCGGATTGACGGCCGGCGCTTGCCCAAGCGAACCGTGGCCGACAGCATAGGCTTCGATCTCGGCGATCTCGGCTTCGCCATAGCCGAGCGCGCGCAAAGCCTCGGGCACGGCGCGGTTGATGATCTTGAAATAGCCGCCGCCGGCGAGCTTCTTGAACTTGACCAAAGCGAAATCCGGCTCGATCCCGGTCGTATCGCAATCCATGACCAGGCCGATCGTGCCGGTCGGCGCGATGACCGAGACCTGCGCGTTGCGATAGCCGTGCTCTTCGCCGAGGCTCAAAGCTTCGCGCCAGGCGCGGCGCGCGGCTTCCGACAGGCCGGTCCAACGCGCGCCCGCTTTCGCAACCGAAGCATGGTCGAGCGGCGTCGGCGCCGTGGCGAGGCCTTCGTAGCCTGAAGCTTCGCCTTCGGCGGCGCGGGCGTGGTTGCGGATCACGCGCAGCATATGCGCGGCGTTGGGCTTGTGGCTCGGAAAGGCGCCGAGCTTGGCCGCCATCTCGGCCGAAGTCGCGTAAGCGCGGCCGGTCATGATCGCAGTCAGCGCGCCGCAAATCGCCCGCGCCTCGTCCGAATCGTACGGAATGCCGCAAGACATGAGCAGGCCGCCGATATTGGCGTAGCCGAGGCCGAGCGTGCGGAACTCGTAGGAGAGCTTGGCGATCTCCTTGGACGGGAATTGCGCCATCATCACCGAGATTTCGAGCACGATTGTCCAGAGCTTGACCGCGTGCTCGTACGACGCGACGTCGAAGGCCTTGCTCGACGGATCGAGGAATTGCAGCAGGTTCAGCGACGCCAGATTGCAGGCCGTGTCGTCGAGGAACATATATTCCGAGCATGGATTGCTCGCGCGGATTGGGCCGGACGCCGGACATGTGTGCCAATCGTTGATCGTCGTGTGGAACTGCAGGCCGGGATCGGCCGAGGCCCAGGCGGCGTAGCCGATCTTGTCCCAGAGCTCGCGCGCTTTCACCGTCTTGTGCTTGGAGCCGTCCAGCCGCCGCGTCAGCGTCCATTCGCCGTCCGTCTCGACCGCGCGCAGGAATTCGTCGGTGACCCGCACCGAATTGTTCGAGTTCTGGCCGGAGACGGTCAGATACGCTTCCGAGTCCCAATCCGTATCGTACGTCTCGAACTCGATGTCGCGATAGCCCTGGCGGGCGAATTGGATGATCCGCTTGATGAGATTGTCCGGCACCTCGTCGCGCCGCGCGGCCTTGACCTCGCGCTTCAGGGCCGGATTCTTCTCGATGTTGAAGCAATCGTCGCCCGGTCCTTCGCAATTGACGCAGGCTTTCAGGATCGCCTTGAGGCGCTTCTTGACGATTTTCGAGCCGGTGACGAGCGCCGCGACCTTCTGCTCCTCCGTCACCTTCCAATCGATGAAGGCTTCGATATCGGGATGGTCGATGTCGACCACGACCATCTTGGCCGCTCTGCGCGTCGTGCCGCCCGATTTGATCGCGCCGGCGGCGCGGTCGCCGATCTTCAAGAAGGACATCAGGCCGGAGGATTTGCCGCCGCCGGAGAGCTTCTCGTTCTCGCCGCGCAGCAGCGAGAAATTGGAGCCGGTGCCCGTGCCGTATTTGAATAGCCGCGCCTCGCGCACCCAGAGGTCCATGATGCCGCCGTCATTGACGAGATCGTCGGCGACCGACTGGATGAAGCAGGCATGCGGCTGCGGATGCTCGTAAGCCGATTTCGATTTCACCAGCTTGCCGGTCTCGTGATCGACGTAATAATGGCCCTGGCTGGGCCCATCGACGCCGTACGCCCAGTGGAGGCCGGTGTTGAACCATTGCGGCGAATTGGGCGCGGCCATCTGGCGCGCCAGCATGTAGCGCATCTCGTCGAAGAAGGCGCGGGCGTCCTCCTCCGCATCGAAATAGCCGCCCTTCCAGCCCCAATAGGTCCAGGCGCCGGCGAGCCGGTCGAAAACCTGGCGAGCGGACGTCTCGCCGACGAATCGCTCAGGCTTGGGCAATCCCTCGAGCGCCGCTTCATCCGGGACCGAGCGCCACAGGAAGGAGGGGACGTTATTCTCCTCGACGCGCTTCAAACGCGCCGGCACGCCCGCTTTACGGAAATATTTCTGGGCGAGCACGTCGGCCGCGACCTGGCTCCAATCGGCCGGGACTTCGATATTGGGCGCAGAGAAGACCACGGATCCGTCCGGGTTGCGGATCTCGCTCTTGGTTCGTTGGAACTCGATCAGGGCGTAAGGAGAAGAATCCGCCTTGGTGTATCGCCGTTCAATCCGCATTTGCCTTCCCCAGTTTCAGCGGACTTGCCGCCTGGCCGCTTCGCGGCGCCTGATCTCTGTTCGACTTCGAGGGTCCCGACCGCCTCGGGGACCCATGACGCGCGACGCCTTGCCCCGACGACGCGCTTGTCGCGCTTCGAGCCATGCGGCTTTGAGCGCGAGCGACGCGGCGGCGAAGCGCTTCAAACGCGCCGTCCGAAGGCGGGCGGCCCTTGAAATTCAGGGCTTTTCCGGCGCGATCGGAGGGCTGTTTTCGGCAATTCGCCGACGGTTGCGAGACTACGCTTTTGTGACGACGCGGTCAAGGATTAGTGGGCATCGCCCGCCCTGACTACAACATCTTGTGAAAAACTAGGATAACGTCCGGTTAACGCCATGCGCGCATTGACAGGATCGGCCGAGTCGGCGGGCGGCCGCAAGCGGCAATTTCGCAATGATCCCGCTATCCACGCTTGCCCCCCGCCCTGTCATTCCCGCGCAACAGCCCGTGAGAAAACGCGGCCATTGGCGGATTTGAAGGAATGATTTGGCGAGGCGGCGCGCATAGAGGGGGGTCAGACGAGCGCCGGG
>JAJPHH010000032.1 GCA_021325385.1 Alphaproteobacteria bacterium
CTACGCCGCGCCGGTGCAGATGATCGCCTATCACACCGCCGTGCTCATGGGCAAAGACGCCGACCAGCCGCGGAACCTCGCCAAGTCGGTCACCGTGGAGTAGGGCGGCCGCGCTCCTTTTGGGCGCTTGCGCTTCGAATGCAGCCTCGTATTGCAAAACGCGTTACGGCGCCTTATAAGGCCTATCGGAGGCTCATATGCGTCGGACGGCTGCGCGAAAAAAAGAATATCCGCTTTCAATGCGATTGCCTGAGTCGGATATTGCGATCATCGATCGGGCCGCGTCGCTGCGCGGTCGCTCGCGTACCGATTTCATGCGCGACGCAGCGGTGCGTGCAGCCGAAGACGTATTGATGGAGACCTTGCCGATCCGAATGAGTCGAGCTGGCTTCAAAGCTTTCATGAAAGCGTTGTCCGAACCAGCCGCGCCTGTGCCGGAACTGGTTGAGCTCTTCGAGCGCGCGGCGCCATGGGAGACGGGCGGTTCGAAGCCGGGGAATTGAGGCTTGGCCATATCCGGCCCTGAGCCCTTGACCGCGGCGCACGACCTTGAAGGATTTTCTTGCGGCAAACCTTCGCTCGACCGGTGGCTCAAGACGCGAGCGCTGTCCAATCAGGAGAAGGGCTTCACGGCCGTTCTCGTCGTCCACGAGGCGATGCGGGTCGTCGGCTATTACGGGCTTGCGCCGACGGCGATCGCGCCAACCGTAATGCCGCGCTCCATTCGCACCGGGCAGCCGCCCGATCCAGTCCCGTGCCTGCTGCTCGGGCAGCTCGCGACGGATCAGAATTGGATTGGCAAAGGCGTTGGTACGGGCCTGCTCAAACACGCGCTGCAACGCTGCGTCGCCGCGGCGAGCCTTATCGGCGGCCGAGCGCTGATCGTCACCGCGGTTGACCTTGAAGCAGCGGCGTTCTGGCGGCGACGGGGCTTCGTTCCTTCGAAGGACGATCCGCTCGTCTTGTTCAGATCGATTGCGGACATTGCCGCATCGCTTCGGTGAGCCGCCTTCTGCGCTTTGTCTCGCCTCACGCGTCCGGCAAGGCGTACACCGCGCAAGGCGACGCGATCCCGCGCAGCTCGTGCGCTCCGAGCGCGATCAGCGGCGCCTCCGTCTCCGCGGCGAGCGCGCCCGACACAAGCACGGTCTTCTGCAGCGGCCGGCACAGACCCTCCAACCGGCTCACCAGATTGACGGCGGGGCCGATCGCGGTGAAATCGAGGCGGTCGGCGGCGCCGATATTGCCCCAGAGCATCTCGCCGAGATGCAAGGCGGCGCCGAAGGGCAGAGGCGGCAGGCCCTGCCGCTGTCGCTCCTTGTCGAGATGCGCCATGCCGAGGCGGGCGGCGGCGACGGCGCGCAACGCTGCGTCGCAAGCGCTGCGTGGCGCTCCGCCGGCGACCGGGAAGATCGCCAGCACGCCGTCGCCGATGAATTTCAGCACTTCTCCGCCAAAGGCGTGAACCGCGCCGGCGATGCGATCGAACCAAGCGTTGAGGGCGGCGATCACCAGGGCGGGCGGGTTGCTTTCGGAAAGCGCGGTGAAGCCGCGCAGATCGGCGTAGAGCAGGGCGGCTTGGATCGTCTCGCCGATATCGCGCCGCAACGGAGAAACCATCACCCGCGCCGCGCTGCGCCGGCCGAGATAGGCTTCGAGCGCCGCGCTCAATGTGGCCCGCGCCGCCAGCACGGCCAGCGGCGCCGCGGCGAAGCGCGCGGCTCGCCGCAGCTCGTCGACCTCCTCGGATGTGAACGGGCGCGGCCCGATCCAGCTCAGCGACGGGCCGTCGGGCCGAGGCCCGACACTGTCCTCATGCGCGCGGCCGGCGCCGATTCCAGCGAGCCAGCGTCGGCCGGAATCGTCGGATGAGCTCGCCTGGCGGGCGGCGAATCCGCCGGGCGCGAAGCCCAGAGCCTCGATGACCTCGCCGCTCTCCGCCCGCCACAGCCAGGCGCGTCGGGCGATGAGCGGGTGCGGAACGGCCAGCGTCAAGGCGCCGCCGGCGAGCGGCAAGCCGTCCGCTATCAGGTGGGCGCCGAGCTCCGCCAACAGCCTGTCGGCGCCCGGCGTCTCGCAAGCGGCGTCGACGAGCCAGGCGAGAGTCGAGGAGAGTCGCATGGCGCGATCATGGCGTTGACGCGCCGCGCTTGTCACGGCCTATCCTTGCGACCACATGCCTTCGCGCCGACGCGGCCTAGGAACAGCCGTGGAGGCCTTGATGACTGACCCGCTCGTCGTTCGACGCGAGATCCGGATCGCGGCCCCGGCGGCCACGGTTTTCGCCTTCCTGACCGATCCGGAAAAGATCGTGAGCTGGGTGGGCGCCGAGGCGACGACCGAGCCGCAGCCGGGCGGGCTTTACCTCGTCAAAGGCAATGGCGTCGCGCGCGGCGCGTTCCGCGAAGTCGTCCCGGTCCACCGCCTCGCCTACAGCTTCGGCTGGGAGGGCAGCGCAGAGGCGCCGCCAGGATCGAGCCTGGTCGAGATCGATCTCGTCGAGCAGGACGGCGGCACATTGCTGCGTTTGACCCATAGCGGTCTTCCGAACGCATCGCAGTGCGCCAATCACGATCGGGGTTGGGCGCATTACCTGGATCGACTGGCCATGGCGTCCGCGGGCCGAAATCCCGGCGTCGATCGCGGCGTTCCGGCCGAGGAGCGATAGCCGAACCGCGCAAGCGCGGCGCTCAACCCGCCGTCGGCGGCGCGCGTCGGCTCATTGCTCCGATCTCGGCCAGGGGAAGAGCACGGAATGGGCCGAGGCGACTTGGCTCGCCGGCCGTCCCAAGCGGTCGGCCGGCCAATCAGAGCGATTCTCATGCGCCGGATCGCGCTCCACAGCCTTGCGGTACATGTGCCAGGTGGCGTGGCCCAACACCGGCATGATGACGACGAGGCCGAGGAAAAGCGGCAGCGAGCCGATCAATAAGAGAACGGCGATGGTCAGACCCCAGAGCGTCATGGCGGCGGGATTGCGCAGCACAGTCTTGACGGAAGCGCTCACCGCCGCCGCCGCGCCGACATCGCGGTCCAGCAGCAGCGGAAAAGCGACGACGCTGATCGAAAAGGCGAGGACGGCGAAGCAAAAGCCGATGAAGCAGCCGATCAGGATCAACGCCCAGCCGCGGCCGGAGGAGAAGACGTCGCCTAAAAACGCCGTATAGGATGCGGGCGGGATCGGGCCGAAGAGAAGCCCATAGAGAACCTGCGCGGCGGCGACCCACAGCGCGAAAATGCAGAAGAGAACAAAGCCAAGGGCGATGATCGACGGAATCGACGGCGAGCGGATCACTGCGAAAGCATGCCGCCAGGACGTATCGAGGCCGATCTCGCGTCGCCGGCTCATCTCGTAAAGGCCGATCGCCGCGAACGGCCCGACCAAAGCAAAACCCGAAGCGAGCGGAAACAGGAGCTGCAACAGGTTTTCCTGGGACGTCAGATAGGCGAGGACCATGCCGCAGATCGGATAGACCAGCGTCAGGAACACGATATGGGACGGCATGGCGCGGAAATCGTCAAACCCCTTGATCAGCGCGTCCTTGATGTCGCTCGGCGCGACCTTGCGGATGACGGGAAGGTCGGAGCCCAAAGCTTGGCCGACATAGACGTGAAAATTCGTCATGACCAATCCTCCCAGGCGTAACATTTCACTCCGCGAGAAAGCGGCGCCGGTTGAGGAAGGCGCGACGTCTCGCGGCGGCCTTGGCGTCGATCATGCTACGCCGCTCGGGCGGCTCTGTCATTCTGCGCCGCCAAAGCCGCACCCTCGTCTGACGAGGATTTGAACGCTCGCGCCGAGACGAAGGCCGGCCTCGGTTTCGCCAACAACTTCCGGCTCTGTCGAGCTTGGTGTAGTTTGGCGAGGCCGAGAGCGGGCGTCGGCAGGCTTGACGTCCGAGTGTGGTCATGACCCTTGCGCCGAACAAAATCGTCGAAAACGAACCCGCAATATCGGCCCGCAGTTTGGGCGTTCGAGTGCGGACCTGGTTCTTCACCGGCCTTGTCATTTTCGGCCCGGTCGCGGTCACGCTTTACATCGCCTGGTGGGCGGCCGATACGGTCGACAACTGGGTCAGGCCTCTCGTTCCCGCGCGCTACTGGCCAGATTCCTATCTGCCCGTCCATGTGCCGGGCTTCGGCGTTGTCATCGCCTTCATCGGTTTGACCCTGCTCGGCTTCTTGACCGCGAACATCGCCGGGCGGACGTTGGTCAGAATTAGCGAGCGGCTGCTGCAGCGCATGCCGCTCGTGCGCGGCCTCTATCGCAGCGTCAAGCAGATTTTCGAGACCGTCTTCACCCAGGGCGGGAGTCACTTTCGCCGAGTCGGCCTGGTCGAATTTCCGAAAGGGTGCTGGTCGCTGGTGTTCATTTCGGCCGAGCCGGCGCAGGTGATCGCCGGGGCGCTCCCGGCTGGCGAGCACATTTCGGTGTTTTTGCCGTGCACGCCCAATCCGACCACCGGCTTCTACTTTTTCGCGCCGGTGGAGGACGTGATCGAATTGCCGATCACGCCGGAAGACGCGGCCAAGCTGATCATGTCGGCTGGCCTGATCCAGCCCGAGGGGCAGGCCAGGCTGACGGCGATGGCGAAGGCGGCGAAAGAGTCCCGCGCCGCGCCCCACGCCGTGGTGACGAGCGGCGTCGGCGGCGAATGACTGGCGAGACCGGTCCGCAAACGGCGCCGGAGGCGCATTCTCTCACGGCCAAACTCGCCAATGGCGTCGCCATGCCGCGCGTCGGGCTTGGCGTCTATCTCGTCCCGCCCGGCCGCAAGGCGCGCGAGGCGGTCGCCGCCGCGCTCAAGCTCGGCTATCGCCATATCGACACGGCGCGGCTCTACGGCAACGAAGCCGATGTCGGCCAGGCCCTACGCGATAGCGGGCTGCCGCGCGACGAGTTGTTCGTCACGACCAAGCTGTGGAACGCGGATCACGGCTTCGAGCGGACGCTCGCCGCCTTCGACGAAAGCCGCGCGGCGCTTGGTTTTGAGACGGTCGATCTTTTTCTCCTCCATTGGCCTGTGCCGCGGCTGCGGAAGGATTCGTGGCGCGCCTTGGAGCGGCTCTACGACGAAGGCCGCGTCCGCGCGATCGGCGTCAGCAACTTCATGGTCCGTCACTTGGAGGAGTTGCTCGCCGGCGCGCGCATTGCGCCGATGGTCAATCAGATCGAGGTCCACCCGTTCTTTCAACAACGCGAAGTGCGGGCGTGGTGCGCGAAGCATAATATCGCCGTCGCCGCCTATTCGCCGCTGGCCAAGGGCGACGTCGCGCGCGATCCGACAATCCGGAAGGTCGCCGTGGAAGCGGGCGCGACGCCGGCGCAGGTCGCATTGGCTTGGGGCCTTCATCACGATCTGATCGTCTTGCCGAAATCCGTGCGGCTGGAACGGCAGAGGGAAAACCTCGCCGCGACGAAGATACGGCTGACGCCAGCGCAGATCGCCACGCTGGACGGCCTCGACCGCGGCCAGGTGACGGATTGGGATCCGCGCGAGGCCCCCTGAACAATCGCCCGGAGCGGCTTAAATTTCGACCAGGCGGATTGCTACAACCACTTCCGCCAGCTCGGCGGCAGCAGGTCCGTCGGATAAGGGATGTCAGAACCCATTGCGCGCATCAGGATGGCGAAGCCCCAATAGAGGAGCAACAGCGCCGCTCCAAACGCCACGACGGTTATTCGGCCGCTCATTGCGACCTCCGCGTCCGCCCATCGTTAAACTTCAGCCCGATGGTAAATTGAAACTTATAAAGATCAATTTAATAGGTCAATAAATGACCGCGCAAAAGCTGGGGACGCGGCGCCAAGCTTGGCCGAGGAAGGAGAGCGGCTTGCCGATGAACACAGCGCGGAGCCGGCGGCGCGCCGCATGAGCTAAACACCGGCTGATCCGATTTGATAAAGCTTGAATCGTCGGCGGAGGCGACGGCTAAGCGTAGCCGCGACAAGCTGTTGACGCAGCGCATAAGTCTCTCAATCTCCCCCTGTCGCATCGACAAGGGCGTTGCGTATGTCGCGACTTATCCTGGAGGCCGAAAGAACGATCGCCGTCGCGCGTCGTTCGCGCAGCCGCGTGCTGAAGATTCTGGACGCGATTGAAGACGCTCGGAGCTCGATCGCTCGCGCAGAAAAGCAAGGCGCGACCCATATCGTCCTTGCGCTGCCGTCGCTGACTTTACGCGAAGCCGTGATTGCGGGGGTCGCGCTCAATCTCAATCGCCGAGAGAGACGCGACTCGCGCTGATCGGCCGCCGCACGTAAGCTTCCCTGTCGCGCAGCCGCCGTTTCGGCGGACTGTCAAACGCGAACACTCGTGCGAGCGAGCTTATTCGCTGGGCAGCGGCAATTCTTTATCGGCGCGATCCCGAGGAAAGTATCGATCGGCCGCTCTCGTCCGGCGAATAGAGGTCCGGGACAACGTGTTTATGCGCCTGCGGGAGATGACGCCGCCGGCGCGCTTGCGTGGAGAGAAATGCTCCCGCCGCGGCAAGCGCGATCAGGGAGCATCGATGATGAGCACGGTTGAACCTCTGCTCGACACGGTCGAAAGACGGTCGTTTCTCAAAACGCTCGGCGCAGCCGGCGCCGTACTCACTTCAGGCGCGCTTTCCGCGACCGCGTCTCGCGCCCAGGAGGAGAAAGAGGAGAATGGCGGCCTTTCGAGAGGCGACGCCGCGCTGCTGCGCTTCGCCGCCGCGGCCGAAATCATAGAAAGCGACATCTGGTTGCAATACGCCGAACTCGGCGGCGCTCAGGGCGCCGAGCTGCCCGCGCTGGCGGCGAAGCTCATCCCGAATTATCCGCCGACGCCGACCGGCGGCAATCCCGCCTATATCAACGCTCTGCAGCAGCTCGATACGGATATGCCGCAATATATCAGCGACAATACCGAAGACGAACTCTCGCACGAGGTCTTCCTCAACACGTATCTCGCGTTCAAAGGCAGCCAGGGCGTCAATCTGGACAAGTTCCGCACGCTGCCCAGCAGCCAAGCGACCGGCGCGAACAAGAAGTTCGGCCGGCTGACGAATTTGACCCGCCTGAGCGTCGACACCTCATGGTGGACCCGCTACCGCAGTCGGGACAAAAATCCAGATCTCGGCGACACATTTCTTCCCGCCATTCCGACGCTCATGCAAGGCAAACATACCGCTATTCCTCGCACCGACGGCGACGCCACGGCGGACAAGGGTAATTTCATCCAAGCGGTGGCCAACACGGCGGGCTTTCACTTCGCCTGGATCGAGCAAGGCGGGACCAGCCTCTACGCGCAATTGGCGCAACGCGCCACCCATGTCGAAACGCTGCGCGTCTTGCTCAGCATCGGCGGTACGGAGATCTGTCACTTCCAGACCTGGCACGACAAGGCGGGCAACGCCGTGATCCTGGCCAATGTGATCGACCCGGTCACCAACGTATCGGTGATGTTTCCGGATCTGAATTCTGCGTCGCCTCCCCCTCCGCTCGTCCTGGAGGACTTGCAGACCAATCTCATCCTGCCGGAACCGACGGCGTTTCTGAGCCGGCAATTTCCGCCATGCTCCATCATTCGTCCAACCGAGACGAGGGGAGCGGCGATGGCGGCGGCCAAGGCGTTTATCGACGACGGGCTTTTTGACGGCCAGTCCGGAGAATTCTTCGAACTGTTGCAAGACTTGGCGTCGGATGCGGACGCCGCGCGGCGCGGCTTCTGACGCGACGCGCCTCGGCGGGTCTGAAGATTCGGACCCGCCGATTGCGCTTCAGAATAGGCTGTACTGTTTCGCCGCCGCCCGCCTCTCGCGTCGCAAAGGCGCATCCCGGGCGATCAGCTCGGGCGCGATCTCTTGAAGGTAGGGCGAAGCGGGCAAGGCGCGCGCTTCGCCGCGCCAGAAGCGCTGCGCTGCGCGGGTCAGGCACAGCCGGTCCTTGGCGCGAGTCATCGCGACATAGAAGAGGCGGCGCTCTTCGGCGGCCGAGCGCCGCTCGTCGGCCGGCGCCTCGTCGCGAAAAGCGCTCCATGAGAACGGCGTCAGTCCATCTTCGACGCCGACGATGAAGACGACGGCGAACTCCAAGCCCTTGGCCGCATGCATGGTCAGAAGCGAGACGCGGTCAGCCCGGCGGTCATAGAAATCGGCTTCGTTCGACAGCGCGACCAGTTCGCGCCATTGCGCCTCGTCGTCCGCGCCGGCCAGGGCGGCAAGCCAGCGTTTAGCCTCGGCCAGCGCCGCCGCGTCGAATTCGGCTTCGCCGCGAATCTGCCTGGCCGCCGCATCGATCCGCTTCGCCAATGCGCCGGCTTTGCTCGGCTGCTGACTGAGGGCGCGTAACAAAGCGCGCACCGCCGGCTGCTGGGCGATCGGCGCCGGCGAGCTCTTCTTGTGCGGGACGCCGGCTTCGTCCAAGGCTTCGCGCAAGGCCGCGGCTTGCGCGTCGGTGCGATAGAGCACGGCGAAATCGGCGAAGCTCAAGGGATGCGCCGCGTGAGCCGCGCCCTGCCGGTTGGCGGCGAGAAGATCATGGCCGCCGAGCAGGCTCTCGATCGTCGCCGCGACATAGGCCGCCTCGGCCCTCTCGTCGTCGGCGATATGGAGCGCGATCGGCGCCCCGGGCGGCCGCATGACCGTTCTGGCCGCGCTGGCGCCGATCACCTGCGCCGCGGCCGCTGCGATGGCGCCGCTCGATCGGTAGTTGCGCGCGAGGCGGAACGTCGCGGCGCTGGGAAAGTCGCGCGCAAGGCGCTCGAAACACGAAGCGTCCGCGCCGCGGAAGCCGTAGATCGCCTGGTTCGGATCGCCGATCGCGCAAAAGCCCGTTTCAGGGCCGACCAGGGCGCGGATCAGCTTGTACTGTTGCTCGTCGACGTCCTGAAATTCATCGACGCAGACGTGGCGGAAGCGCCTGCGCCATCGCGCCGCGACCGCTGCGTCGCCGGCCAAGAGCTGGGCGGGCAGGGCGACGAGATCGTCGAACTCGACCCAATTGTTGGCCTGATCGATGCGCCGGCAGGCGGCGAGCGCGTCGGCCGTTTCGCCCTCCGCCGTCGCGCCCGTACGCTTGACCAATGACAGCGCCTTCAGCAGGCGCGCCGCCTTGCTTTCGGCGATTTGCATCTCGCGCGCCAGGGCGCTGGCGCGCTGGCGTTCGTCGGCGACGCGGAAATTCGGCGCGAGGCCGATCGCGCCGCCCTCGGCCCGCAGGATAACGAGGCCGAGCGAATGGAAGCTGTGAACGACGCATTGGCCGTTTTCGGCCGGGATGAGCGCGGCGAGCCGTTCGCCGAGCTCCGCCGTCGCGCGCCGCGTAAATGTGACGGCGAGGCACGAGGCGGCGGGGACGCCGCGCTCCAGGACGAGATGCGCGAGCCGGCGCGTCAGCATGCGCGTCTTGCCCGAGCCGGGTCCGGCCAGGACGACGACCGCGCCCTCGATCGCCTCGGCGGCGCGGCGTTGATCTTCGTCGAGGCCGGCGAGAACGCCCGCAGCGGGCGGACCAGGCTCTGCGGCTTTGGGCGCTTCCGCCGATCTTGATTTCGCGGGCTCTCCCGACGAGGCCGAGACCGCCAGACGCCGCGGCGCGGGCGCATCGAACAACAGGCCGCCTTTGGTGAGGCCTCTGAGCTCTTTCTCCTCGAAGAGGCGAATCACGCCATATTCGCCGTCATAGCCTGCTTCGCGGATCACCGCGCCCTTGCGCAAACGCGTCACTGCTTCGCCGAGCAGGGGATCGGCTCGGGTAACGTCCTCGATCGGCGCTTCTTCGAGAATGCTCAGCTCCGGACCCAGCGCCGCGGTGACGCGATCATAGGCTCGCGCGACGCCTCGCGAAGCGGCCCCGGTCGCGAGCAATTCGGAAAGGATTTCAGGCAGCGGCGTCAGGCTGGTCACAGCGCCGGCCGTCGGCGGCGGCGCAGCCTCGTCTTGACGGCGGTCGGCCAAGGTCTCGATCCGGTGGGCGACGCCGACCGTGACCTTGCCGCCGCAAACCGGGCAGCGCCCGTTAAGCGCGATCGTCTCGGTCGGCTCGAGCCTGACGCCGCAGGCGCGATGGCCATCGAGGTGGTACTTGCCTTCTTCAGGGAAGAACTCCACGGTTCCGACATAGCCGTCGCCGGTCTCCAAAGCGCGGCGAATGGCGAAATAATTCGGCTCGCAGGAGAAGCGCGTCGCTTCGCGGCCGAGCTTTCCCGGCGAATGGGCGTCGGAATTGGAGGTGAGGCGGAAGCGGTCGAGCGCCGAAATGCGCCAATTCATCGCCGGGTCCGAGGAGAGGCCGGTCTCGACCGCGAAAATATGGCCGGCGAGATCGCCGTAGCACTCTTCGATCGAATCGAAACCGGACTGTGAGCCGAGCGCCGCGAACCACGGCGTCCAGATATGGGCGGGCACAAGGTACGAATGAGGTCCAGACTCCAACGCGATTTCCAGCAGATGTCGGGAATCGAGCCCGAGAATCGGCCGCCCGTCGGAAGCGATGTTGCCGATGCGGGCGAGGCTCGCAGCGAGCCGGTCCGCAGCCTCGAAGTCCGGCGCGTAGATCAAGTGATGGACTTTGCGGGTCTTGTCGCCCTTCTTGTAGATTGTCGAGATTTCGGTCGACAGCATGAAGCGGATTGGCGCGCGGCAGGCCGGCGGCAGGCTCTTGAAGACGTCCCTTTCGATCTCATCCTTCAGGCGGAACAGGCCGCTTCCGTCCGCGACGAGCTTGTCCTTCAGTTCGGCGAGCCAGGCGGGGTGAACGCAATCGCCTGTCCCAACGACTGAAATCCCCTTCCGCGCCGCCCAAAAGGCGAGATGTTCGAGGTCGAGGTCGCGGCTGGTGGCGCGTGAATATTTGGAGTGGATGTGGAGGTCGGCGTGGAAGGGATGGCTCATTCCGTAGGATTAGCCGCGCGGACGCGAGGTTCAAACCCGCGATCTGAGCCGCGACGCGCTCATCCACACCCGAAACGTCGCATGATGGCTTGGCGCAGCGCGCACATAAAGGCGTGTCGCGCGGAACGAGCTTTCGGCGCTCACTCCGGAAACGCGGCGAGGGCGTCGATCTCGTCGATTGTTCTCTTGAGCAACTCCAGTCGCTGCTCGAAGAGATCCGGCCTCGCGGCGCATTTTTGCAACCAGGCGACATTTGCGTCGCCGCCGACCAGCCGCTGTATCCGATCGTGCAATTGCTGAAGCCAGAATTCCAGCGTTTCGATGCGTTCGGCGTTGGCTCGTTCCGGATCTTTCATCGCGAGTTCAGCGGTTGGCGCTTCAGCCTGAGGACGCGGATCGTTCGTCGCGGGACCGCGTCTCAACTGCTGGATTGCGGCGGTGTTCCTCCGAGCGCGCGTCAGCAGGGCTTCAGCCCGCCGGCCCGGTCGCGACCGGGCAATCGTCGCGGCCGCCCCATTCGGCCCAGGACCCGTCATAGAGGCCGGCGACTTTGCCGCCCGCTTCTTCGGCGGCCAAGGCGAGGATCGCCGCGGTGACTCCGGAGCCGCAGGTCGTGATGACCGGCTTTTTCAGATCGACGCCGCGCGCGGCGAAAGCCTGCGCCAGAGCCGGCGGCGACTTGAGTTTGCCGCCATCGAGGATTTCGACGAAGGGCAGGTTCAGCGCGCCCGGCATATGGCCGCTTTTCAGGCCCGGCCGCGGCTCGGGCGCTTTGCCTTCGAACCGATCCGCGGGCCGCGCGTCGACGACTTGGATCGCGTCGCTCGCCAGGGCCCGACGCACGTCGTCACGCGATGCGACAACGGCGGGATCGAGCCGGGCGACGAATGTCCGCGGCGCGCGAACCGTCTCGCCCTTTTCCAGCGGGCGCCCTTCCTTGATCCATTTCGGCAGCCCGCCTTCGAGGATTTTGACTTTCGCAGCGCCGAAGGCGCGCAAGGTCCACCAGACTCTCGCCGCGGCGTAAAGGCCAAGCGAATCGTAGACGACGATCGTCATGTCTTCGCTGAGGCCGAGCCGGCCCATGGCGTCGGCGAAGGCGGCGGCGTCGGGCAGCATATGAGGGAGGTCGGTCGAGCGATCGGCGATTTCGTCGATGTCGAAGAAGACGGCGCCGGGAATGTGCTTTTCGCGAAACTCCTCGACGCCGCTGCGGCCGCTCGTCGGCAAGTGCCACGAGGCGTCGATCACGCCGAGCCCCGGCTCGTTGAGCCGCGCCGCAAGCCATTCGGTCGAGACGAAATTGTGCAAGCCCATCCGATCGCTCCCGCCGCGGCGCCGTTTCTTGAACTAGCCGCGGCCGCGATAGGGCGCAACGCCCTGATCCGGCGCCCAAACGCCTTTCGGCAATTGGCCGGTCTGCCAGAATACGTCAATTGGTATGCCGCCGCGCGGGAACCAATAGCCGCCGATGAGCAGCCAGCGCGGCTTCAACAGTGCGGCAATGTCCTTGCCGATTCGGACGGTGCAGTCTTCGTGAAATGCGCCGTGATTGCGAAAGCTCGCCAGGTAGAGCTTCAGCGACTTCGATTCGACCAGCCAGCGATTGGGAACGAAGTCGATGACGAGATGGGCGAAATCCGGCTGGCCGGTGACCGGACAGAGCGAGGTGAATTCCGGCGCGGTGAAGCGCGTCACGTAGTCGGCGTCGGGATGCGGATTGGGGACGCGTTCGAGAATCGACGCGGCGGGATGATCCGGGATCATCGACGGGCGGCCGAGATGAGTGAGGCCGCTCGGCGGTTGCGATTTACGCGGCGGTTTTGGCATTGAAGCCCTTGCAAGAAAGCGCCGCCGGCGGAATTCCGCGGCGCGCCAGAGCCTTAGCTCACGGCGCGCGGCGAGGCTATCTTTTCGCGCGCCGATCACACGAAAGCCTTATCCCCACCTTAGCTGCCGGCGGTGCCGGCCTTCCGCTTGCGCGCCGCGCGGCATTAGCCCAAGCCTTGGCTCTGGAGACGCCTGAGAATGACTTTGAAGACGGCGAAAACGCCGGTTCCCTCCTTTGCGCTCGCCGCAATCGGCGCGGCGCTGGTCGCCGCCGGCCTATGGGCCTCGCTCGCGATGACGGCCTGGAGCGGCGCGGCGATCGCCGGCGCGCTCGGCCTCGCGGCTTGGCGCGCCGCCGCGACCGGCTCGCCGGGCTCGCCGATCGAGGTCGCGCTCGACGCCTTCGCTTTCGGGATTTTCGCCGTCGCGCGCAACAACGCGATCGGCTTTTGGCAATTGCCCGGGCCGTGGAAGGATATTCCGCTCTTCAATCTCACCGGCGCGGACATCGCCTACGCCGTCTATCTATGCGGCTTCCTCGCCGCTTTGCTGCTTGGCCGGCGCGGCTTGACCTGGATCGAGTCGCTCGCGCTGATCGCGACGCCCTTCCTGTTCAACCTGCTGATGACGATCGCCGCGGACTGGCACATGCAGGAGCTCGGGGCGCTGTTGACGCCGGGCCTGCCGCTGCCGTTCCAGGCGCAGGTTTTCATCGGCCGCGCCGCGATTCTCTTCATCGTGGCCGAGGCGATGCTCGCCGCTTTTTCGACGCTGCGCATCGGCCGTCCGGCGCTCGATCCGAAGCTGCACGGGCTGTTGATCGTCGTCGCCGGGCTCGCCGCGGCCACGCCGTCGCTCGCCAATTTCGCGCAACTGGCCGGCTTCTCGCCCGTCCTCGCCATCGTCGTCGGCTCGGCCTTCGCCGCGGTCGCGCAGGCGGGCTTGTGGAGCATCGTCTATGTCTTCACCGGCGTCGCGCTCGATTGGATCGGCGGCAAATCGCCGACCTTCGTCTCGGTCTATGGCCATTGGCGCAGCGGTTTGGTCAAAGGCGCGATCTATGGCGGGCTGTTCATGTTCGGCCTGCTCGTTGTGGCGGCGGCGCTGCGCGTCCCGGCTTTCGCCGCCTTCCTGAAGGATAACGCGCTCGTTCTTTCGCCATTCGTCGGCGCGCTCGCCTTTCCGCTCGCCGCGACGATCGTCGGCAGCGCCGACGGGACGCCGCCCTTTTTCGGTCGGCTCGCCGCCGCCTACCGGACTCCGCGCGCTTACGCTCGGGGCGCGGTCGCGGGATTGGGCGCGGCTCTGGCGCTGACGTCGAACCTGCGCGACGCCGACGGCTTGAGTCGGTTTCTTGCGCTGTTCGTCGTCGGCGCCCTCGCTTATGCCGGCGTCGATCTTCTGTTCGATATCGGCCTTATCGTTCGTGGCGAACGTCGCGCCCTCCAGACATGGCGGCTTTACGCGCTCGGCGTCGCATTGGGCGGCCTCGTCGCCGGCGCGCTTGGCTGGTATTTCGACGCGCCGCAGCTCAAAGTCGTCATCGACAAGTTCTGGGCTTACGCCGACGTCAATTACGTCTTGACCGGCCGCGCGCTCAACGACTTCACGACCTATCCGATCTTCAACAAATACGGCGCGATCGATCTCGGCCAGATCGTCGGCGGGGTGCGCCTGTTCTATACCGAGTCGCTCGCCGGCGTGATCAATTGGTCGATCGCCGCGCCGCTGTTCGGCGTCAACTTCGTCCTCTTGAATAGCTTGTTCGATCGCAGCTTGCGGCCGATCAAGGAATTGGTCAGCGCCGCCGGCATCGAAGGCCTCGTCGCGCAGACAGTGCGGGTGATGCGCTGGGGCCTATGGATGGCGCCGATCATCAACTCGTTCTTGCGCCAGCAGCCAGAGCCGAGCTGGTTCAATCAGGACGGGGCCATTCGAACGCTGGTTTCGATGGGTGCCGATATCGGCCTGCCGCCGGCGGATTTCAAAAGCTTCAGCCTGACCGTGTTCCTTGGCCTGCTCGCCTATGATTGGCTGCGCATCCTGATCTGGTTCGATCATATGGGCTTGCGCGTCGCAACCCTGGTCAACCTTACCTTCATCGGCGGCGACCGGGCGGACGAAGCCGCGGCGCGCTATCTCGGCCATGCGGCGCGCACCCGCGTCGTGCCTGACGGCATCCGCCGCTTCGCGACTTGGGCGCCTTTGCTGATCCCGTTCTACATTCCGCGCGGCGCGGACTGGGACCACGCCTGGACCGGGGCCGAGGCGCTGCGCAATTCCGGCGCGCCGCTCCCGGGACCGGTGAACGTCATGCTGGTCGCCTATTGTTGCGCGGGCGCCGCTTTCGCTGCGGCCGCGTTCATCGCCGGCGCCCGCATGCGCGAGAAGAAAGGCGAGCCGGCGCCGGCTCTGGTCGGCGCGCCGCCGACGCTCGGCGAGACGCCGGAAGAACTGTCGCTGACCAACGGCGCGGTCGGCCTCGACATTCTGCGCGACGGCCGCGGCGCGACCTTCGTCACGGGCGAAGAACGCGGCGGCTTTCCGATAGACATTACCCGAAGGCCGCTGGATCCGCTCCAGGCGCGCGGCGTGTTCTTCTACATCCGCGAAGGGGCCGCCGAGCCGTGGTCGATCGGCTATGAGCCGGCGCGGCGAGCGGGCGCCTACCGGTTCGAGGCGACGGCGCGCAACAGCGTCGTGATTGTTAATGAGATCGACGGGCTCGAGGCGCGGATGGAGGCGGGCCCGGACGCGCAAGGCGCGGTTCTATCCTGGCGGCTGCGCTTCAGCGACCTGTCTGGTCGGGCGAGGCGGCTCCGGCTGGCCAGTTTCAGTGAAATCGCCGGCCACGAGACGGGCACCTATATGCGCGATCTCGACTTCGCCGGCATGCATGTCGAGACGTTCTTCGTTCGCGGTCTCAACGCGATCCTGGCGCGCAATCGACTGCTGCGCTCGAAGCGCGCCGGCCGAAGCGAGATGGCCTTCTTCGCAGCTCGGCCGCTCTCCGAAGGCGCCAAGCTCGTCGGCTACGAAGATTCGCGGGCCCGCTTTCTTGGCGAAGGCTCGCTCGCCAAGCCGCAAGGACTGGACGAGGCGCGGCCGCGGCCGCTCGACGATCAAGGCAAGCTATGGACGTTCGATCCGGCCGCGAGCCTCTCCTTCGACATCGAAATTGCCGCCCACGGCGCGGCGGAAGTCGAGTTCATTATCGGACGCGCCGATCATGAAAGAGCCGCCGCCGATCTGATTGCGAGCCGGCTCGACCTGCCGACCATCGGCGAATACGAACTCGCCAGCCGCATCTATCACACCCGCGCCGTCGAGCCGGCGCCGCAGCCCGCGTCGCGCTGGCCCTTCGCATTCTCGAGCGACGGAACGGCGCTCAGGATGACGCATCGCACGCCGCGGCCTTGGGCGCATGTGATGGCCAACGAGCTCGGCGCCGGAATCGTCGTCTCGAATGACGGCGAGGTCTATTCCTTCTTTGGCAACGCGCAACAGAACGGCTTGACGCCGTACCGTTTCGACAGCGTGACGATCCCGCAGCCGGGCCAGGTCGTCTATTTGCGCAATCTCGAAACGGACGAGACGGACTCGGTCGGCTTTGCGCCGTTCCAGCGGGAAGACGCGACCTACGAGGCGGTCTACGAGCCGGGCGTCGCGACGTTCCGGAAGAAGCGTGGCGCGCTGGCTGTGGACTATTCGGTCTTCGCGCCGCCCGGCTTCCGCGGCGATATGCGTCTTCTGTCGCTGCGCAATGACGGCGACAAGCCGCTGCGCTTGCGAGTCGCGCCTTTCTTCGACATCGCGCTCGCCGAGACGCCGAACGCGAGCAAGGGTTTGCTCGCCGTAGAACGCGTTGGAAGCACGCTGCTCTTTGAAAATCCGCGCAACGATTTCCAGCGCGGGATTGCTTTCGCTGCGACAAGTCTCAAAGACGCCGCGATCGAGACGGTCCGCAAGCGCTTTTTTGGCGGCGCAGGGCGCAACATCGCCACGCCGGTCTTCGTCGAGACCGGGGCGTCCGACGCTTCGCAACCTGACGACGGCCGGAGAGTCGCCGCCTTTGGCCGCGACCTCCAGCTCCGGCCCGGCGAAGAGATCAAAGTCGCGATCGCTTTTGGCCAAGAAACGGACCGCGCCGCCGCCATCGCGGCCGCGGGCAAAGCCGAGGTCGCCGAGGTCGAGGCCGCGCTCGCCGCGACGCGCCGATTTTGGCGCGAATGGCTGAATCAGGTCCATGTCGAGACCAACCGCCCCGACTTCGATCGGCTGGTCAATACGTGGCTGCCGTACCAGGCGATCGCCTCGCGCCTGTTCGGCCGGGTCGGACCCAACCAGCGCGGCGGCGCCTTCGGCTACCGGGACCAGCTCCAGGACGTCTTGCCGCTCGTCTTCATCGAGCCGCGCCTGACCCGCGCGCAGATCGTGCTGCATGCCGGCCAGCAATTCCTCGAAGGCGACGTGCTCAAATGGTGGCATCGGGCGCCGGACGGCCGCACCGGCCTGGGCCAGCGGACTAAGGCGAGCGACCCGCATCTTTGGCTGCCCTATGTCGCGACCCGCTATGTCGAGGCGACGGGCGACCGCACCGTGCTCGACGAAAAGACGCCCTATCTCGAAGGCCCCGCCGTGCCGGATCACGAGGACACCTCGGTGATCGTCCCGCGCGCTTCGCGCGAAATCGGCTCCGTCTATGAGCATTGCCAGCGGGCGATCGATTACACGCTTGGCCATATGGGCGAAAACGGCCTGCCGCTGCTCGGCGCCGGCGATTGGAACGACGGCATTGACGGGCTCGGCCGCGAAGGCCGCGGCACGAGCGTCTGGATGGGCTTCTTCTTCTATGACGTGCTCAATCGCTTCACGCCGCTCGCGGCCGCGCGCGGCGACAAGGCCTATGCCCGCAAATGCGACGACGCCCGCACGGCTTTGCGCGCCGCGCTCGAAATCGGCTGGCGGGGGACGCATTACGCGCTCGACTTCGCCGACAATGGCGAAGCGCTCGCCATGCCGAACGCGATGACGACTGGCTGGCCGGCTTATTCCGGCGCGGTCGATTTCGATCGCGGCCTCGCCGCGATCGAAGGCGGCCTCAAGGGGATCGAACGGCCGGATCGCATCCTGCTTACCGAGAAGCCGTTCTTCGAACACTCCTCGCCCTATCCCGGCCGGATCGTCGATTACCCGCCAGGCGTGCGCGAGAATGGCGGCCAGTATAGCCACGGCGCCTCATGGATCGTCGACGGCTTCGTTCGGCTTTCGGAAGAGGCGCGGGAAGCGGGCGATCGCGACGAGGCGGCGCGGCTGCTCGGCCGCGCTTTCGAGATTTTCGAGAAAATATCGCCGCTCGGCAAAACCGATCCTGACCGCATCGCGCGCTACGGCCTTGCGCCGAACCAGCAGCCCGCGGACATTTACGACGGCTACGGCCATGACGGGCGCGGCGGCTGGTCGTGGTACACCGGCTCGGCGGCGCGCATGCTGTCGGCGGCCTATGCGATCCTCGGCCTCAAGATGGAGGACGGCGAGATCGTCGTCTCGCCGGGATTGTTCGAGCCGAAAGGCGGCTTGCAGGTCGTGGAATTGCGGGCCGGCGGGCGCGAATGGCGCCGCGCCAAAGCAGAGGTCGCGGCGTCGTAAGGGGACAATAGGCCTCGACGCCGGCAGCCCGGCGCACGCGTCCGCGCCTCAAGTCCCCGGCTGCGCCGCGGGATAGTTGCGCAATCGCCGCGCGCGGACGCCGTCCAGCCATTGCCGGCCGTTCCGGATCCCCGTCTTGTCGCCCGGACGCGGCGCAAAACATCCCTTAAGATAGACCCTACCCGCGGACGATCCAGTTCGCGGGCTGAGAGGGGATCATCATGACGAAAGGTCGCGCTATGGGCGCCGTTGCGGCGCTCTCGCTGGTTTGCTTTGGTTTCGCCGCCAGTTCCGTGCACGCGGCGCCGAGTTCGAACCGCGCCTGGGTGTCGGGACACGGCGTCGACCAGGCCAGCTGCGGCTCGCCTGCCTCGCCATGCCGCACCTTTCAATACACGCACGACAACGTCATCGCCCCAGGCGGCGAGATCGACGTGCTCGACCCCGCTGGCTATGGCGCGGTGACGATCACGAAAGCGCTCAGCATCGTCAATGACGGCGTCGGCACAGCCGGCGTGCAGGCGGCGTCGGGCGACGCGATCACGATCAACGCGGGCGCGAGCGACACCGTCACTCTGCGCGGCCTCAACATTGACGGGCTCGGAACTGGTTCGAACGGGATCGTCTTCAACTCCGGCGGCAGCCTGACTGTGGTCAACTGCGTCATTCGGCATTTCTTTGGGCAAGTGACGACCGGCAACGGCATCCTGATCCAGCCGACGTCCGGCCCGATGAACTTTCTGATTTCGAACGTGATCGTCTCGGACAATAGCTATGTCGGCGTCTATTTTTTGCCGACAAGCGGAACGCCCAGCGTCACAGGGGCCATCGATCATGTCATCGCGACTAATAGCTCGTACGGCATCGAGCTCGACCCAGCCGTTGGCAGTTTGACTGCTGCGATAAGCAACACCGTCGCCAGCAACAATTTCGGACGAGGCATCGGGGTGTCGCCCACTACCAGTGGTCGTGTGGTCGTGTCCATCGACAATTCGACGATAAGCGGCAACGAGACGAGCGGCGTCTATGCCGGAGGTGCAGCGATCGTGCGGATGGGTCGCACGGTAAGCTCATCAAATGGCTTCGGCGTCTATAACAGTACCTCGGGAAATACGCTCTATACCTATGGCGACAACCGCATCAACGACAACGGGACGGACGTCGCCGGAACCGGCGTCTTGAATATCACTGGGCCGCGATAATCGGCTTGTCTCGAGGGCGGACTGAAAGATTCGGTCCGCCCTGCCTTCTCCCGAAGGGGCGGGGCGACGTTAGATCGTCTCGATCCCGGCCAGGCTCTTGCGCGCCCGGTCGATCGCGGTCGACAGCACTTCGGGACTCTGCGCGCCGGGCACGCCGAAACGCGAGGCGACGATGAAGAACGGCACGCCGGTCACGCCGAGGCTTTGCGCCTGGGCGATTTCTTGGCGCACCTCCTTTTCGTCGACGTTGTCGGCGAGGCGCTCCTCGACGTTGTCGGCGTCCATGCCGGCTTGGCGCGCGACCTCGACCAGGATCTTGCGATCGCCGATGTCGCGTCCCTGCTCGAAATACAGGCTGAACAATTTCTCGACCACCGCGTCCTGAACGCCGGCCTCCGCCGCCCAGCGGATCAGGCGATGGGCGTCGAGCGTGTTGGGGGCGCGTTCGATCTTGTCGAAAGCATAGGCGATGCCTTCTTCCGCGCCCAGCGCGCGCAGGCGATCATGGACCTGCTCGAGCCGGCCGTCCTCGCCGAACTTCTTGCGCATATAGTCCTTGCGGTCGAGGCCGTCCGGCGGAATTGTCGGGTCGAGCTGGTAGGGCCGCCAGCGCACTTCAATGTCGCCCGGCTCCTTGACCAGGGCGCGCTCGAGGCGTTTCTTGCCGAGATAGCACCAGGGGCAGACGACGTCGCTCACCACGTCGATCGTCAGAGCTTGGCTTCTCTCGGTCATCTCGCGCCTCCATTCGCGCGTGAGGCGCGAAGAGCTTCACTGCGCCTTGCTCCATAGGGAATCAAGAGCGACGCCGAAGAGAGGCGTTTGTTCCGGCACGCCGATTTTGCTCGAATAGGCGACCCATTGGTCGGGCGCGTAGAACAACGGCACGACGTAGAAGCCGGAAATGAGCAGACGGTCGAGCGCGCGGACCGCGGCGACGAAATCTTCGCGACTGTCCGCCGCCAGCATCTTGTCGATCATCGCGTCGATCGCCGGCGAGGCGACGCCGCAAATGTTGTAGGCGCCCGGCATATTGGCCGAAATCGAGCCCCAGCGCGCGCGCTGTTCCGCGCCCGGCGAAGGGCTGGCGGTCCAGGCGGCGATCATCATATCGAAATTGAACGCGGTGCGTCGGCGCTGATATTGCACCTCGTCGACCAGCCGGACGTTCGCGGAAACGCCGATCCGGGCGAGGCTTTGCGCATAGGCGGAGGCGAGGCGCTCCTCCTGGCGATCCTTGACCAGAATTTCGAAGGCGAGTCGCCGGCCGGCGGCGTCCGCCAGCGCGCCGTCCTTGATCGCGTAGCCGGCGCCGCCGAGTTCGTCCAAGGCTTTGCGCGCGACATCGCGGTCGCGGCCGCTGCCGTTCGAGACCGGCGGCGCCCATGTTCCGTCCATCACGTCGGCCCTCGCCGCGCCGGGAAACGGCGCGAGCAACGCCCGCTCTCGGGCGGAAGCCGGACGTCCCGCGGCGGACAATTCGCTATCGTCAAAGAAGCTCTTCGCGCGCCGATAGACGCCGCCATAGAACTCGGCGTTGATCCATTCAAAGTCGAACATCATGGCGAGCGCCTCGCGCACGCGCGGATCGGCGAAGATCGACCGCCTCGTATTGAAGGCGAAGCCCTCCATGCCCTTGGGCAAGCGGATCGGCAGCGTTTTTTTGACCACGCGGCCGTCGCGCATGGCCGGGAAGTCGTAGCCGTTCAGCCACAGCGCCGGATCGGTCTCGACGCGGAAATCGTAGAGGCCGGCCTTGAAGGCCTCGAACAGCGAGGCGGCGTCGCGATAATAATCGATGTCGATCTCGTCGAAATTGTAGAGGCCGCGCATGATCGGCAGGTCTTTGGCCCAGTAATCGGGATTGCGCTTGAGGATCAGCCTTTGGCCGGGCTGGACCTCGGCGACCGCGTAAGGGCCGGAGGCGGTCGGGAATTGCAGCGTCTGGTCGTCGAAATTCTCGGCGTCCGTATGCGCTCTCGAGAGTACGGGCATCAGCGCGAGGGTCAGCGGCAATTCGCGATCCTCGGCGCCGGTCAGATCGAAATGCACTGTCAGGTCGTCAGGCGTGTCGATGTCTTTGACCGCGTCATAGGCGGCGCGCTGCTGCGGGCGGCCCTTTCGCTTGAGGAGGTTGAAGGTAAAGGCGACATCGGCCGCGGTGATCGGCGAACCGTCCGAGAACTTGGCCCGCGGATCGAGGTGAAAGACGACTTGATCCCGCGCGGCGTCGGTCTCGATCGATTTGGCGATCAGCCCGTAGAGCGTGAACGGCTCGTCGGCGGAGCGAAACATCAGCGACTGGTAGACATTTCCGATCAGGCCTCGCGCGGTGCTTAGCGCCTTGACGTTGAAAGGATTGAGGCTGTCGAACGCGCCGAGGTAAGCGAGCCGCAAGCGGCCGCCTTTGGGCGCGTCGGGATTAGCGTAGGGCAGGTGGGCGAAATCGGCCGGCAGGGCCGGCGCGCCGTGCATGGCGATGGCGTCGGACCGCGCTTCCGGCGCCGCGGCCTGCGGGGCTGCGGGCGCTTCGGCGACGAATGCTAGCGCGGCGAGCGCCGCCAATCCCCGTCCGACCGATTTGAGATCCATCCGCCGACCATAAGGAATGGGCCCCATCGCGTCATGCGCCGTCCGGGGGGCGCGACTTTGCGTCGCCGCCGCCCTGGGCGGAAGAATTCTTGTTGGATTTTAAGGGCCAATATGGAAAGAGGGCGGCCGGACGGCTATGCGCCCGCCGTTCTCCGGCCGCATTGTCGCTCCAAGCAACGGCGCGTTTCTCAGAGCGATGGGCGGCTCTTTAACGAGCGGCGGCGGAAGTTAACTCGAAAGGACCCGTGATGACGTCTCTTCTTGGGCGCTGGGGCGCCGTGGCTTTAGCCGGCGGGCTGGCGGTGGCGGGCGGCCCGGCTTGGGCGCAAAAACCGGCCCCGCCCGCGCCGACGGCGCCGGGCCAGGCCGCGCCGGCGCAACAGCAGCAAGGCCCGGTTAAGCTTGATCTCCAGCCTTCGCAGGCCAATTGGACCAAGATCTGCGGCAAGGATCAGTCCAACCAAAAAGAGGTCTGCTACACGACCCGCGATTTCGGCCAAGGCGCGGACCAGCCGCCGACGCTGGCGGTGGCGATCTACCAGATGTCGGGCGAGGATCGGCGCATCGCCAGATTCCTGTTGCCGGTCGCCTTGATGCTGCAGCCGGGCTTTCGCTTGATCATCGATAAGGGCGAGCCGATCGCCGGCCATTTCGCGATCTGCTTCCCCAATGGCTGTTTCGCCGAAGCCGACCTCAACGGCGCAGCGATCGCGGCTTTGAAGAAGGCGCAGACGGTCAGCGTTCAGGTCCGCAATCAGGTCAACAACGAAGTCACCTTCAATGTGCCGATGAAGGATTTCGCCGCCGCTTTCGACGGCCCGGCGGTCGATCCGAAAGTGCTGGAGCAGCAGCAACAGGAATTGCAGAAGCAGCTCGAAGAAAAGGCCAAGCAGCAGCGCGAGCAGCTCGAGAAACAGCAGCAGAGCTCGGCTCCGGCTGCGCCGGCGAAGTAGTCCAGAGCAAAGCGACGCGCTTAGCGATCGAGCCGGCTAAAGCCGGCTCGATTCTTTCCGAGGCGAGGGCGCCTCGCTCACGGCGAAGCGACGGAGGGATGGCGCGCGCGGGTCAACTAGCCCGCGGGGCGGCGCGCATGCGATAGAGGCCGTCGGAGGCTCGCTCGAATATCTCTTCGACCTGAGGATGGCGGATCGGCTCGCTCGAATCGTCCGGCAGCAGATTCTGCTCCGAGACATAGGCGATATATTGCGTCTCGGCGTTTTCGGCGAAGAGATGATAAAAGGGTTGATCCTTGGACGGCCGCACCTCGGCCGGGATCGATAGCCACCATTCCTCGGTGTTGGCGAAGGTCGGGTCGACGTCGAAAATGACTCCGCGGAAGGGATAGACGCGGTGCCTGACGACTTGACCGATGCCGAACTTGGCGACGCGGGCTTTCATGAAAAGCAACTCGGCTGGAGCCTCACGCCGCTCCGGCGCGCAGCGGGCAAAAAACGCTTGCCGACTCTCGGTTACGCGCGCCGCGCCGATCTGTCAATTCATCAAAAGGTTCAAGCGGATCGGCAGGCGCTCTCGACATTCGCTTTGAGTGAAAACGGCCGGGCCTCTCGCCGCCGGCGTTGCGCCCGCTGACGTCGCAAAAGGTTGAAAGCCCATAATCGGGAACAAAACGGGTCTAAAGGCGATTTTTCTTGACACTTCGACCTATTGCCGATGGATTCTACATTAGAATGTGACTTATTGACCTGACCGGACGCGTTTGAACGTCCGGCCGAGAAGAGACAAACGGGAGGCGGGCGGCCAGACTTCCCGGGGAGAGTTGTTTGAAGGCGACCGACGTCTCCCATCCCGATTACTTCCATAAAGTGGTCGATTGTCAGTGGGCGTGTCCGGCGCACACGCCCGTGCCCGAATATATTCGGCTGATCGCGGCCGGCGATTATGTCGGCGCCTATATGATCAATTGGCGGTCGAACGTCTTTCCCGGCATTTTGGGACGAACTTGCGACCGGCCTTGCGAGCCGGCCTGTCGCCGCGGCCGGGTCGAGGAGGAGCCGGTCGCCATCTGCCGCTTGAAGCGCGTCGCCGCCGATTACAAGGGCGACATCGCGCCGTTGCTGCCGAAGCCGCCGCAAAACCGCAATGGCAAGCGCGTCGCCTGCATCGGCGCCGGGCCGGCTTCGCTGACGGTCGCGCGCGATCTCTCCCCGCTGGGCTACGACGTTGTCATTTTCGACGGCGATCAGAAAGCCGGCGGCATGATGCGCAGCCAGATCCCAAAATTTCGCCTGCCCGATTCGGTGCTCGACGAGGAGGTCGGCTATGCGCTCGGCTGCGGAGCGACCTTTGTCGCCAACCGATGGATCGATAGTCTGAAGGGGCTGCTCGGAGAAGGCTACGACGCGATCTTCGTCGGCAGCGGCGCGCCGCGCGGACGCGACCTCGATCTTCCTGGTCGCAAGGAGGCGGCGGCCCATATCCATATCGGCATCGATTGGCTGGCCAGCGTCTCCTTCGGCCACACGACGAAGATCGGGCGCCGCGTCGTCGTCCTAGGCGGCGGCAATACGGCGATGGATTGTTGCCGCTCCTCGCGCCGACTCGGCGGCGTCGACGTCAAGGTTGTCGTTCGCTCCGGCTTCGCTGAAATGAAGGCGTCGCCCTGGGAGAAGGAGGACGCCCTCCGCGAGGGCATTCCGATCCTGAATTATCACGTGCCCAAAGCTTTCATCCAGGACAACGGACGCCTGCTCGGCGTCGCCTTCGAGAAAGTCGCGGCGTCGAAGGACGACAAGGGCGCGCGCGTGCTGACGCCGACCGGCGAACCGGAGGTTGTGGTCGAGTGCGACGACGTGCTGATCGCGGTCGGCCAGGAGAATGCGTTCCCTTGGATCGAAAAGGACGCCGGGATCGCTTTTGACCGCTGGGGCATGCCCAAGGTCGATCCGCTCACGTTCCAGTCGAGCCGGCCTGACGTCTTTTTCGGCGGCGACGCCGCGCTCGGGCCGAAGAACATCATCACCGCGGTCGCGCATGGCCACGAGGCGGCGATCTCGATCGACGCCTATTGCCGGGGCGAAGACGTGCGGCTTCGGCCGCCGCCCATGACCAATCTCGTCAGCCAGAAAATGGGCATCCATGAATGGTCGTACGACAACGCGATCACGGTAGACCGACGATTCAAAGTGCCGCATGCCGAACTGGCGATCGCGCTGAAGAATATTCGCGCCGAGGTCGAACTCGGGTTCGATCCGAAACTTGCGGCGGCGGAGGCGCAGCGCTGCCTCAATTGCGACGTTCAGACCGTCTTTTCGGCGCCCGATTGCATCGAATGCGACGCCTGCGTCGACATCTGCCCGGTGGACTGCATCTCGTTCGTGCCGAACGCCGACAGCGAAGAGCGCCTTCGCGCTTCGCTCAACGCGCCTTCGACCAATCCCTCTCAGGCGATCTATGTCTCGACGCCGGTCAAGACCGGCCGGGTCATGGCCAAGGACGAAGACCTTTGCTTGCATTGCGGCCTTTGCGCTGAGCGCTGTCCGACCGGCGCCTGGGACATGCAGAAATTCACGCTGGACATGGCGCAGGCAGGGACTTCATGCCAATCCAGAGCGTAAACGACTTTGTCATCCGCTTCGCCAATGTGAACGGCTCAGGCTCGGCGAGCGCCAATCTCCTCTTCGCGCGCTCGATCTTGCGCATGGGCGTGCCGATCGCGCCGCGAAACATTTTTCCATCCAACATCCAAGGTCTGCCGACCTGGTACGAAGTCCGCGTCAGCGGCGACGGCCATTTGGGCGCGCGCGGCGGCGCCGACTTCGTCGTCGCCATGAACCCGCAGACCTTCGCCAATGACGTCAAGGCGATCGAGCCCGGCGGCTATCTCTTCTACGATTCGTCGCGCTACGTGCCGCCCGCGCAATTGCGCGACGACATCGTCGTGCTCGGAATGCCGCTGACCGAGATTTGCACGAAAGAATATCGCGATGCGCGCCAGCGCCAGCTCTTCAAGAACATCGTCTATGTCGGCGCGCTCGCGGCTTTGCTCGACATCGAGATCGCGACGGTCGAGAAGCTGATCGGCGATCAGTTCAAGGGAAAAGAGAAGCTGATCCAGCCCAATTTGCGCGCTCTGCGACTCGGCTATGAAGACGCGAAGCAGCGCTTCTCGTGCCCGATCGGCCTGCGCGTCAAGCGCAGCGACGCAGTCGGCGACCGCATTTTGACCGATGGCAATTTCGCCGCCGCGCTTGGCGCGGTCTATGGCGGCGCGACGGTCTGCGCATGGTACCCGATCACCCCGTCTACGTCGCTGGCCGAAGCCTTCGAGAAGAATTGCGCGCGGCTCCGGGTCGATCGAGAGACCGGGGAGAAGCGTTACGCCATCGTCCAAGCCGAAGACGAGATCGCCGCGATCGGCGTCGTCGTCGGCGCCGGCTGGAACGGCGCCCGCGCCTTCACGGCGACCTCCGGGCCCGGAATTTCCCTGATGCAGGAATTTCTGGGTCTTGCTTATTTCGCCGAGATTCCGGCCGTGATTTTCGACGTGCAGCGCGGCGGGCCGTCGACTGGCATGCCGACCCGCACTCAGCAGTCGGACGTCATCTCCGCCGCTTTCGCCTCGCATGGCGACACCAAGCACGTGCTGCTCTTTCCCGAGGATCCGGGCGAAGCCTTCGAATTCGGCGCGCTCGCCTTCGATCTGGCGGACCGGCTGCAGACGCCGATCTTCGTCATGCTCGATCTCGACATCGGCATGAATTCGCATCTCTCGGCGCCGTTCCGCTGGGACGATTCCCGTAAATACGACCGCGGCAAGGTCATGTCCTTCGACGATCTCGAATCGGGCAAGGATTTCGGCCGCTATCTCGACGTCGATGGCGACGGGGTTCCGTACCGCACAATTCCAGGAACGCATCCAACCCGCGGCGCATTCTTCACCCGCGGCACCAGCCGCGACCGCTACGCGAAATACACGGAAGAGGGCGGACCTTACGTCGAGAATATGGACCGGCTCGCGCGCAAGTTCGACACGGCGCGCAAACTTGTCCCTCGGCCGGCGCTGCGCAAAGCGGCGAAGCCGACGCGGATCGGCGTCATCCATTATGGTTCGACGGCCCCCGCCATGGAGGAAGCGGCCGAATTGCTGGCGGCGGAAGGCGTGCATATCGACGCGCTGCGCCTGCGCGCCTTTCCTTTCGGCGCCGAAGTCGGCGAGTTCATCGCCGCGCATGAGCAGGTCTTCGTCGTCGAGCAGAATCGCGACGCGCAGATGCGCACGCTGTTGATCGCCGATCTCGGCGTCGACCCGGCCCAATTGGTCGCGATCCTCCATTACGACGGAACGCCGATCACCGCTCGTTTCATCCGCCGCGAAATCGCCGATCGCTCGCGCGGCTTCGCTGCGCCGTTGACCAAAGAGACCGTGTCGTGAGCTTTCTGCCCAAGCCGAAATTCCATCACCCGGCGCTCGCCGTCAACGCGCTGGGCTTCACCCATCGCGACTACGAGGGCGCGATTTCGACGCTCTGCGCCGGCTGCGGCCACGATTCGATCAGCGCCGCGATCATTCACGCCTGCTACGAACTGTCCCTGCCGCCCCACCGCATCGCCAAACTCAGCGGCATCGGCTGCTCGTCGAAGACGCCGACCTACATGCTGGGCCAGAGCCATGGCTTCAATTCCGTCCATGGCCGAATGCCGTCGGTGCTGACCGGCGCCAATCTCGCCAATCGCGATCTGATCTATCTCGGCGTTTCCGGCGACGGCGATACGGCTTCGATCGGCCTAGGCCAATTCGCGCACGCCATGCGGCGCGGCGTCAACATGGTCTATATCGTCGAGAACAATGGCGTCTACGGCCTGACCAAGGGCCAATTCTCGGCGACGTCAGACCGCGGCTCGAAGAGCAAGAAGGGCGTCGAGAATCTCGATTCGCCGATCGACCTCGTCGCACTGGCCGTGCAACTCGGCGCGACGTTCGCCGCGCGCAGTTTTTCCGGCGACAAAGCGCAACTCGTTCCTCTGATCAAAGCGGCCTTCGAGCATCGCGGCGCCGCCTTTATCGACGTGATTTCGCCCTGCGTCGCCTTCAACAATCACGACGGCTCGACCAAAAGCTTCGACTATGTTCGCGAGCACAATGTCGCCCTGAATGCGCTGGACTTCATCACCGGCCGGTCGCCGATCGAGATCGATTATCCCGAAGGCGCGGCCGAGCGCGTCGCTTTGCACGACGGGTCGACAATCACCTTGCGCAAACTGGCCGACGACCACGATTGGCGCGACCGCGCCGCGGCGCTGGCGGCGCTCGAGAAGCATCGCGCCGAAGGCGAGATCGTGACCGGGCTGATTTACCTCAACGATGAGCCGGTCGATCTGCACGCCCGGCTCAACACGGCGAAGAAGCCGCTGAACGAAATGGGCGAAGCCGAGCTTTGTCCGGGAGCGAAAGCATTGGCGGCGATCAACGCGTCGCTCCGATAATCGGCGCGCCGGCTCGATTTCATTAGCTTCGATAGATTCGACAAGGGCGCCGTATCGCGCAGTCGCGATCGTCGCCGGCTGCAAGGCGGCGAGGCCGGCGCAGCTAATTCAGCGACCTTGACCGGCAATCCGGCGGCCGAAAGCCGACGACGCGCTCGAAGACGCGCTCGACACCGTCGCGCTCCTGACGGGCGACCGTACCGAGCCGCGCCTTGACGTAATTGATCACCTCGGTCATGTCGCCGCCATGCTGGAGGACGGCTTCTTCAAAAATCTTATTGATACGATTCACGGCGTCTTCAGGAGTCATGGGTTACCTGCCTGGGACGGTTGCACAATCGTGAGCAAGGGCTGTTCAAAATCACGTCTTCCGGGAACGCGCCAACTGACCGATGCTTCCGCATGTTCGTCCTTCACGCAGCATCCGTCCATGAGCGAATCGATGATTCACAAATCGGACAATGCCATTCGCGTCGCCGTCGTCACGAATAGCGAGCAACTCCTGCATGCCCAAGCGGTGCGCAGCATTTGCTTCATGGAGGAGACCGGACTCCCGGCCCGCCGCGTGTTCGACGGCAACGATTTCCAAGCGACGCACATCGTCATCTATCATGACGATGAGCCGATTGGCAGTTCCAGGATACGTTGGTTCAACGGCTTTGCCAAGATTGAGCGGACCGGCTTTCGTAAGGCTTATCGGAACGTCCGCGTACTGAAGCAGACCGCCGATTTCATCTTCGACCATGTGGCGCGCAAAGGGTATCCCCGCGTGATCACGCTCGCCGAGCCCAAATACGCGGCGGTCTGGACCCGCATGCTCGGCTTCAAACCGCTCAACGATCGGCCGCCGACACTCTCGGGAGACGGCGAGCCGTTCATCGAACTCGTCAAAGAGTTGACGGTGCCGAGCGACGCCATTTCGATCGACACCGACGCCGGCATGCTCTTCCGCGTGGAAGGCTATTGGCAAATACCGAGCGCATTCGAGGGCGGCGGGGGCTGAGGGCTAATCGAAATAAGGCCTTGGCGGACTATCAGCCCTCGCCGGCCTCGGAACATTCTCGTCTCTAAACACGAAGCGCCGCGGCGACCTTGGCGCTCGCCTTAATGGCCCATCGGCGCGGCGAGGACTTGGCGATGCTGCGCGCCGAAATCGGCGCGCATGTCGCCCGCGCGGCGCCTTTCTTTTTGGCCGGCTGTCGACACGGCGATCAATGATCGGCGGTTTTTTTCGTCAAAGGTTGAAAAGCCGCAAATAGCCGTCGTTGAACGGCGAGTCGCGGCCGGTGTCCAGAACCAAATCGTTGGCGAACCATGGATTCCTTTCGCTCAAGAGCGACAGGACGAAATCGTAGACGATCTGGACCGGCTTCGACTGAAGCCGCTCCGTGAGGGCGGTCAGATAGAGCGGTATGCCGACCTGGCAGTCGAGATCGAGCGGCGTGAAGGCCGGGTCCAAGACATTGATCGTGCCGAGCAAACCGATGCCGAGCCCGGCCTTGACCATCATGCCATAGGTGATCGAAGCGTCGCAGCAATGAGATACGTAGCCGCGCTCGACCAATTTGCGCCAGGGTCTCCAAACCTCCACTTTAGCCGAGTACCTCTCGGAATCGATGAAATTGTGCCGTTCAAGGTCATCATAGGTCGGCACGCCCATACGGTCGACATAGGAGCGGCTGACCAGGGGCAGATAGTGGAACGTGCCCATGCGCTCGGACGTCAGGTCTTGATGAGTCTCGGGCGCAAAGCCGACCATGATGTCGGTCTGGTTCTCGACGAGGCTCATATAATTATGCGGACTCTTCAGCTCGACGCGAATACGGGGATGGGTCTGGGCGAGCCGTCGCAATCCCGGTACGACGAAAGTGACGCTGATGCCGTCTGTGACGCCGAGCCGCACCACGCCTTCGGCCCCCTTGAATTGAGCGCGAAGATCGCTGGTCAGCGTATGAATTTCCTGATCGAGCCTTAGCAACGCGCGGGCCAATTCCTCGCCGCGTCGGGTCAAGGCCGCTCCCGTCTTGCCGAAAATGACGAGCTGCGCGCCGATCGCGTCCTGCAGACGCCGGATCTCGCGGCCTACCGTCATCCGGCTGACGCCCAATTCGTCGGCCGCCCGATTGAGGCTCTTGGCTTTGGCCACCGCGAGAAAGGTGCGCAATTCGCCCCAGTAGCGGCCGCTCAGGATCGAGCCTTCCTCGATCGCGAGTCTGCTGATCGACGGCGCGCCTGATCGGAACGGATGATCCATGTTTTGGCCCAATGACGTGGCTTTCTTTAAGGACATCGTCCTTCGAAGCGTAGCAGATTAGATTGTCGCTTGTCAGAGGCTGCGCAAAATTGTCGAAGGTCAAAGCGCGTCGGACGATTCGGGCTTTAAAAGACTGCGCGCCACCGCGTCGCGCCAGCCCCGGTAGCGCTTGTCGCGCTGGTCCTTGGTCATGGTCGGCGTGAATCGTCGCTCCAGCCGCCAAATCTTGGCGAAGTCGTCGGGTCCGGCGAAGATTCCGGCTTGCCAGCCGGCGAGAAAGGCTACGCCCAGCGCCGTCGTTTCGAGGACGTTCGGCCGGTCGACGGGCGCGTCGAGCATGTCGGCCAGGAATTGCAAGGTCCAGTCGCTCGCCGTCATGCCGCCGTCGACTCTGATGACGGGCGCAGCCGCGCCGTCGAAAGCGGCGCCGAGATCGGCCCGCATCGCCGCGACCAGGTCGCGGGTCTGATAAGCAACGCTCTCCAGCGCGGCGCGGGCGAGCTCTTTCCGGGTCGAGCCGCGGGTCAGGCCGACAATCGTCCCGCGCGCGTCGCTGCTCCAATGCGGCGCGCCGAGGCCGGCGAAGGCCGGGACGAGATAAACGGCCTGCTCCGGGTCGGCAGCGGCGGCGAGCGCGCCGGATTCGGCGGAAGACGCAATGATCCCGAGCGCATCGCGCAGCCATTGCACGCTGGCGCCCGCCGCGAAAATGGAGCCTTCGAGCGCATAGGTCGTTTGGCCGCGCCATTGGTAGGCGATCGTGCTCAGAAGGCGATGTTTGGAGCGAATGCGCGTCGAGCCCGTATTGAGCAGGATGAAGCCGCCGGTTCCGTAGGTCGCCTTCACCATGCCGGGCTCGAAACACGCTTGGCCGATCAGCGCCGCCTGCTGATCGCCGGCGACGGCCAGGATCGGCAGGGTGAAGCCGAGATGCTCTTTGACGATCGCGCTAAAATCGCCGACCGTGTCCCTGACCTCGGGCAACATCGCGCGCGGGATGCGGAACAGGCGCAGAAGATCGTCGTCCCACGTCCCGCGATCGATGTTGAAGAGGAGAGTCCGCGAGGCGTTGGTCGCGTCAGTTGCGAAGACGCCGCCGTTCGTCATACGCCACAGGAGGTACGTGTCGACTGTGCCGAAGGCGAGTTCGCCGCGCTCCGCCCGCGCTCTGGCGCCAGCGACATTGTCGAGCAGCCAGGCGATTTTTGTCGCCGAGAAGTAAGGATCGAGCAGCAAGCCGGAGCGTTCGCTGACCGGGGGCTCCGCGCCTTCCGCCCGCAACCGCGCGCACTGATCGGCGGTGCGTCGGTCCTGCCATACGATCGCATTGTGGATCGGCTCACCGGTTTCGCGGCTCCAGACCAGGGCTGTCTCGCGCTGATTGGCGAGGCCGATCGCGGCCAGCTCGGAAGCGGGCAGGCCGGCTTTGTCGACAGCCTCGCGCATGGTGGACAGCGTCGTCGACCACAGATCGGCCGGGTCGTGCTCGATCCAACCAGGATGCGGGTAGATCTGAGGAAATTCCCGCTGCGCCATCGCCACGGGCGCGGCGTTCGGCCCGAAAATGATCGCGCGCGTCGAAGTCGTGCCTTGGTCGACGACAAGGATATGAGCCGGCATGAGACGCTTCCTCCCAACGCCACTCTGATAACCGAGCTTCCATCAAGCCCGCAACGCCGGCCAAGCGGGGCAGGTTCGCCTCAGTGCGCCTCTCCTCCTGCGATCGGATCGCCGTGAAGAGCAGAGCGGAGATTCGGGCCAACGGCTATATGGCGGGCCAACTCCTCGTCGATCCCGATCGGCAAGCCGAGCACCCGAAACGCCGAAGTTTTACCATGCGCATCCAGGGACAGGCTGGAATTGACGCCGCCTTCCAGCGCGTCGTCGATGACGAAATTCAACGCCGCGAGGCGAGGTAGGGCGTAGCGCGCGACCCGGCAGGCGCCGCGATGCGAAAAAAGCGCGAGCACGCGCTGCTCGGTGACTTCGGCGAGAAGCACGGGCCACGCCTCGGGGCGATAGGCGATGACGCTGACATTGAGGCGATTGCCCTTATCGCCGGCGCGGCCATGAGCGATGCGGTGTAAAGGAATCCTGATCAGCCGGTTATTCATGGCGCCGCCTCGAAGCTGAACCGCGTCGGCGCAAGCTCGCGCGGGACGAGGTACGACAACGTGCGGATGCGTTGCTGCATGCGCGTGCGAACGCCGCCGCCGCCGGCCGGCCCGCAACAATAAAGCGCCGTCACCTCCTGCAAAGCTGCATCGACTTTGCGCTTGTCCTCGCCGCTAACCGCGAGGCGCACGCGCAAGTCTTCGGCGCCGAGATCGGCCAAAGCGTGGCGCAGATCGCCGCGATCGTTATCGAACGCGCTGATGGCGCCGATCACATCGATGCGGCGGCGCAAATCGAGGCCGCGCAGCGCCAGGCGCTTTTCGAGAATGTCGGCGGCGTGCCGTGCGCGGGCGAAGGCGTTGGGGCCGGCGTAAGAAATCTCGGCTTCGCCGAGCCAATCGCCGGCGAATCCCGCCGTGGCCTTCAAAGTCGGCGGCGGCGGCTTTCCGCGCGCGCCGCTGACGGCGACCCGATCCGGCCCGTCATCGGCGAGGAGGACGTCGGTAATGTCGAGGGTGACGTCCGGCGTGACGTAAGCGGCGGGATCGTGGATTTCGTAGAGGAGTTGCTCCTTGACCGTCCGCTGGTCGACCAGGCCGCCGGTATCTTCAGGCTTGGTGATCACGAAACGACCGTCTTCGGCGACTTCGGCTATCGGAAATCCGATTGCTTCCGGCCGCGGAACATCCTTGAAGCCCGGATCGGCGAAATAGCCGCCGGCGACCTGCGCGCCGCATTCGAGCAGATGGCCGACCAGCGTTCCAGCGGCGATGCGGTCGAGATCGTCCCAATCCCAGCCGAAATGGGCGACCAAGGGGCCGAGCGCGAGGGCAGGGTCGGCGACCCGTCCGGCGATCACGACTTGCGCGCCCGCAGCAATCGCCTCGGCGATCGGCCGCGCGCCGATATAGGCGTTGACCGAGATCGGGGCGCCTCTCGGCGCGGGCAGGCCGCGCTCGCCCTCCCAGACCGCGTGGTCCGCGAGATCGATCCCGCCGGCGATGTCGTCGCCTTCGACGATCGCGATGCGAAGCCCCCTGACGCCTTGCCGGCGCGCAATCTCTCTGACCACGGCGGCGGCCGCCTTTGGATTGGCGCAGCCGAAATTACCGACGATGACAATTCCCGCTTCGACCGCCGGCTTGAGAATGGGCGACAAGAAGTCGGGCAGGAGAGGCTCGTAGCCGGCGTCGGGATTCCTTTGCTTGGCGAGTTGGCCGAGCGCCAGCGTTCGCTCGCCGATCGTCTCGAAGATGATTGCGCCCCCTTGGCCGCGCGCGGCGATCGAGGCGACGACTGGGATGGCGGCGTCGACCCGATCGCCGGAAAACCCGGCGCCGCTGCCGATCAGATACATCAGCGTACTCCCCTCAGAGCCCGACCTGGCGATGGCCAAGCCGCACGATCACTCTCGCGCCCGACCGGATGCGACGGCAACCACGAACCGAAGCGGGTCGCTATAGCCGCAGATTTGTTTCGAGGCGGCGCGGCCTGAACTTCACGGGGCGACGCGGCGGGCGAGCCGCCCCTCTTCGCCGATCAGGCGGCAGCAATAGGGAATGCCGCGCAGGACCGCGGTCGCCGACCACGAGGCCGCCAAGGCGGCGCTGAAAACAATCGCCGCCTTCGCGACAGCCGGCAAGGACGTCCCCAAAAGCGCATATTGAAGCCAGACCACAGGGGCGTAATGCAAGATGTAAATGCCCATCGCGTTTCTCGCCAAACTGTCCAGAAGAGGCGACCGCAGGGCTCCAAAGCGCAGCGCTAGGGCCATGGCGAAGAAGAGGCTCGCCGCGCAGGTTGCGGCGAAGGCGATATCGGCTGCGAGCTGAAGGAGCAGAGGGGACGATGCGCCTTCGCTCAGAGTGAGCCCGGTTAGACCCATCCAGGCGAACAGAAAGGTCGCAGCAAGAGCCAGCCACAGCCTCCAGCCGCGCGCCAATACGCCGCCAGACGCAAGCAGGCCCCGCTCGAGGCCGGCGGCGCCGACGACCAAGCCGAGGAAATAATAGAGCGCGTAAAGCAGAGGACGACTGAATTGCAGCGCCAGCGGACCGTGGTCGGCCCAGCGCCAGGGCGTGAAGGCGATCGCCAATGGGACATAGGCCAGGGCGGAGGCGGCGGCCAACCAGGCAAAGCTGCTCCCTGGACGAGAACGAGCCTGAGAGAGCCTCCGTGCGAGGCGTTCGACCGCATCTGGCCAGAAGCGGCGCAGCGCCGCGGCGGCGATCGTCAAGGCCAAGAGCTGCCACAGGAACCACATCGGCCCGTTCGGCCAAAAAGGCAGCGCCAGGAAATGTCGCCCGTAAGCGCTGAGACTGGGATCAGAGGCCGTGACTCGATAGACGGGATAAAGCGCGATCGGCATCATGACGCCGACGCCGAATAGGAAAGGAGCGCCGAGCCGCAGCAAGCGGTCGGTCAGGAATCTCGCCACGCCTTTACGCGCCAGGCTGGGCCACGTGAACAGAGCTGAAAGAAAGAACATCAGCGCCATCAAGTAGACGTCTTGCCAGGCGCAGAACAAATCGAAACCGAAAAACCGATGAGTGTCGATGATCGCGAAAGCGCGCCACTGATAGGGCGGCTCGTCGAAGGGAAACGGCGAAGGAGGCGACGAGCCGAGATAGGCGAGAGCCGAATGGAAGGCGACCACGATCAAAATGACGACGCCGCGAAGATTATGCAGGGCGAGGCTCGTGCCGCCCATGCCCTGGCGGCCGGTCTCGGCCGGCGCTAAATCCGCCGGGGAAAGCGCGAGCGAGGCGGCCTCGAAGTCTCGTCGAGCCAGAAGGCCGCTTGCCGGCGGTCGGCTTTCTTCGGCCCCAGCGCGAGTGCGATTGCTCCGGCGGTCTTCAACCGACCCTTCCATGGGCTGACCTTTTGGCGATCGTCTGGCGGGAGCGCCGGCGGCCGCCGGCGTCAAGGCACTAACTACTTTTTTCGGATGAGGTTCCAAGCCCATGCCGAGATGAGCCGCGGCCCGGGCGGCCAAATTTCAGCGCAATGGCTCAGATGGTCGGCAGCCTCGGACTCCGAACGGCGGAGGCTTCGCAGGCGGCGTAAACCAGCGGACCGGACCGGGAGGCGGTCTCGCGCGAGGACGCCTACACACTTCGCACCAACGACGGTCGCGATCGTGTTGGGCCGCGGCGACGCCGCCGCGACCCGTCGAGGTTCTGCTCGCCTTGATCCGCCCCTCAGCCCGACCCCAAAGGCCGTCTTACTGCTGCGACACTTCCGGCCCATGCGAGGGCGGAGGGATGTCGGCCGGGGCCATCGCATCGTCCGGGAGGCGCTGCCAGACTTGTGTCTGGCCGAGCAGAGGGATGCCGAGATAGCCGCGCACGGAGAGTTTTTGATTGTCCGGGCTGACCTCCATCTGGGCGTGATAGACGGTGCCGTCGCGCGGATCGAGAATCGTGCCGTCCTCGTATTTGTTGCCGTCCCGCTTCATGCCCTTGATGATGGTGAGCCCCATCATCGGCGCGTCTTTTTCGTCGCCTTCGCATTTGTCGCAGACGCTGCTGTAATGGTGCGTATCGCCGGGCTGCTTGAACATCTTGACGAGACGGCCGTCATAAACGCCGTCGTGCTTTTCAAAATAGAACCAGCCGTTGACCTTGCCGTCGTCGCCGACCTGCGCCCAGAAGCCGGCCGCCGTCGGCGGCTGGTCGGTCTGAACGGGCGACTGGGTCGCCGCATGCGCGGTCTTCTTCGACGCGTGTTTCGGCGCGGCGGGCGCCGTCGTCTGCGCCGCCAGAGGATAGGAGAATGTCGCCGCCAGCAAGGCGCTCGCGACGACGGGCGTGAATTTGGGCCTCATGACTTGCATCTCAAATATGCGCATGGACGGCTCCTCTGCCTCGCCAATGCGACAGTTTAATGTTCGAATTTCGGTTTTGCTTGACGCTGTTCGGCGCAAATCTATGCGCCGTGCCGCTCCAATACGGTCCGACAAGGCCGCGTCAGCCGGACGCGATGCGCCTGCAGGCACTGCATAAAGGCGTTGGACCCTTCTTCCGGCCTCAGCTTGTAGCAGAAGCGGCGGACGTCCGGGCGACAGGCGGCCTGCTCTTCGGGCGTTCCGGAGAGCTGGGCGAATGCGGCGGTCGTCATGCTCAACAGAAGGCCGGATACGAGGATTGAGCGGATCATGATGTCGTCCTCCTCGGGTTGGTTAGGCGACTGCTTTACTCTTGGCGCACAGGTTGGGGATGGCGCGGCTTGCCCATGAGAATTGGCTGGAAGAGAACCGCGGCGGCCAGCGTGCAGACGAGAGACAAGGCGAGCAGCTTGCCCATGCTCGATGCGCCAGGATTGTCTGAAAACCACAGGCTGCCAAAGGCGGTCGCCGTGGTCAACGCGCTATAGATGACGGCGCGCGTCAGGCTGGTCTGGAGAAGGTGGGTCGTGCCGCCTCGCCAAGCCATGATGTAGTAGATTTTGAACGCGACGCCGACGCCGAGCAGCAACGGCAGGGCGATGATGTTGGCGAAATTGAACGGCATGCCGACCAAGACCATCAGCTCCAGGGTCACCACCCCGGCAAGCGCCAAAGGGATCAACGTCAAGAGCACGTCGCCGACCCGCCGCAGGACGAGCCAGAGCAGCACGGCGATGGAGGCGAAAGCCCAGAGCCCCGCTTCGACAAAAGCGTGGACGATCGTATCGCCAGCCTTGAGAATAGCGATCGGCCCCTCGGTCGCGTTCGGGACCACGGCCGTCACGGCGTTGGCGAAGCGACGCATGGCGGACATGTCGCTCAGGCTGGCCTTCGGCGCGATGGAAATGCGGGCGCGCCCGTCCGACGCAATCCAGCTGTCGACGATTCCAGCAGGCAGGCTCTGCTGCGTAACGGGCTCCGCTTTAAGCGAGTCCTGCAGCTCCTGCAGCGCGACGTTGAGAGGCCAGACGAAGGCCTGCTCGGCGCGCGCGCGCAGCCCCTGGTCGCCATGCGCGAGCTTGGCGAGACCAGCAGCGAGACGCCGCATGGCGTCCGCCCCGGGCCCTTTCTGATTGTCGGCCGCCTCGTTAAGCCTGTCGGCGCCCTCGTTCAGCGCGTCGACATTCTCCGCGTCGGTCGGCGGGGACTCGGCGTTCTTGGGCTCAAACGTGCTTTGGAGCTTGGCCGCGGCGTTCCGGATCAGCGGGATCTTCTGCTCCTGATCGGCCGGAATGAAGTTCGTCAACGTCATAACGCCCGCGACTTCCGGGAGTTTCGCCAAGCGCGCCGCGATCGCATTGGCCTGGTCGAGGGAGGGGGCTAGCGCCTCGATTGAATTCGTCCCGAGCGTCGGATCGCGGCTGAGCTCGCGATAGGTAGCGACCGCCTCGCTATGCGGGTTCTGCAGGTCGATCGGATCAAAATCGAATTTCAGCCAGTAAAGCAGCGGCAAGCCGCAAATGACCACGAGGGCCGTCCCGGCGATGATCGGAATTCTACGCCGCAGCAGATATTCGTCGACCGGCGCGAGCGCGCTATAGCCGAGCGGCTCGGGCTCGCCGCCGGGATTAAAAAGGACGATGAGCGCCGGCAACATGGTGATCGCGGTGGCGAAGGCGATGATCATTCCGACGCCGGCGATCATTCCGAGTTCGGAGACGCCTCGATAGTCGGTCGGCAAGAAGGAGAGGAATCCAGCCGCGGTGGCGAAAGAGGCCAGCGTCAGCGGCGCGGCCACGTGCTCGCCGGCGCTCGAAATGGCGGTCTTCAAGTCCCCGAGGGCATGACGCTCAGCGCGGTAGCGGACGCTGAATTGGATGGCGAAATCGACGCCGATGCCGACGAAGAGCACGGCGAAATAAACCGAAATCAGATTGAAGGCGCCGACCATCAACAGGCCGAGCGCCGCGGTCAGCGAGAGGCCGACCAGCACATTTATGCTGAGCGCAATGATCAGCCTCGGCGATCGCAACGCCAACCAGAGAATGAAGACGACGATCGCCGCGGTGATCAGGCCGTTGCGCAGCGCGTTTTCCTTGATCGTCCCGAATTGCTCGTCGTTCATCACGACGGGACCTGTGAGACCGACGGTCGCCTGGTATTTGGGCGCGATCTCGTTGGCGATCCTGTGGATCGCCTCGATCGCCGCATGGCCAGGCTGGATGGCGTGGTAGTCCAGCTTGGGCCGGACTTCGATGAAGCCGCGCAATTCGTTCGGCGCGGGCGGCTTGCCTTCGGCCAAGGCGCGCCACGAAAAGCTGGCCGGCCGCCCCTCGAGAACTTTGTCCAACGTGTCCGAGATCTTGTTCAACGGCGCGGCGAAATCGTCGAGCTTGAGGCGGTTGTCGTTCAAGCCCAACAGCGCGTCCTCGAGCCCGGCGATCAGCCCGCGCAGGCTGCGGTCCGTGGCGACGTCGTGGATCAGCGGTTCGCCCTGAATCAAGCCGTCGAGATTGCGGCGCAGCTGGTCCATCGGCAGGAATAGGAGGCCGTTTTGGGCGAAAAACGTGCTGCCGCCGACATTGTCTACGGATTCGAATTCGGCCTTGTCCTTGGCCAACGCCTCGGTCACCGCCGCGGTCGCGGCGCTGGCCAGCTCCGGCGTCGGCGCCTGGACGACCACGTCGATCAGCTCGAACCGCCGGAACGCGGTTTCGAAGGCGATCTCGGACTTCCGCCATTCGAGATTGCTTGGCAGCAGCGCGTTGATGTCGGAATTGATGCGGAAATTAGAGGCCGCGTAGACGCCGCAGAGCAGGGCGAGAAGCAAGCCAACGAGGACGACGGCCCGGGCGTGATCGGCGCAAAAGCCGACAATGGAATGGACGATGCGCGTGAGCATGCGGCGTTAGAGATATTCCGGCGCGCGGGCTTCTTGAACAAGAAAGGGCGGCGCCGCAAGGCGCCGCCGACGGGCTGGCGAACTCGTCGCTGCGAACAGCTCGCTTATTGCGCCAAAGACGAGCTCTTCGCGGACGCCGACTTGGCTGGACCAGCTTTATTTTTCTCTTGAATATCAGCGAGCATCCGCTCGACATGGCGCGAGAAGACGTATTGCGCCTTCCGCTGCTTGTCGAGCGGGATTTCGGGGGCCATCGGTCCCGTCGTGCGCACGCCGCGAATAGCCGTCAGCATCGCCGACAGCGGATTCCTGACCGCCGCGTCCGCAGCCGTCGGCTCGTAGCCGCAATGGGCCATGCAATTGGCGCATTTTTCATACCGGCCGGTGCCGTAGGAATCCCAGTCGGTCGTCTCCATCAGCTCTTTGAAGGAGCCGACATAGCCTTCGCCAAGGAGATAGCAGGGCTTTTGCCAACCGAAGACGTTGCGGGTCGGCATGCCCCAGGGCGTGCAGAGATATTCCCGATTCCCGGCCAGGAAGTCCAAGAACAGGGTCGAATGCATGAACCGCCACTTCTTGCCCTTTCCCAGGGCGAAGACCCGGCGGAACAGCTCTTTGGTCTTGCGGCGGTTGAGGAAGTGCTCTTGGTCGGGCGCCCGCTCATAGGCGTAGCCGGGCGATATGGAGACGCCGACGCCGAGCTCGGCGGCGAGGTCGAGAAAGGCGGCGATGTCCTCGGCCGGGTGGCCGTCGAAAATCGTGGCGTTCACATTCACCGCGAAGCCCTTGGCCTTGGCCTTCTTGATTGCAGCGACCGCTTTCTCGAATACGCCTTCCTGCGCCACGGCCGCGTCGTGCCGCTCCTTCAGCCCGTCGAGATGGACGGAGAAGAAGAGATAAGGCGAAGGCTCGAATAGGTGCAGCTTCTTTTCGAGAAGCAGCGCGTTGGTGCAGAGCGAGACGAATTTCTTCCGCGCCACGATGCCTTTGACGATCTCGCCGATTTCACGGTGAATCAGCGGTTCGCCGCCGGGAATGGCGACCATCGGCGCGCCGCATTCATCGACCGCGTCCAAGCATTCCTGGACGGAGAGGCGCTGGTTGAGGATCGGATCAGGGTAATCGATCTTGCCGCAACCAGGGCAAGCCAGATTGCAGCGAAACAACGGCTCCAGCATCAGAACGAGCGGGTAGCGCTTACGGCCGGCGAGCCGCTGCCTAAGGATGTAAGCGCCGATCTTTATTTCTTTGAGGAACGGTATCGTCATGGCGATCCTTTGATCCGACGGCTGCGCCGAATTTGCAAGCGAGGAAACCGTTAGGCCCGCGCCAGTTCCGGCGGCAAGCGAAATTCGACAGTCTCCTGACGCCCATCCAGGGTCGAAACTTCGGCAGGGCCAAGGCGCTTGAGCCAATCGACGACGCCCTGCACCAGCTCCTCGGGCGCCGAGGCGCCCGCCGTGACGCCCACCGCGCGGGCGTTCTCGATCCATTCGCGGCGCAGCTCGCTGCTGTCGCCGATCAGGTAGCTGGGCGCCCCCATCTGCCGGCCGATTTCTCGTAACTGATTGGAGTTCGAGCTATTTTTGGCTCCGACCACGAGGATCACGTCGACCATCTTGCTGAGCTCGCGCACGGCGGTTTGGCGGTTTTGCGTCGCATAGCAAATATCGCGGGTGTCGGGGCCAGCCAAATTTGAAAACTTTCGCCGCAAGGCGGCGATCACGGCCCGCGTGTCGTCCACGCTGAGCGTGGTCTGGGTGACATAGCCGACCGGCGCATCGCTGGGAATGTTCAATTTTTCGACATCGCCCTCGTTCTGAACGAGGGCGACCGGCGCCGGGACTTGCCCCAACGTGCCCTCGACCTCGGGATGTCCGGCATGGCCGATTAGCACCAAAGCGCGTCCTTCCCTGAAGTGTCGCCTCGCCTGCAAATGGACCTTCGCGACGAGCGGGCAGGTGGCGTCGTGCACAATGAGGTTGCGAGCGCCGGCTTCTTTTTCGACGCGCTTCGGCACGCCGTGAGCGCTGAATATCGTCACAGCCCCTTCCGGAATTTCGGATAGCTGTTCGACGAAGCGAGCGCCTTTTGCTCTGAGACCGTCGACGACGTGCTTGTTGTGAACGATCTCGTGACGGACATAAACTGGCGCGTCGTATTTCTCGAGCGCGCGCTCGACCGTCTCGATCGCGCGAACGACGCCCGCGCAGAATCCCCGCGGCTGGGCGAGGATGATCTGCAGCGGCCTGCGTCGTCGGGGGAGAGGCCGGCGGCGCATAGCAACGCTGCCCTGGCTTAGGTCAGCCTCGGCGCGGGGTCGTAAGTCTCTCGGGCCCTCGATGCGATCGAGCATGCGGCGTTCCCCTTTTTCGAAGCAGAGAGCGCTTAAAATTCTGCTTTACCGAGTCGTAACTGCTCGAGGGCGTCGCCCACCCAACCGTTTTCAACATTCAACCGCCAAGCCGGGTCGAAGGTTCCAAATAACCATGGAAGTCTGGTGAAACACAACTCGGCGGGACGCCTTCAGGAAATTCGCTTCGGAAGCGACGGACGGATTGCCCAAAACGCCGCCTCCTGCGAGGATGCCATATAAAAGAATCGCAAGGGGCCAGATCGTGTCTTCCCGCTTCTTTCGGCGCGGGACCTATTTCGCGCCTATCCTGCCCTCTACCAGTCCGGATTGCGTCTGGATCGGCGGCCCCTTGTGGTAAAGGGAGAACAATTTGCGACCCGCTTGACCGCCTGACATGAGGCTGAAATTGGCGGTGCCGCCCCGTCTTTGCGATTTCAAAAGAATAGTGGGTCAGGATTATGAATAGTTGCGGCGGTACGGGTATTTTCATTCTCGAGACAGACATAATGGGACCGAGCGGAACGATATCCGCCGAAAATTTGGGGCGCATGACTCGGGCTTTTGAAGCAGAGGAGAGCGTTGCGTCGGCGATGCGGGGCCTTCGCTGATGTCGCTCATTGTCGTCACCGGACTGGCCGCGGAGGCGCGCATCGCCGTCGCCAAAGACGCGGCGATTATTGGCGCGGGGCGGGCCAATCGCCTCTTTCGGGATCTTGAAGCGGCGATCGCCGCCGGCGCGCGGCGGCTCCTGAGCTTCGGCATAGCCGGCGCGCTCGTTCCGCAATTGCAGCCCGGCGATCTGATCGTCGCGCACGGCGTGCGCGACGGCGAGAACAACTTTTCTTGCGATCCCGATTGGCGCGCCGCGATCCACAAACGCCTCCAGCGCCCCTTGTCCTGGCGCGCCGACGCGCCGGCTCCGGCCGAGAAGCCGGCGTCGGCTTTGCTCCGCTTTGGCCGCAATATCGGCTGGCGACCAATCCCAGACGCGGCGGGCGGATTTCCCATCGCGCAAATCGCCGGCGCGGAAACTCCGGTCGCCGACAGAATCGGCAAGGCTGCGCTGTTCGCCGCGACGGGCGCGGTCGCTGTCGACATGGAATCGATGATCGTCGCGCGCGTGGCGCGGCGTTACGGATTGCCGTTCGCTATATTGCGCGTGATCGCCGATCCGGCGCACCGCTCTCTTCCGAGCGCGGCGCTGGTGACGATGCGTCCGGACGGCGAGGTTGACATGGCCGGCGTGTTCAGCGCGCTAAGCCGCAATCCGCGCCAGATCGCGACGTTGGCCCACCTTGCGGTTGACGCCCGTCGCGCTTTCGCCGCGCTGGCGCGGGCTCGCGCCATGCTCGGCGCGGATTTCGCCAGCCTCGAACTCGAAGAGGTCTCGGCCGATTGGCGCGGGGCGGCGCCAGCCCGGCGATCGCATAGCGCAGTCTTGGCGGCGGCGATCCGCGCTTACGCGCATGACTGGGCGTGACGCCACGGATCAGCTGAGAGACCTCGCGCGAGCGAATCCCGAAATTTCGTAATCGGTCCAGGCATGCCGGCCGTGCGCGGCCAGACGGGAACCGCGCGGAGCGAGCCGCGTTGAACGGCGCGCGCCGGGCGGGACCTTCGATTCGCTGGCGGCGTGGGGCGAGGGCCAGAGCCGCTCGTCATCCCTGGAGGTTGAGTCCATGCTGTTTCGCTCCTCGGCTTTGAACGCCTCGGCTTTCGCTGGCGCGCTGCTGGCCGCCTTGATCGTCGCGGCGCCCGCGTCCAGCTTCGCCCAGACCGGTCCCTTCGCGAATCTCGAGGGCGCCTGGGCCGGAAGCGGCACAATCCTAACCAATGACGGTCGTAGCGAGCGCATCCGCTGTCGTGCGGAATATTTCGTTTCGCCCAGCGGAAGCAATCTCGATCAGCAACTGCGCTGCGCAAGCCCCGGCTATCGCTTCGACGTCAATAGTGGACTGGTTCGTCAACCCAATGGCGAAATCTTGGGCCGGTGGACGGAAACGAACCGTAACGCAACCGGCAGCGTCAGCGCGCGCGAGCGGGGCGACGTCATTGAAGCGCTCATCACCGGGCCGAGCTTCACCGCAAATATGACCCTGGCCACCCGCGGCGACGGCCAAACCGTGGAGATCGTTCCGAACGGCTCGGAGATCCGGTCAGTTTCGGTAGAGTTGCATCGCGAGTGAGAGGCGCGTTGAGTTCGCGGGCTCCCCTTTCGAGACGTCGGGACGCCGCCGCGTGGTCCTTCAAGATCTAAACGCGCAGGCCGAGCTGCGATGGGTTTCTTATGTACGAACGCCGCTAATTATAGCGCTGTCCGACCAGACGGAGGCGCAGGAGCGCCAAACGCGCCCTATCCGGCATGCCATCGCCGTGCTCGGCGTCAATCCCTAGCCGCTTCGCGGTCGCCTCGCCAAAGTAAGCTCGGAGCACATTCTCGTCGTCACCCGCAAGGGCCGAAACGAAGTGAAGGACCCGCCATAGCGGCGCGCAGGCGGACGTACTTTCGCGCGAACGTTCGTGGCGGTATGGCGGGCTGACGGCGATCGGCCGGCGTAGCGCCGCAGTCCTGGTCGGAAACCGCTCTAGGCCGAGGCGGAATGCGCGACAATCGGCTGGGCGGCGTTCAGCAGGCTGTCGCTCTCTCCGCTAATCCTTCTCATCGGCCAGATATCCTGCGCTAGGTCGCTCGGATAGAGATGCGCGAAATCGCTCATCCGACCGAGCAGAGCTTCGCCGAGCCGAGCGCCGAGACTCTTTAGGTCGGTTTGATAGCAGGTCAGAGCCGGGGCAAGATACTTGCAGTGCGGCGCATAGAGAAAGCCGGTAATCGCGATATCCGCGCCCGGCCGGATCCCCGCCTCATTGAGCCGCCGATAGAGTCCAATCGCCGTATCGACATTGACGAGAATGATCGCGGTTGGCCGCGGCGACGCTGCGATGACTTGGTCGCCTAGCGCGTAGCCCCCGGCCTCGGTTGATTCGGCGCGCATCAGCGCGCCATGGCAACCGTCGCGACGCGCGATCGCCTCGCTGAAGGCTTTGGCGGACACGTAGCCGTAATTGACTTCGCTCGCCGGCAAGGCCATCGCGATCCGCTTATGGCCGAGATCGGCGAGATGGCGAACCGCGTCCTCCGCCATACCCTCCAAGTCCAAATCGATCCAGGGCTGCGCGCCGCCCGACCTGCTGCGGCCAAAGGTGACGAAGGGCATTTTGCGCGCGATCAGATAATCGATGCGCGGATCGACGCGCTGCGTGTCGGCGATAATGAGACCGTCGACGATTCGCCGGGCGACCACGCGTTTCGTATAGGCCAAGGCGTCCTCTTCAGGGCCGCATAGCAAAAGGACAAGGTCGAGGTTGCGCGCGCCTAAAAAGCCGCGCAAGCCGTCGACCACCTCCATGAAAATCGTGTCGCCGAGCGCCTTCTTGTCGCTGGTGGGGATCATCATGCCGATCATTCCGGTCACGCCGCGGCGCAACGAGCGACCGGACTGAGTCGGCGCGTAGCCGAGCCGCTCGGCGGCTTCGAGCACGCGAGCCCGCGTCTGCGGATTGACGTCGGCCTTGCCGTTCAGCGCGCGCGAAACTGTACCGATCGAAATATTGAGATGGCGGGCGAGTTCGCGGATGCCCATGACCTGCCTCGGAACGCCTTTTCAGAATAGGGGAGACAACGCCGCAGCGCAAAGAATTGACATTAAAAACGTTACGGTCTACCGTCGTAAACGTTACGGTCGTGCGTTCGTAAGAAACGCCGGCCGCCCAGGAGGCCGCGCCGTGAGGGAATTGCGAGCGATCGCCGTCGGTTGCGGGGCGATGAGCGCGGCCTGGCTCCGCGCCGCCGCGCAGATCGACGGCCTCGAGATCGTCGGTCTCGCGGATCTCGATCGCGAACGCGCCGCCGCAAAGGCCGCGGAGCTCCAGCTTGACGTACCCGTCGCCGCGGACGCGGTCGAATTGATCGACCGCTTGAAACCCGACCTCGTCTTCGACATCGTCGTCCCCGAGGCGCGGCGCGACATTGTCCTGGCGGCCTTGCGCCGTGGCTGCCACGTGCTCAGTGAAAAGCCGCTCGCCGACACCCTCGACCGCGCCAAGGAGCTCGTCGCCGCCGCCAAGGCCGCCGGCAAAATTCACGCTATCATCCAGAACCGCCGCTATTTTCCCGGCACGCGGCGCGCGCGGCGCTTCGCCATGAGCGGGGCGATTGGTCCGCTGACCGCTCTGCACTGTGATTTCTTCGTCGGTCCCCATTTCGGCGGCTTTCGCGAGCAGATGGACCATGTGCTGCTGATCGACATGGCTATTCACACGTTCGATCTTGCGCGGACGATCGCCGGCGCGACGCCAGTCGCCGTTTATTGCCAGGAAAGCAATCCGCCAAATTCTTGGTTCAAGCACGGCGGCGCGGCCAATGCGATCTTCGAATTCGCCGACGGAATGATCTTCACTTATCGGGGCTCATGGTGCGCGGAAGGGCTGCGCACGAGCTGGCAGGGCGCGTGGCGGCTGATCGGCACAAGAGGGACGCTGACCTGGGACGGCGAGGAGGAATTTCGCGCCGAACGGCCGACGGATTCGGACGAGCTCATTCGCAAGGTCGAACCCGTTCCAATCCCGCCGCTCGATCCCGCAGACGCGGTCGGCGGCCATGCCGGCGTCATGCGCGACTTCATCGCCGCCTTGCGCGGCGGAAGCGAGCCCGAGACGGTCTCGCGCGATAATATCAAAAGCCTCGCAATGTGCTTTGCCGCGATCGAAAGCGCGACGACGGGAAAGCGCACGCTTCTCGATTTTGAAAGGCCTTGAATGAGCGACGCCCTGCGCGACATCCGCATCGGCACGATGGTCAAGGCCAATGGACCAGACCCGGCAGGGTACGTTCGCCAGATTGTAGGCTACGGCTTCGAGAGCATTCAACCCTATTTCTGGCAAACGCTTGGCGGCAAGGACATCGCGCGCCTGGCCGGCGAGTTGCGCGAAGCGATCGGCGGCGCGGACGTGACGATCGAAGCGCTCGGCATGTTCGGCAACCCTCTCGAAGGGCGAGAGCTTGATCTTGAAACATTGCGCGGCTGGGAAGTCCTCATCGACAACGCCCACCTCTTCGGCGCGAAAATCGTCGCCGGCTTCACCGGACGCCTTCGCGGCAAACGCCTCGAAGAGAGCTTGCCGCAATTCAAGGCGGTGTGGAGCGAATTGGCGCGTCGTGCCGCCGATAGAGGCGTCAAAATCGCCTTCGAAAATTGCGCCATGGACGGCAATTGGTCGAGCGGCGATTGGAACATCGCGCACAATCCCGACGCCTGGGAACTTATGTTCAACGAGGTTCCGGCCGAAAATCTCGGCCTTGAATGGGAGCCGTGCCATCAACTCGTCTATCTGATCGAGCCGCTGCCGCAAATCCGCAAATGGGCGAAGAAGATTTTCCATGTCCATGGCAAGGACGCAACCGTGCGTTGGGACGTGATCCGCGAGCACGGCGTTTTTGGCAAGGAGCGCTTCGTCTTCATGCGCACGCCCGGCTTTGGCGACAGCAATTGGACGGATATCGTCTCCGAATTGCGTCGCGCCGGGTACAAGGGCTCCATAGACATCGAGGGTTGGCATGATCCCGTCTACCGGGAAGAGCTTGAAATGACCGGCCAGGTCTATGCACTGAACCATCTCAAAGCCTGTCGCGGCGGCGAGCGGCTTGTCGCAAATCCGGCTTGAGGCGCCCCGCGCGCTTCGTCAAACCCCGTCGAAAGACGGCAAGAGGAACGTCGGCTCGAAGCCGGGCGCTCACAAGGAGAGAAAACGATCGGGAGGGACAAATGAATCATGCGATGTCGAAATGGCTTGGCGCCGCGGCTTGCGCGGCGGCGTTGGCGGGCGCGTTCGGCGGGAGCGCCGAGGCGCAGACCTTGCGCGACAAATGGTGCAAGGGCGTCCATCTGCGCTTCTTCGCCGGCGGCGCGGAAGGCGACGCGTTCGCCTCCATCGTCTATAATGGCGCGAAGCAGGCGGAGCGCGATCTCGGACCGACGGTCGACTATCTCTTCTCGGGGTGGCAAGCCGAGACCATGGTCCAGCAGCTCCGCGAGGCGGTGGCCGCCAAGCCCGACGGCATCGCGATGATGGGCCATCCCGGCGAGGCCGCGATCATGCCGCTCGCCGAGCAAGCGGCGAAGGCCGGCGTCAAGATGATGTACCAGAACGTGCCGCTGCCCGGCGTCGTCGCCAAGTTCGGCGGCGGCTATGTCGGCGCGCAGCAGGCGCAGCAAGGTAAAGCGCTCGGCGAGGAGGCGATCCGGCGCTTCGGCCTGAAGAACGGCGACAATGCGATCGTTTTAGGGCCTTTCGACCAGCAGCCGGAGCGCTACGCCCGCGAAGGCGCGACGGCCGACGCCTTGAGCGCCGCGGGCCTCGCCGTCACCAAGCTGGTCGCGCCGGCCGCCGCCGCCGCCGACCCCAATCTGCTGATCCCGGTGATTACCGCGGCGCTGCTCAACCAGCCGGATACGAAGGTGATCGTCTATCCCGGCGGTCAGGCGCTCGGCAATGTCCCGGCCTATATGAAGGCGGCGGGCAAGAAGCCTGGCGAAGTCATCGCCGTCGGATTCGACACCAGTCCGCAGATCGTTGAAGGCTTCAAGGACGGCTGGGTGCAATTGACCGCGGACCAGCAGCCGTTCCTGCAGGGCTATATGCCAATCCTCAGCCTCTGCCAGCAGGTCGTCTATGGCCTGGCGCCGATCAATGTCGATACCGGCGCCGGCTTCGTGACCGTCGAGAATTATCAGGCGGTCGCCGGCCTCGCCAAGGAAGGTCTCCGCTGAGACGGCCGATCGCGCCGCCGGCCGATGCGGTCGGCGGCTCCGGCGAGGATAGGAGAAAGGCAATGGCCGAGCGGCTGATCGAGCTGCGCGACATCGTCAAATCATTCGGACGGGTGGCGGCGCTCGGCGGTATCAATCTCCACGTCGATAAGGGCGAGGTCGTCGGCCTGATCGGCGACAACGGCGCCGGCAAGTCGACGCTGATCAAGATCCTGGCCGGCGTGGTCAAGCCGACCTCGGGGGAGATTTTCGTTCGCGGCCAGCCGGTCACGGGCTGGAGCGCGGCGAAGTCCCGCGCCGCCGGCATCGAGACGGTCTTTCAAGACCGTGCGCTGGCGGTGCAGCAGTCGATCGTCACTAACATTTTCATGGGACGCGAACTCGCCGGACCGTTCGGCTGGCTGCGCCTTGCTCAGGAAGAGCGGGAGGCGCGCCGGCTGATGCGCGAGATCGGCTTCACTTCGCGCGTCTTCACGCCGCGTTCGATCGTCGGCCAGCTCTCGGGCGGCGAGCGCCAGGGCGTGGCGATCGCGCGCGCCATTTCCAGGCAGGCCGATCTTATTATTCTCGACGAGCCGACCACCGCCCTCTCGCTGACGGAAACCGAAAAAGTATTTCATTTCGTACGTCGGGTTAAGGCGAGCGGCCGGTCGATCGTCTTTATCGGCCACAATATCTACCACGTCTTCGATATCGCCGACCGTTTCGTGGTTCTCGACCGCGGCAAAGTCGTCCTTGAAACGACCCGCGCCGAGACCGGCTCCGCCGAGCGCTTGATCGCTTTCATGCAGCGCGTGGCGCATCCTACCGCCGCGGAGCGCGCGCTGTGATCGACTTCGCGGAAACAAGCGATCTTGGCGGCTCGATGAGCGCCGACCCGCAACAGGAGCCGTTGCATCCGGCGGAGCGGCCGCTGCGGCGGTTTCTTCTCGGCAATCGCGCCTGGCTCGGCACGCTTGGCGTGTTCGTGACGATGATGGCGATCTTCATCGCCGCCAATCCCCGCGTCTTTTCGAACTGGGGCCTTTACGCCTCGGTGCTGACGACGCTGCCGGTCGCCTTGTTCCTGACCGCGCCGCTTGTCTACATCGTCACCGCCGGCGAGATCGACTTATCGTTCCCGGCGACGATGGGCTTCGCCTCCTGGGTTTTCGCGCTCGTCGTTCAGGCCGGCTTCGACCCTTTCCTGGCGATCGTCGCCGCGATCGTCGTCGGGATGGCGCTGGGACTACTTGTCGGCTCACTCGTCGTTTACGCCAATCTGTCTTCCCTTGTCGCGACCCTCGGCATGAATTTCATGCTGCGCGGGCTCATCCTGATCGTCACCCAGTCGAAGTCGATCGCCCTCGTCACCCTCGGCCAGACCTGGGCGTACAAGCTCTTCTCCAGTCAGATCTACGGCGTCCCGGCGCAAATCCTTTGGGGCCTAGCCTTCGTCGCCTTTTGCGCGCTGCTTTACAACCGTCATCGGTTCGGCGTTCAGGTCCATGTCGTCGGCGACAATCCGGATAGCGCCCGCGAAATGGGCGTCGACGTCAACCGCGTTCGGGTGAAGGCCTTCGTTTTCATGGGGCTTGGCGCGGCCTTGGCCGGCGTCTTCTCGACGATGATCAACTTCACCTGGTGGCCGACCTCCGGCGACGGCTACCTGTTACCCGTCCTCGCCTCCGTCTTTGTCGGCGGCACGCCGACCTGGGGCGGGATTGGGACGGTTGTCGGCGGCGCGATCGGCGCGCTGATCGTCTCCTTCATCCAGACCGGGGTAGTCGGCGCTGGCCTATCCGGCTTCTATGTCCAGTTCTTCAACGGGCTGATCATAATCCTATCGCTTCTCGGTCATCGTTGGAACCAGAGCCGCTATCGGTAACGTTGCCGACTTTCGCGTGCGCCTGGGATAGCTCGCACGTACATATAGCAGAGTTCGATCCGCCCAATGGCGGGCAATTGCCGCTGAACAAGGTCGGCGCGCACCCCGAAACGAACGATTCGGCGTCGCGAGCTCCGCTGCCGACGGCCCTTCCGCCGAGCGGATACTCAACCACGCCTCGCCCATCGGCTGCAAGAGAAGAGACTAAAGCGATAATTATCGGGGTCAGGCAGGGTTTCGACCGACGAAAAACTCGCGAAACGGGTCCATGCTTGGTTCGAAACCCGCATCGATCAGGCCTTTGCGCAAAGCGTGCATTTGCGGATCGTGGATTCTCTGCGTGGGCTGGCGCAACGGTCCGCCGTTATAGCCCTGCAACCATCCTTGAAATTTCCAAGCCTGTCGATTGAGGAAGGCGCCGCCGTGAAGAACCGGGGCCAAAGCGGCTTTGACCTTTCTGGCTGGGTGGAGACGCCAGTAAATTCGTGTCGCGTCCTCGTATTCGCCGTTGCGGAGATGATTGAACGCCTTTGGAATCATCGGACCGTAATATTCGTGATCGCTGGTTGCGGAAAGCTGTATGTTCATGATCTGGCCGAGCGGGATCAGCTCGCCCTCGATCGGCATCGAGATTACGACCTCCTTGCCAAAGAGCCGCTCGCATTCGATGACGCTTTGAATCGAGGGGAAGCCGCCCTCCGCCTTGATGGCTGCGATGTTGGGGCAATCGTCAATCAGGCGGCGGATGAGCCGCGTCGGAATGTCGGATGGGTGAATGCGGCTGGAGAAGCCCCAGAGGAACATCGGGAAAAGCATCACTGCGAGATTTGTCGCGTCGCAAACCGCCTTCGTGTAGTCGAATATGTCCTGTTCGCTTTCGGGATAGAAGTTCGGGGGATAGGAAAGCAGTACGAATTCTGCGCCAGCTGATTCTGCGCCGCGGATCGCTTCGATGTTTTGCTCGAGGTTGTTCCAACTCGCATGGTGCGTGACAATCAGCCGGCCTGCGGCTTCGTCAACCATGATGCGAAGGAAGTCCAGATATTCGGGAAGCGTGATCGAGATTTCCGATACGCCCAGAGTGCCGATGAACCCATGGGAAATGGCCAGGCGGACGTCGTGCCGGATCGCCCTCTCGTTTATGCGCTTCAAGTCCGTCGTGAAGGAGGGGATGGTGCAATTGACGACGCCAACAAGTTTCTCGCGCGCCCATTCGCGCGCTTCGCCAAGTTTGTATCGCGCCATGATGGGTCTCCTTAAAAGATGTCAGGCTACGGCGATGATGGCGCAAAGCGCGGCGTTACTTCAGAACTGGCGCTATGCTGACGGGCAGCTCGGTTCCGCGTGACAGTTCGCGCGCTCGCGCTACGCAAAGACCGGCAATGACAAGGTCCTGCAAGGCGCTCCCAACCGATTTGTAAAGCCTCAAACCATCCTCAGGCGTAAAGGCCCGCCCGAGCGCGTCCGAAAGCGATCGAAGACGCGGTTCGAACGGGATCCCTGCTTGACGCGCCGCCAGCATATCTCCCGTTTCATGCGCGACTTCCTCGACCACGTCCGCCACGATTGTCTGCGCTCGCGCAACGACCGACGTATCGACCTCGCGCTGCTCCGGGAGAGTCGAGCCGACCGAAATGACCGTGGCGTGTTCTTCGAGCCACTCGCCGTAGAGTGTCGGCGTTTCGTTGCGCGACCGGGCGGCGCAAATCACCACATCCGCGCCCGCTGCCGCCGCCGCTCCTTGCGCTACTGGCTCGATCGGGAAGCCGAGCTCGGCCAATTCGGCGGCGAAGCGAGAGCGGTTCTCAGGGTTAGGGCTGAATACGCGCGCTCGGGCGATCGTGCGAGTGGCCGCAAGCGCCCGCAAATGCATTCTGGCCTCGAAACCCGAGCCGATCACCGCCACTTCAATGGCCCCTGGCGACGCGAGCGCGTCGGCGGCGAGGGCGGAGGTTGCGGCGGTGCGAAAGCCGGTAATCGAAGCGGCGTCGATGAGCGCGACGAGCTCGACTGTCTGCTGGTCGAACAGCGGGATCAGGTACGACGCGCGACGGTTGCGGATTGACGCGGCGATCAGCTTGGCGCCCATCAGCGATCCGTCTGGGTTGACGCCCGACAAAGTTCGAAGCCATAGGCCGTCGGCACGGGCCATTCCGCGCGGCGGAAACATCGCGGCGTTCGCCGGCGCGGAATAGGCGCGCCGCAGCGCCTCGATGGCGCTTCGCCACTCGAAAACCGAGCGCACGTCTGCATCAGTGAGGAAGAGCGGCGCCGCGCTGGGCGTCGCGACGGCGACCTCGCTCATGGTCGAAGAGCCTCCTTCATCAACTCCATTGCCGATCCGTCATGGGCGAAGCCGAGTTGCTCCTCCCGCGCGGTCGATAATTCTGGGTAGCGCCCGAAGACCGCTTCAATCCGCGGATCGGGCTCGAATGAAACGAGCTCGCGGCGATCCTCGCCATAAAGTTCGCAAAGCGCGCCGACGATTTCGCCGATGGACAGGCGCAAGGAGGGAAGGAGGGCGACGCCGCAATAGTCGATCATGGCCGCATGGATAAGATTTTGCGCCGCGCGGCGAACCGACATCCACCAGGCGGTCGCATTCGGCGAAATCGGACAGAGATAGGGCTCGCCGGCTGCGAGAGCGCGCGGCAATTCGCTCATGAACGCCGAGCCAAAACCCGAGGCGCGGCCCGGCCGCGCGATCACGCCCGGGAGCCGGATCGCGACGCCCGAGACGTCGCCCCTGCGGGAGAAATCGTCGAGCGCGATCTCGACCATGCGTTTGTGCGCCCCGTAGGTCATCGAGGGCTGCGCGGGACTCTCCGCGCTGATCGCTTCTCCTGTCATTTCGCCGTAGACCGCGACGCTGCTGGCGTAGACGAAGCGGGGCCTCGCGCCGGAGGTCGCGATGCGATCGAGCAGATCGAGGCTCGCGTCGAGGTTGACCCGACGGCTGAGGGCCGGGTCGCGCTCGGCGAGCGCGCCCGGAACGCTGGCGAGGTGGAAGACGACGTCGAATCTCGCGCGAAGCGCCTCGCTTAAGACGGCGGCTTCGTCCAGCCTGCCGACGATCCAGCGCACGTCGCCCGACAAGGCCTGCTTGGGGCCGGCGGCAAGATCGAGGGCGACGATCTCCGTTCCCGCTGTTTGCTCCGCCAGCGCGTCGAGAAGCGCGCCGCCGACGAAACCCGCCGCGCCGGTGACGAGGATTCGTCTTGGCCGCGCCCGTTCAGTCGCCATCGCGCTCATCCGGGAAGAACCGGCAGACGAGCCGCGCCTGAACGGAACGAGTGTTCACGCTTTCACGACCCGTTGATCGATGCGGCCAAACGGCCCGCTTCGACCGTCCTCGAACCTCGCCTCCATTTCGACGCGATCGCCGAAGCTCAGGAACGGAGTTCGCGACGCGCCGTGATCGAGCATTTCGATCACGCGCTTTTCGGCCAGGCAGCTGGAGCCGGCGGCGCGATCGGCGTTTGATACCGTTCCTGAGCCGATCAGCGCGCCGGCCTTCAGGCGGCGGGTTCGCGCGGCATAGGCGATGAGCTCCGGGAACGAGAACGCCATCTCCGCGCCGGAGGCTGAGCCGATCCACTCGCCGTTCCTCGTCACATGGAGCGCCATATAGATACGACCGTCGCGCCAAGCCGGGCCGAGTTCGTCCGGCGTGACGGCGATCGGCGCGAAACTGGTCGAGGGCTTGGCTTGCAGAAAGCCGAAGCCTCGCGGCATCTCGCGTGCGCCGACCGCCCGTAAGCTCCAATCGTTGAGCTGCACGACGAGGCGGATGCGGCCGACCGCCGCCTCGGCCGTCGTCCCCATCGCGACCTCGTCGACGATCACGCCGAATTCGCCTTCGAAGTCAATCCCGTCCTCTTCGGCGGCGAAGGGAACGTCGACGCGAGGGCCGAGGAAGTCGTCGCTGGCCCCCTGGTACATCACGGGGATCGTCTCGAAATCCGGAATAGGCGGCTTGTTGAAGGCGAGGTCCATCAGCCGGCCGTGATTGAGGAAAGCGGAGCCGTCGCACCATTGCGGGGCGCGAGGCAGCGGGGCGAGGCAGCGCCTTGCATCGAACGGCGTCACCTCGATCCGATGCGCTTCGAGATCATCGGAGAACCGACGCAGCGGCTCTTCGACGGCGTCCCAATTTTGGAGCGCGTTCAGCAAGTCTGGCGCTATTGCGCCAGCGTCGGCGGCGCGGGCCTCGTCGCGAGCCACCACCATCAGCCGGCCGTCGAGAGAGCCGTCGTCGTAGGTCGCCAGTCTCACGTGCGGCTCTTCGAAATTTCTTCGTCGAATCTCCCATCGACCAGGATAAACAACATCCGGCAGGTTTTGCCCGAGCGGTTGGCCCATGCGTGATTGGTGCCGCGCTGGATCACCACGTCGCCGGCGCGCAGCGACGCCTCGCCTTTGTCGAGAATGAGAGTAATCTCGCCGGCAATGACGACGCCGTAATCGATGGACTCCGTACGGTGCATGAGAGGATGCGGCGAATCGGCTTTCACGGTGGAAGCATGCGCGTCGCCGATCTCGGCAAACGCGCTTCCCATTTTCTCGGCGCCGCGCCGGAGAAACTCTTCGGTATCTGGCGGAATGTCGACGAACCGAAACCGCGTGCCCTGGCGCGGCGGCGGCAAGCGGATCGGACCGATCGATGGATCCGGACCATTGCCGATCGAGGCCGGCGCCCCTTCCGTATTCCAGACTTCGTGGAAAACCGTGCCGGGAATCGCCGCGAGCTCCGTCACGGTCGGCAGCGCGCCGTCGATTGCGATAATCGCTTGGCCGGAAGCGTCGTGGCCGGTCACGACGCGGCGTATTGGCGGTAGGGACATCGGATATTCTCTCCGGATTAGGCGACCGCTTTCGGCGCGGCGGCGAGCGCGCCGTCCGGCGCATGGACGCGGGCGAACAAAGCAACGCCGCAGGCGGCGATGATTATTGCGGCGACGCCCAGACTCGCATAGCCGAACGCCTGGACGAGCGTTCCGCCAAGGATCGGGCCAATCGCAGCGCCGATCATCAGCATAGCCGGCGTGCCGGCGAGCGCGCGAGCGCTGGGATCGAGCTTAGCGAGGACGCCGAAGGCGAAGGTATGGGTGAAAATCATGACCGCGGCGAAGAAGATCGCCGGACCTGCATAGGCAGGGAAACTGCCGCTCAGGGTGATCGTCAGTACGATGGCCGCCTGCAGGATGGGGCCGGCCAGCAGGACCGCGCGGGCGGAAAGCCGCTTTTCCAGGATGGCCGCCAACGGCGCCGGGAAGAGATTGACGAAACCGAGCGCGATCAGCACGCCCGTCACCGCCTCGCGGCCGAAGCCGCGGTCTATGCCGATGCGCTCGAGAAAACTGAACATCATCGCCTGAGTCAGCGCCATGCAGCTTACGCCGGCAATTCCGTACCAGACGGCGGGACGGAGACGGGCGACCTCGGCGACGAGGTCTTCGTCGTCGCTGAGGCGCGCACTCGGAAATGAAATCGCCCCGGCGAGCGCCGCGACGGCCATCACGGCGGCGAAGGTCGCAAACAGCGCGCGGCCGCCAAAAGCGGCGATCAGATTCGGCGTGGCGCCGAGAAACACGATCGCAAAAACGCCGAGCGCAAGGCCGACAATTGCGAACAGGCGGTGCGGGTTGGCGCTTCGCGCGATCGTCCCATGCGTGAAGCTCAGGGCGCAGCCGGCCGAAGCGCCGGCGAGCGCGTGAAGCGCAGCCAGCGCGATGTAGGACGTCACAAAAGTTGCGCCAAGAAACGCCAGAGCGGCAAGTGCGAATCCCCCCGTCGCCGCCCAGCGCGCGTCGATATTATTGAAGCGCGGCGCGAAGGTGAGGCTGCTGATGACGGCGCCGATCAGGAACAAGGTCGCGAGGCCGCCGGCGCGTTGCGGCTCGAATTTGTATTCGGCGATGAGGGCGCCGACCCAAACCGGCAGGGCGACCAGGTCGACCATGCCGGCGCAATGGCCGATCATCAAGGGTATTCGGCCGGACCAGTTTTCAGTGCTCGCGCGCATGGGCTCCTCCCGTTCGGCCTTGCTCAGATCGGCGCGGCCAGCGCCGTCATCGATTCCCGCATGATCCTGGCGTGCTCAGCAGGATCGCCGTCCTTAATCTCGATCTCGCCCAGCCGCAGCGAGTTCTCGACGACCATTCGGCATCGCTCCCACCGGCGCGATTCGAAAGCTTGCAAAGCGTCCGCCACGTTGCCGGCGCGGTCGATCTCCTCGGCGAGCACGATCGCGTCTTCGATGCCGATGCAGGCGCCCGAAGCGAGATGGGGCGTCGTCGCGTGAGCGGCGTCGCCGATCAGAACCACGTAGTTTCTCGACCAAGGCCGCGGCATAAGCAGAGCTTCCAACGGCCGATAGACGATCTGCGAATTCACGCCGAGCGAGGCGCGCACGTCCTGAACGACCGGCGAAGAAAACGGCGCGATCAGCTCGGCGAGCATCGAGACGAAGCGCGCTGGGTCGATGCGGTCGTTCGTCGGCCGGTCCTCTGTGACGAACATGTACATTTCATCGCGCGAGACCGGATTGACGCCAACTTTCACTCTATGGCCGAGCCACATGGTCGGGCGCTCGACTTCCCGGGGACGCGGCGCGACTGCCCGCCAGACGCATTGGCCGGTATAGCGAGGCTGCGGCGCATCGGGAAACAGAGCGGCGCGCGTCTTCGAATAGAGTCCGTCGGCGCCGATCGCGAGATCGTAGGCGCTCTCCGAGCCGTCGCTGAAAAGGACACGCACGCCCTTTTCGGTCGCCTCGATCCTTTCGAAAGTCGCGCCCAGCCGTACCGAAGCGCCGCAACCTCGGGTCGCCTCCGCGAGAATGCCGGCAAGAACGGGGCGCATGATCGCGCCGCCGCCGGGCACGTCGGGACCGGCGAGCCGCGGCGTCGGCAGGCTGGCGATTCTGTGTCCGGCGGCCGTGAAGACGTCGACGCCGTCCGTCGCGGCGCCCTTTTCGAGGAACGCGTCGAGCGCGCCAATCGTTCGCAGCGCGCGTAGGCTTGCCCCGCCAAGCGTGATGCCGGCGCCGTAGGAGCGCCAGACCGGATCGATTTCGACGAGATCGACGCTTGCGCCGACTTTGCGCAATTGAATGGCGGCGGCCATGCCGGAAAAGCCGCCGCCTATGATCAAAATCCGCTTGCCCTCGGCCGACATGGCTTCCTCCTGAATTGCTTATCCTTTGAGGACGAGCTCGCCGTTCGCAGTCGCTTCGATTGGCGCCGGCCTCAGCGACTTGCCGAGCGCCGCGCCGAGAAGGCAGCGTCCGGTCTCGATCTCGAATTCTGCGCCATGCGAGGCGCAAACGATCCGGTCGCCCGCGGCGTTGAGATAAGCGTCTGTCCGCCACGCCATCGGCGTATCGCCGTAATGCGGACAAGCGTCCCAATAAGCGTGGATGTGCTCGCCCTTACGCACCACGAACGCCTTGGTCCGGCCGCCATCGAACGGGCCGAAGGCGCGCGCTTCGCCGTCGGCGATGTCGTCGAGCTTGCAGAGGAAGCGCGCCATATCCGATCAGCGTCCCATGCCCGGCGGGGGCCCGCCCGGCGCCCATTTCTCGCGATGTTCGAACAGAAAGGCCTGCGCCGCCTCCGCGCTCATCGGCGTCTCCCGCGGCGCCCATTCATCGTCGTGCTGATCCATGTCGGCGTCATATTCGACATGGCAGCCGAGCGGGCTGTTGAAATACCAGAACCAGTTCGAGCCGAATTTGTGCCGGCCTGGCCCCCAGAAGGATTGGTAACCGGCTTTGATGAAACGCGAGCCGGCAAGCATGAGCTCGGTCGGGCCGCCCATATGGAAGGCGAAATGCTCGCAGCCCTTCATGTAAACGGGCGTTTGAATGAAGAACAAGGTATGGTGATCGTTCGTTCCGGCAGGGCGCAGGAACGGACCGGAATTGCCAAGCCGGTCCGTAACCTTGAAGCCGAGGCGGTTGACGTAGAAGGCTTCCGCCTGAGCGATATCCGGCACGAAGCAGACGACATGCGACAGCGTCCGCGGCTTGGCTGGCATATCTTGCCAGACGCCGATCTGGTTCACGCCGCGCTGCGCCGGCGCGCCTGGGGCGTTGACGCGCTCGCCGGGCAGGTCGAGCTTCCGCCGAATTGTACGTTGGAAGCGCAGGGCGAAGCCGTGATCGTCCGTGGCTTCGATTCCGCCGTCAGCTCGGCGCTGGACCTGGCGATCGCGCGCAAGCTCGTCGGCCACCGCGCCGAGCGTCGCTTCGTCGGCGACGCCATAGACGATCTGGCGCAGCATCGCGCCGGTCTCGAGCGGCGCCGGCAGGCTCGGGTCGCCGCGTCGGCGCAGGACGATTCCAGTCCCGTCGAGCGCCTCGAAGCGGCCGCCCTTCTCGTCGACGCCGACCGGATCGAGGCCGAAGGCGACGAGGTATTTGGCGCAAGCCTCCACGTCGTCGACGCCGAAAACGAGAGCGTCCGGTCCGATGATGTTCATGGAGTTCTCCGTTCGGCTAATCGGCAAGCGCGGTGCGGCCGCCGAGCGTTTCGGCGACCCAGTCGGCGATATAGGCGCCCGCATTGGCGGAATTGTCGAAACTCGCATGCTGCGCGCCGCCTTCGCGCTCGCCGAATATCTTCAGTTCGCGCTTCGGGCTGTTCACAAGCTGATCATAGGTGCGCTGCGCCCAATGAAGCGGGATTTGCGAATCTTTCTCGCCATGCGCGACGAGGAACGGAACCTTGATGCGGTCGAGAACGCCGTCGAGATGAACCTTCTCGACAATACGCATGAACTCATCCGAGTCGCGCGCGCCCCAGACCCACCGCACATGCTCCCAGTAATGAGGAACCGGAAAGTCGCCTTCGCGCTGCAGGCGCTTCTTTTGCACGTCGCGCCAATCGTGATTGGCGCCCCACGCGACGCCGCAGGCGAAGCGCGGTTCGAACGCGACCGCCCGCGGGCAATAGTAGCCGCCCAGCGAAACGCCTTCGCAGCCGATCCGCTTCGGGTCGACGTCGTCGCGGGTCTCGAGCCAATCGACGATTTTGCTCGCCCAAGCCTCGGTATTGTAGACGGCCCGCATGCCGTGAAGCCGCAGAGCTTCGCCGCTCCCGGGCTGATCGACCACCAGCGAGGCGACGCCGCGCTTGGCGAGCCAAAGCGGCAGTCCGACGCGGTATTTCATCTCCTTGGTCGAATCGAGGCCGTTGAGCTGGACCAGGAGCGGCGCTCGTTTCTGAGCGCCATCGGCGCGAATGTAAAGCGCGGCGAGATGGGCGCCGCCGTACGGAATCTCGACCCGCTCGCAATTCTCGCCGGCGAGACGGATGCCGCGGGCGAAGGTCTCGAGGACGCGGCGATAGAGCGCCATGCGGCCGGGCGCATTATGCGCCTGGAGGCGCTCGGCGGTAAGATAATAGCTGGCGGCGCGGCCGTATTTCTCGCCGGCGGAAATGAGCCTGCCGCGGCTCTCGTCCTCCTCGGCCAGGCCGCAGAGCTTGTCCGCCATTTTCGACCAGGCCTCCCGAAAGGCGAGGGTTCCGGCCGGGTCGGGCTGCTTCGCGGCCTCCTGGAGAGGGGCGCACATCTCCTCGATCTCGCCGATCTTGGCGCCCATCTCTAGGGCGAGGTCGACCGAGAGATTCCAGGGATAATTGGTCGGAAAATACTTGAACATCCGCTACCCCGCCGATGGACGGGTATGGCCGACGTCCCGCGCGCGCGCCGCCGCTCGCCCTGCCGAAATCTTCATGCGCTTTCCTCCTCGATCCCTGTTTAGGGAAGGGCGGCGCGTCAGAAAAATGAATTGTTGAAATTGCTCTTATTGATTCTATAAATATATCGTCCGTGGGCTCAGGCGCATGCGTTTCAAACGGCTCGACCTCAATCTCCTCGTGGCGTTGGATCACTTGCTCAGCTTGCGGAGCGTCAGCGCCGCCGCCGAACGTATGAACCTGACGCAGTCGGCGATGAGCAACGCGCTGCAACGCCTTCGGGATTACTTCGACGATGATCTCTTGGCGAAGGTCGGCCGTCGCTTGGAGCTGACGCCGCGCGCCGAGGCTCTGAAGGGCCCGGTACGGGACGTCCTGGTCCGTGTCGAATGGACGATTGCGGCCACCTCGCAATTCGATCCGTCGACCTCAGATCGGAAATTCAATCTCCTCGTTTCCGATTACACTTTGGCGACCTTGATTCCACGCGTTCTGGCGCGCTGCCGTAACGTTTCACGAACCGTGCAGTTCAATTTCCTGCACCAGGTCGAAGCGCCGGAGCGACTGCTCGATCGCGGCGATGTCGACCTGCTTATCATTCCATACGACTTTTGTTCGAAGCGGCATCCCGCCGAGGTGATCTTCGAAGAGCGCTACTGCGCGATCGTCTGGCGAAACGGAAATCTCGCGCAAGGGAAGCTCTCTCGACGCGAGTTTGCGGAAGCTTCGCACATCGTCATGCAACCGCCGGGAGGCGCGCAATCGCTTGAATCAGTGTATTTCAAGCAACTAGGCGTGGAGAGACGGATCGACGTGACCACGTACAGCTTCAATACGATTCCCCTTCTTGTCGTCGGAACCGACCGCATTGCGACGCTTCAGGAACGGTTGGCTCGACAGGCGGAAAGGATGTTGCCGATCAAGGTCATCGAACTCCCGGTTCGTCTGCCGAGGATGAGGCAAGCTATGCAGTGGCACAAATATCGAGCGCAGGACGCCGGTCTGACCTGGTTGCGCGAGCTCATCAGGGACGTGGCGCAAACCCCGGCTTGACTAACTGCGGCGGCGCAGCCCAACCGTGACCTGTTTGAGCCGAACTGAGCGCAATGGAGGACCGATGCCGCGCGCTTCAACGCACAGGCGGACGGGTCGGGCCGGACTTGTCGACACGTCAAGCCGGCCGTTTATTTTCAAGCGCCGCGCCCGGTCATGAGCAAGACTCGGTCAGGCGCGCCGCTCATTCATTCTCGCCTCATCAGCCCTTCCGCGTTCGCCCAAGCATAAGTATCGTCCAAAGCGCGCTCGATACGCGCCATGAGTTCATCGATCAATGGCTCGTCGATGATCAATGGCGGACAAAGGCTGACCGTGTCGCCGATGCCTCGAGTGATGACGCCGTGCGCTTGCGCACGCCGCGCGACGTCCGCCGCGATCGCAAGCGAAGGGTCGAACAACGCCCGGTTCGCCTTGTCGGGCGAGACTTCGAGGCCTGCGACGAGGCCGACGCCGCGCGCTTCTCCGACCAGGGGATGCCCGGCGAGCCGCTGAACGTGCGCCTGAAAGCGCGGCGCCACCCGTCGGACATGGCCGACTATGTCTCTCTCATCGTAGATGTTGAGGGCCTCCAGGGCGACGGCCGCCGCGGCCGGATGACCCGAATAGGTGAAGCCATGGGCGAAGCTCCCGATCTTTTCGCTTTCCGCAACAATCGCCCGATAGACCTTCTCATTGATCATGAGCGCAGAGATCGGTAGATAGGCGGCGGACAGCTGCTTTGCGACCGTGATCATATCCGGTTCTAGCCCGTATGTTTCCACGCCGAACATATGGCCGGTACGGCCGAAGCCGCAGATCACCTCGTCCGCCACAAACAGGATGTCATGGCGTTTTAGAATAGGCTGAATCTTGTCGAAATAGGTGCGCGGCGGCGTGACGACGCCGCCGGAAACCATCACCGGCTCGGCGAAGAAGGCCGCGATCGTGTCGGCGCCTTCGCGCTCAATTAGCGCTTCCAGCTCGGCCGCGCAGCGGGAAGCGAATTCCTCCTCTGTCTCGCCGGGTTCGCCGTGCCGATAGAAATGCGGGCACATGAGGTGGAAGATGCCGGAAATTGGCAGATCGAAATCGCGATGATTGTTGGGTAGGCCCGTCAAGCTCGCGGTCGCGACCGTCACGCCATGATAGGCGCGCCAACGGGAGATGATTTTCTTCTTCCGCGGCCGGCCGAGCGCGTTGTTGTAGTACCAAATCAGCTTGATAGCCGTGTCGTTCGCCTCGGAGCCCGAATTCGCGAAAAAGACTTTCGACATCGGAACCGGCGCCAAGGCGATCAACCGCTCGGCGAGAAGAGCGCTGGGTTCGGTCGTCTTGTGCCCGAAAGCGTGGTAGAAAGGCATCGTCGCCATTTGTCGCGACGCCGCGGCCGCAAGCCGTTTTTCGCTGAAGCCGAGCGAGGCGCAGAATAGCCCGGCTAGCCCCTCAATATAACGCCGACCGGAAGCGTCGATCACATGGACGCCGTCGCCGCCGACAATGACGAGCGGACCTTCTTTTTCGTGCAAAGCGGCGTTCGTGTAGGGATGCAGGTGGAACGCAGCGTCGCGCGCTTCGAGCGAATTCGGACGAAGATGGCCGACCTGCGTTGACATTTTCCGTTCCCAGTCAATGATTATCGAGCGATGTCCGCGGCGGCCGTTCGTTTCAGCCGGCCGTTCGGGTCCTTGATAGGAATTGGCGCAGACGCTCGGATTTTGGATTGGCGAAGATCGCCGCAGGCGCTCCCTCTTCCTCGACCCGGCCGTCATGGACGAAGAGCACGCGCGACGACACATCGCGCGCAAAGGCCATCTCGTGCGTGACGACGAGCATGGTTCGCCCCTCATCGGCGAGCGACCGCATCACCCGGAGCACTTCGCCGACAAGCTCCGGGTCGAGCGCCGAGGTCGGTTCGTCGAACAACAGGACTTTCGGGTGCATCGCGAGGGCGCGCGCAATCGCCGCGCGCTGCTGCTGACCGCCAGAGAGGTGAGCAGGATAATAATGCCGGCGCTCGGCAAGGCCGACTTTGGCGAGCAGCGCCTCCGCCTCCGCTACGCATTCCAGCCGCGGCCTTTTCAAGACATGGACTGGGGCTTCGATGACGTTCTCCAAGATCGTCATATGAGACCAGAGGTTGAAACTCTGGAACACCATCGCTGCACTGCGGCGCAGGCGCTCCACTTGCTTGCGATCCGGACGCTGCAATCGTCCCTTGCGATCCGGCGCGAACCGCAAGGTTTCGTCGCCGATGGTGATCGCGCCGCGGCCGGGCGTCTCGAGCAGGTTGAGACAGCGGAGCAAGGTCGACTTGCCCGAACCCGATGACCCGAGAATCGAGACGACCTCGCCCTGCGCAGCGCGGAGCGAAACGCCCTTGAGCACTTCGATGGGACCGAAGCTTTTGTGAAGGTCTTCGACAATGACGGCCGCCGGCCGGTCCCGCGTCGCGGTTCCCGCTTGATCGAGGGCCAAATCGCCGATCACGCCGATGCTCCTCTTGGCGAGGACGACGGCATGAGGTTAGGCGCGGTCCTGAGATGCGGGGAGAGACGGCGTTCGAGCCAGCCGATGAGGCGGGTCACGATGAAATTCAGGGCAAGATAGATGGCGCTGGCGCACGCGAAGACTTCGATGGCGCGGTAAGTCTGCGAGATGATTTGCTCGGCGATGCCCGTGACTTCCGTCAATGTGACGATTGAAGTCAGCGACGTGCCCTTGATCATGAGAATGATTTCGTTGCCGTAGCTTGGCAGGGCCTGCCGGAGCGCAATTGGCAGCGTGATCCGGCGGTACACCAGCCAAGGCGACATGCCGCAGGCGCGCGCCGCCTCGATTTGCCCGAGCGGGACTGATTGCAACCCGCCGCGGATGATCTCGGTTCCATAGGCGGATGTATTCAGGGTCAACGCCAGGATCGCGCACCAGAAAGGTTCGCGAAAAAAGCTCCAAAGTCCGATGTCCTGCAGGAACGGCCGGAACTGACCGAGCCCATAATAGATCAGGAATATTTGCGCCAGGAGCGGCGTCCCTCGAAAAGCGGCGACGAAGCCGCGGATCAGCCACACGAAGAGAGGTCTTCCGCCCTGCAGCGTCGTCGCTAAGGCCAGGGCGATGAGCAAGCCGAGCGCGACCGACGTCCCGGCGAGCTTGAGCGTAAGCGGCAGCCCGCTCAGCAGGCGCCGAAAGACGTCGGCAAGGAAGGCGATATCCATCACGCAATCCTGACGCCGCGCAAGCTGCGGCGTTCGGCGCGCCGGAACAAAGCGCCGGTCAGCAGCGCGATGATGAGGTAGAGAGCGGCCGCGCTGCAATAGAAGACAAAGGGTTGGCGAGTCGAACCGGCGCCGACCTGCGCCTGTCGCATAAGTTCGACCAGGCCAGTCACGGAGACGAGCGCGGAATCCTTGAGCACCAATTGCCAGACATTGCCGAGCCCCGGAAGCGCATAGCGCAGCAATTGCGGAGCAATGATCCTGCGCAGCATGGTCGGATGGGGCATGCCGAAGGCCCGCGCGGCCTCGAGTTCGCCGCGATGGATAGCGAGGTACGCCCCGCGATAGACCTCCGCCTGGTAGGCGCCGGAGATAATTGCGAGCGCCGCGACGCCCGTGGCGAAAGCGGGGAGCCCGACGAAGCCTTGCCCGCCGAGCCAATGGCTGACGACGGTCAGGCCGACGCTGCCGCCGAAATAGAGAAGATAGATCGTCAAAAGGTCCGGCACGCCGCGGAACAGCGTGCCGTAGCCGTCGGCAAGGGCAGCCCCGAGCGCTCCGCCGGAGAGCCGAGCGAAAGCGGCGAGGCCTCCCAGAACCGCGCCGGCGGCGAAGCCGGCGATCGAGAGCGCCGTGGTCGTCAGCGCCGCCTTCAGCAGCGCCGCGCCCCATCCGCCCGCGCCGAAACTCAACACCTCGAAAAGGCTGGAGCTAATCATTTGCGCCTACGCCCGCGATCGGCAGCCTCGTTTCGAACCACGGCCGGCCGGCGCGTCATTGCGGCGGGGTCACATCCGCCTTGAGCCATTTCAGGGACAGCCGCTTCACCGTGCCGTCGGCGATCGCCGACCCGATCGCTTCGTTGAACATGGCGAGCAGCGTCGTGTCCTTTTTGCGCATGCCGGCGCCGGTGCCGCGACCGAAGACGCCTTTTATGAACTTTGGACCGGCGAGCGTGTACGCCGAATATTCCGGCTTTCCGAGCGTCGCCGCCAGGGCGGTGCTTTGCGCGAAGAGCGCGTCGACGCGGCCGGCGGCAAGGTCGAGATCATGCTGTTCGGTGGTCTTGTACTCGCGGATATCGATGACGCCGTCGAAATATTTCTTCAGGAACTGCTGGTTCGTCGTCGCCGCCTGAACGCCAACGGCAAGGCCTTTGACCAGCGGCTTCATCTTTTCGATCACGGGAGCGGCTGCCGCTTCGTCGTTAAGATCGTATTCGCCGTCCATGCCCGCTTTGGCGAGCGCGCTCGTCTTGGCGACGGCGAAGGTGGACGGATCAATCGCATAAGGGCGGCTGAAATTGATAATTTCCAGTCGTTTGTCGGTGATGAACATGGACGCCATGATGACATCGAACTTGCCGACGTTCAGAGCGGGGATGAGGCCGTCCCAGTCCTGAAGGACGATCGTGCACGTGACCTTCATGCGCGCGCAAAGGTCATTGGCGAGGTCGATTTCGAATCCCGCCGGCTTGCCGTCCGGGCCAGTGAAGTTCCAGGGCGCGTACGCGCCTTCGGTCGCTATCGTGATCGCGGTCGGCCTATCCTCCGCCGACGCGGCCGCTCCCCACATCAACGCTGAAATGGTCAACGCGGCCAATGACGCAAGTTTCCCGATCGTCTTCATGTGATCCCTCACGATTCGAGGCTTAGCCAGTCCTCGTCCCTCAAATATCCGTTGGCCACGCCTGGTCAGGCGGGATTTGGAGCTTCGTTCATCGCCCAGTTTGCGCCACGAACGCCGCCAGCGCCGGCGCCGTCTCCAGAATGTGTTTTTCGATCGTCGCCTCCGCGGCGATCGGATCTCCAGCTTCCAACGTCCTAATGATCACACGATGTTCTTCATCGGCGCTGAGCGGCTTCTCCGCGTGGTGGAGCCAGATGCGCAGATAGGGCTCGATCGTCACATGGAGCCGGGCGATCTGCCGGATGAGCTTAGGCCGTTGACTGTACGAACAGAGATATTCGTGAAACTGGCGATGCCGGGTGACCCAATCATCGCCGCCTTCGCCGTTGGTTTGCATGCGCGCCAAGAGCCGATCCAATTCCGAAAATGCATCGGCGTCAAATCGCGGGGTGGCTAGTCGGACAGCGAGCCCTTCGAGGACGGACCGGATTTCGAAGACTTCGTAGATTTCATCGGTGGTGAGCCCGGCGACGACGCAACCGCGATTCGGCCGGATCAGCACAAGCCCCTCCGTGCTGAGTCGCCGAAAGGCTTCGCGCACCGGCATCCGGCTCATGCCGATTTCGTTGGCGATGTCTTCCGGAATGAGCCGCGTTCCCGGACGGAAGCGGCCGGTGCGAATGCCCTTGAGGACGTGACGATAGGCTTCTTCCTCGGCGGTGCTCGCTGAAAAAGCGTCAATCGTCTGCACGCTTGTCATCCGCACCCAAATCGTGTTTGGATTTGTGTATCCACTTATCCAGTCTGATACGGCCGGGGTCGGACTGTCAAGCAAAGACGGGACAATTCCCTCGGTTCGGCCAAAACTGAGATAGCGCGGAGCCGTAACATGCGGGATTTCGAGTCGCCCGGTCGATCCATTGCGACGGGCAAAAACGGCATGGCCGCTACTTCGCATACGACGGCCACGGCGATCGCCGTCGACATTCTCAGAAGCGGCGGCAACGCGGTCGACGCTGCAATTGCGGCCTGCGCCGTACAGGGCGTCGTGGAAGCAGGATCAACAGGGATCGGCGGCGATTGCTTCGCGCTGATTTCGCTCGGCGGGTCGGAGAACATCCTCGCCTATAACGGCTCCGGGCGCCCGCCGATTGCTGCGACTGCGGAATGGTATCAGCGCGAGGGCGTTCGAGCGATCGAACGGAACTCGCCGCACGCCGTCACGATTCCCGGCGCAGTCGAAGCCTGGTCGCGCCTGATTGGCGATCACGGCCGTCTGCCTTTGGCGGACGTCTTGGCGCCGGCGATCGGCCTGGCGAAGGACGGCTACGCCATATCGCCGCGCGTCGCCCATGACGTCGGCAACCAGACGGACCTGCTGAAGCGCGATCCTACCGCGCGGCGAACCTTCCTCTGCGGCGACCAAGCCCCTGCGGTCGGATCAATCCAACGTCAACCGGCGCTGGCCGACACTTTGACGACCATCGGTCGCGACGGGCCTGATGCTTTCTACCGCGGCGAGATCGCCGCAGACATGGTCACGTATTTGAGGAGCCTCGGCGGTCTCCACACGCTCGACGATTTCGCCGGAGCCAAGGGCGAATATGTCGCGCCGATCAAAGCGGAGTTTCGCGGCCGCACGATCTACGAATGCCCGCCGAATGGCCAAGGCGTCGTCGCGCTCATGATCTTGAAGATCCTGTCGCGTTTCAACGTCCGTCCAGATCCGCTTGATCTCGACAATCTTCATATCGAGATCGAAGCGACGCGCCTCGCTTACGCTGCGCGGGACGCCTTGTTGGCCGACCCGGCGACGAGCGACGTTCCGACCGATTATCTTCTGTCTGATCGGCTCGCCGACGATTTGGCGGCCAAGATCGACGTCGCTCGTGCGATCGAGGCTCTTCCTTCGTTTGAAACGGTCGCGCATTCGGACACGGTCTACATCGCGGTCGTGGACAAGGATCGAAACGCCGTCAGCTTGATCAATTCGATATTCCATCCCTATGGCAGCGGACTCGTCAGTCCCATGAGCGGCGTGCTCTTTCACAATCGCGGCCAGAGCTTCTCTCTGACCGAGGGCCATCCTAATCGGATCGCGCCCGGCAAGCGCCCGATGCACACGATCATTCCTGGAATGGCGGCCGAAAAGGGACGTGTTTGCATGCCCTTCGGCGTCATGGGCGGACACTATCAGGCGATGGGCCACGCTCATCTCCTCGCCAAATTGTTCGATCACGGGCTCGATCTGCAAAGCGCGATCGATCTGCCGAGACTGTTTCCATTGCCCGGGACGAACGTCGTCGAAGCTGAAGCGCGGCTGCGGCAGCGCCATGGCGCGGCGCTCGAAGCGCGCGGCTTCAAGGTCAAGCCGCCAAATTGGGCGATCGGCGGCGCGCAGGCGATCTGGATCGACTGGGAGCGCGGTTCGCTCATCGGCGGCTCCGACGGCCGCAAAGACGGATGCGCGATCGGTTTCTGAACAGGGCAGCGCGGCGACGGAGAGATTGGATGTTTGATGACAAGAAATTGGAGCGGCTGCGCGCCAGATATGGCGCTGTAGGCGGCAACGAAATTTACGATTCCCATTTCCAAAAGGTCGCCGCCTCCGTCTTCAAAGACTCGGACAAGCGGCCGCCGCCCTATGCCGGCGTGCCGACCCTGCTGCGCGCGCCGCATCGTCCCGATTTCAGCGAGAAGACGCACGACGACCTCGACGTCGCCCTCTTGGGCGTCCCTATGGATCTTGGCGTGACCAACCGATCCGGCGCGCGATTCGGCCCTCGCGCCCTGCGCAACCTCGAGCGGGTCGGAACCTATGAGCACGTCTTTCGAATGGCGCCGGCCGCCGAACTCTCGATCGCCGATATTGGCGATGTCCCCTTGAGCAGCCGCTACGACTTGGCTGCATGCCACCGGGACATCGAAGCCTTTGTCGGTCGGCTGGTCGCCGCCGGAATCGTTCCGCTCTCCGTGGGCGGCGATCACTCCGTCAGCCTGCCGATTCTTCGCGCCATCGGCAAAGAGCGGCCGGTCGGCATGATCCATATCGACGCGCATTGCGACACGAGCGGGTCGTTCGAAGGATGCAAGTTCCATCACGGCGGTCCGTTCCGCCAAGCGGTTCTCGACGGCGTTCTCGACCCGGAGCGGATGATACAAATCGGAATCCGCGGCAATTCGGAATATCTCTGGGAATTCTCCTATGATTCAGGGATGACCGTGATCCACGCCGAAGAAGTCTTGGCCATGGGCGTCCCGGCGGTCATTCGCAAAGCTCGCGAGGTCGCTGGCGAAGGCCCGACCTACGTCTCGTTCGACGTCGACAGTCTCGATCCCGCTTTTGCCCCTGGCACCGGCACGCCGGAAGTCGGCGGGCTGAGTTCGGCCGACGCGTTGGCGATTCTCAGAGGCTGCCGAGGCCTCGACGTCGTCGGCGGCGACGTGGTCGAAGTCTCCCCGCAATACGACCCGACGACCAACACCGCGCAGGCGGCGGGCCAGGTCTTGTTCGCGATCCTGTGCCTCGCCGCGTCCGCTTTGCCCGCCCGGCCCAGGCGCGGGGCGCAGAACGTGCGTGAGCCGTGAGCTTTCCGGTGTAATAGTTAAGCCGATGGTGCCAGGGGCGGAATCGAATATTAAACGCAAGCAATTGATACATAACGCGTCTCTCAATGAGATTTGGGGAGGGGCCAACAACGAGGCCAACGCGATTTCCGCCTTAAAAAATCACGGGTTCGATTCCCTCGCTAAGCCGACGCTCGATCTCGGCAGCAAAAAACCAGAAGCCAAAAGTGGAGGGGCGTCCGTTTTCGCGTCAGCGAGATCATGCATCAAAAGCACCGGCAGCGAGAGCATGATTCGCGCGACCGCAGAATAGCAAAATGCTGATCTCCGCATCCGACCGCATTGAGCAGCAAAACACAGCTTTGCACGTCGAACAAACCGCACTCGCGATGGCGACAAATCTCGGAATTTGTCTAGATTGATCCGCCATCGCCCGCACGAACGCGGGCATGACCGCCGGAGTCAAACCGGCCAACGATGGCGAGACAATCTTGGAACAACTTGCACTGACGGTCGCCGAGGCGTGCGCCGCGGCTCGGATCGGTCGAACCACACTCTACGAGGCGATCAAGAAGGGCGATCTCGTCGCCGCAAAGTACGGCCGCAAGACTCTCGTTCGCGTCGATGATTTGCGCAGCTGGCTCGCGCGGCTTCCGACGATCCACGCAACTCAGAACAACGACGAGAACAGCACGGCGGCGAGCCATGAAGCCGCTCGCCAACGCTAAAGGCCAATCGACCACGGCTACCGAGCACGAACCGGGCTCATTGCTTGCTCAGTGGAAACTGGTCGAAGCTGCCGTTCGCGATCGGCGTCTCAGCCGCGGCGACATCGCCGTACTTTTTCGCGTGGTTGACAACTATTACCAGCGGTACGGCAACTCGCGCGCGGCGCCCTCGTATCTCGCTGCCGGAACCGGTCTTACCAGGCGCGCCGTGATCTCTTCGATCAAACGGCTACGTGCGCTCGGCTACCTCGAAGTGGACCGCATTGGCAGCGGAACGCGGCCGACCGAATACGTGCCGAACTGGCGAATGCACGAGGATTTCACCTCTATTAGAGGTGAAGCTCAAATCACCTCAGAGGTGGCCTCGGCTTCACCTCAAGTAGCCCCAGAGGTGAACACGACTTCACCCAAACCTGCTTACGTAGCCGGCTTACAGGCCGGCCTACGTAAGCAGGGACCCGCGCCTCCGCCGCCGCTGGGCGGCCCTGACGAGCCGCCCGCGGCGCCGGCGCGGGACCCGTTCGACGAGCTCTGGAACGCCTATGGGCGGAAGCAGGAACGCAACAAAGCCAAGGCGGAGTACCAGAAGCTCGATCCCGATGCGACGCTCCACGCGAAGATCGTTCAAGCAGCCGTGGAGTGGAGGGCTGCATACGAGGCGCAGGGGCGGCCAAAGAAATATTGGAAGTATCTGCACACATGGCTTGCCGGCGAGTGTTGGTTGGAGGACCTGCCTGAACCCTATGAGAATCCCAAACTGGCCAACACCACCAAGCGACGCCAACGAGATGTCGAAGAGGATTACCGGACGTGGCTTCAGGACTGCCTAAGTCCTGGCGAACGTGTGCTGGCGCGTTTTATCGATTGGATGGAGATCGAATCGAACGAGGAGAGAACCGAATTTGATTTCGACTTCGCCGCTCTCAAAGATCGCCACGTTATCGGCCGATTCATTCTCCGTGTGGTTAATCCGAGCGAGGAGTTCAATCAACTCTGGGCGGCGTGTGGAGACGATCTCTGGGTTGATGATTTTCCCGGCTCGTTGGTGTGGGTCATAAGGGGAAGGGATGGCCGGCTCGGATTTAAGCCCTACAATGAGACCAACGCGGCGGAGCCCCCCGTTTCACCTCCCCCGCCGGCCGTAGGTTCTTCCGACGCGAATACGGATGCGGGCGGCAAAGGCCCGATCGAAATCTAGCGGCAGACAAGAATTCGGGGTGCGCACCTTGCCCCTGAGTGCGCACCTTTGCGGGTGCGCGGGTGCGCGCCGCGAACCTCTGGAGGCAGCGCGCGCAGACCATGATGCGGTGCTGATCGGTGCCGACGGCGTGACCGCGGCGGGCGCTCGGGTGATGGTGGTGAAAGCTCCTGACCGGCCGTCCGTAAGAGCTTCCTAACTGGGCAAAATCGTCCCAATCGGGACGCTCGCACCGTACCAGCGCCAATTGCACCAAAAATAGTCCCGATCGGTTCCTTTTATGGATTGGAAGCCATCGAGCTGCTATAATCGTCCCGATAGGGACGACTATGCAGACCATCACCGACAGCAAAAGCCTTGGCTTTCTTATCCGCAAGGAGCGTAAGGCGCAGAGATTGACGCAGGAACAACTGGCCGGGCTGACCGGAGTCGGCGTGCGTTTCGTGCGAGAGCTGGAGGCCGGAAAGGAAAGTTGCCAGATCGGCCTCGCCCTTCAAGTGGCGGCGTCCTTGGGTCTCAGCATTTCCGTCGGCAGCCGGCGGGAGAGTGCCCCGTGAGCCGTCTGCTTGATGTCTATTTAGGGGAGGCAAAGGCCGGCACCCTCCGCCAGGATGAGGCAGGCGCCCTCAGCTACGCCTATGAACCCGGCTATCTCGCCGGACGGGAGCCCCGCGCCATTTCCTTTTCCATGCCGCTGCAGGAAGCGCCCTATGCGGATCGGGTTGCGCGCCCTTTCTTCTCCGGACTCCTACCCGACGAGGGCGCGCGCCAGCGTCTGGCCGGCGCGCTCGGTATCTCCGCGGGCAACGCTTTCGGCCTGCTCGAAGTGATCGGGGGCGAATGTGCGGGAGCCTTGTCGCTTTATCCGGCGGGCCAGATGCCGCCTTCCCCCGACGGCGATGGTGTCGAACCGCTCAGTCCGGCGCGTTTGGCAGAAATCCTCGGCAAGCTCCGCGAACGCCCGCTGCTCGGCGGCGAGGAAGGCGTCCGGCTGTCGCTTGCGGGCGCGCAGGACAAACTTGCCGTCTGCCTCGAGGGCGAAACAATCGGACTAGCCAAGGGCGGCCGCCCCACCACGCATATCTTGAAGGCGTCCATTCAGGCGCTCGATGGCTCAGTCGAGAACGAGCTGTTCTGCCTGCGCCTAGCTGCGCGCCTGAAACTGCCGGCACCCAGGGTCGAGATGCGCCACAGCGGTACGAGCCCGTTTCTGCTGGTCGAGCGCTACGACCGCTTGCAGCACAACGACGGTACCATCTCGCGGCTTCATCAGGAGGATTTCTGTCAGGCGCTGAGCGTGCCGCCGGAACTGAAATACGAGGAAGAAGGCGGACCTGGGATCGAGCGCTCGCTGGACCTGATCGACCGTGCCGCCGCGCGTCCGGCGGCAGACAGGCTGAGTTTCATCCGCATGCTGATCTTTCATTATCTGGTCGGCAATGCGGACGCTCATGGGAAGAACTACGCCCTGCTCTATCGCGGCAAGGCGCCCGACCTCGCACCTCTCTACGATGTCGTCTGCACGGCGGCGTACCCGAGACTGGCGAAAAAGCTCGCCATAGCGATTGGCGGACGATCCGTCGCCGATACGATCCAGTTGAAGCACTGGCTGACCCTCGTACCGGACACACGGGCCGCCCAACGCCTTCTGGTCCGAGACATGACAGAGCTTGCGGGACGTATCAGAGACGAAGCCGACAAGCTTCTTGCGGAGTTCGAAGACGCGGGCATCACGCATGAAATTCTCAAAGCCATTCGTGCCGTGATCGAGACGCGCGCGACCCATTTGTTGAGGATCACCGAAAAACCTTCCGTATTATGAGGGCAGGCACTGCTTGGTCCAAGCCGCTTCCAAACGGCAAACCAGGCCGGGCGATACCCGCCCTGGAAAAAAGCACGGCCCGTCATGTGACGGGCCGCGGGGTGTCCTGGGATCTCGCCCGACCCATCAAATCGCGATCAGACGGCTCGCTGGCGTGCCTCAAGCGCGACGATGCAGAGATCGCGGTAGCGGGCAATTGCCTTCGGGCTCGAGCTGACGGGATTGATTTGGAATGCTTGCAGCCCTTTCAGATCGCCGGCCTTGGCAAGCTCAACGACGCTGGCGAGCTTGTTGCGAAACCGCGTGTGCGTCGGTGCACTGAAATCAGGCGGTTCGGGCAGCTTGCCTTCGCGGGCCGCGGCTTCAATTGTCGCGCGCTTGCCGAGGGCTCGCTTCGGTGTGGCGGAGCGTTTCGCACCATCTGTCGGCGGCTCTCGCGAGGGATCGGCGGCGAGCTTTGCATCGCGGGCATCGGCCGCGGACTTTCGTTGCCGCTTCACGCGCCACGTAAAGCCGTCCTTCGTCTTCACGATTTCGATTTCGTCGGGCTCGTGCCCTGCCGCCTTCGCGGCGCGCTGAGCGTTGAACTTCTTCGCATAAATCTTCATCGGGTCCTCCATATGTGACGTGTCGGTAACGAGACCCGATCGACCGTCGGCCGTGACACCGTAGATCAGCGGGCGCCGGCCATTACGGTGCATCGCGACCAAGCGAGCAGCCTTGCTGCGCGCTTCCTCAAGGTTTGCCGCGGTATCGATCGCGTAGCGGCCGACCCCAAGAAAGAGAGCGATTTCGAAGCGGACCGCCGACGCGATCACCTTCGCGTTGGCAGCGTCGGCAGGATGCGGTTTGCGGGTTCGCGCCATCTGTGGCTCCCTCGGTCGATCGGGCGAGCGCAGTCAGGCTCGACACGCCGATGAGAGCAACTGACAAACGAATTGGCCGGTGCCAGCCAGCACTTGCCCAAATGATAGGACGATTGCAGCGCAGCCCGACGCTCGACAGCCAGATCCGGCCAGCCGATCCCGCTATGGCACCGCGCTGGCGAGCCCACAGAATCGATTGACCGCTACGGCGCGGTTCGCATGCCCGCTCATAAAACTTAGAATACTCTACACTCCATCTATTGACGTGAAGAACACGCTACACTGACGATCTCTTTGCATGAGGTTGTCTATTCCCGAGGTGATGTCCCACCTCAACATTTTGGGTCCAGCCTCGCCGTTCACGGTTGCTGTGACGACCCGGTCGTGGAAATGGCCCAGCCGAGACATTCGCGGATTCAGATGAATAGGCCCGACCGATCCGAGCCTTTTCAAGCGATTGGCTAGGTCACGCTGTTGATCTTCCGGGCGCTCCTCAGAAATGCTCGAAGCGCTGTTCGGCCGAGGGGGTTTCCAGGTGAGCGTCAAAGATGTGATCACAACACCGAGTCCCTGCAGCCTCGTCAGGAAGTCAACCAACGCACCCCGATTTCTGTCGCCACTGGCGAGATAGGGATCATCAATCTGCAATTTGACGGTTCGTCCGATAATTTCTGCAAACATGGCTTTGAAATCACGGGGCTGGCCGGCTTCGTGCCTAAATGCCTTCGTGTTGAGGGCCGTAGCTGCGAGGGCCTTTTCAATCGGCCTAAGGTGCGCCTTGTTCTTTTCATGCCACTCGTCGGCGGACGCGCAGGTTGAGACATAAAGCTTTGAGCCGATCAGGTCGTCAAAAATAGGCTGATCGAAATTGCTTCCGTAGTATTCGAGCGTATTATTAGCTTTTTGAATCGCAATTCTGGGAGCGTTTTCTAAAGCCGTCCTTGGCACCAAATAGATTTGGAGCTGGCCGCGCTGTTCCAGCGGGAGAAGCACATCAATGATTTGGCGATCGAGAGTGGACAGCCGGGACTGGGCCAATGGGAGGCCAGAACACACCATGAAACGCACTTTCCGATCGCTGAGAGACTCACAAAAGTTACGGATAATTCTGGCCACTGATGTGGCAAGTTCCGGCACCCGTGCGCCCTGAATCGACGCGGCGCAAATTGTAACACTCGAGGCTACCTTTAACTGCTCTTCCAAACCACCGTAGTTAATCACTTTGACAGGAATCGCACTCTCTGGAGCGTGCGGTGGCCGCAGCACCGTTTCCGAAAGCAGACCGCGCATCCATTCGAGAACTGGCAAACGATCGAACACATCCCAGTACGCTTGATTGGAATAGTCGTTAATGCATTGCGAACAACTCGTCGCACATTCGGACCGTGCGCAGTCAAGCACTCGAATCGCCGCGCTTACCAGTGCTTTGGCAGAAAACTGAGACTCCTCGAAAAGACGCTGAACATAACCCGCGCCACCAGCCACCGCGTCAGACAGAACGATCAGCGGTCTACCCTCCCGAAGTTCTTTCGAAGCTCGAATATCGCGCGGATCGGCCTCAAGCAGATAGGCGGCTGCAAGACGCAGAGACTCTGCAAGAGTTCTTAGAAACCCATCTAGCTTGGCAGCGCGCTCCCGTTCATTGGCCGCTTCCGCGAACGACGGAGGAGACGCGGAAAATCCTATCGCCCGGATGTCCGTTTCGAAAACGTGTCCCAAGTCGAATGGATAGCTCAAATCCTCTTGTGAGCATTTGTCACCGGTCCGCGGATTCTTGTGCGCCGACTTCAAAGTCTTCTGGCCCATTAGCGCGGTCCGCGGTGCTGGTTCGGCGTATTCGCAGCGATTGCACCAAAAATAACCGGCACCCTTGGGGCCGCGATTGACGACAAACAGCCGCCCGGCAGTCTCGCCAGCGGTTGGCGTCGCGGGAGCAAAGAATGTCCGTACGCCTGATAGGTCCGTGTCAGCGTAATCGCGAAAATGCGCTCTTGTCAGAAGGCGCGCTTCATCAATCGGTCTGGTTCGCAGCCTTGAGGAGCCAGGATCACGCCCCTGCCTCTCATCCAGCGATGTAAGAAAAGCGGTGGGCGCGATGAAGCGCGCTATTCGCGCCTGCGGATCACCTCCGCATTGCTGGCATGTCGGTCCAAACTCATCCCGCTGGGAGTGAATTTCCGGGTGTCCACAATCCTTACAAATTCGGTAATATTGATCGGGCATATACTCTTTGGAGCGGCGAACGATACCACGACTCGTCCAGATACGGCCGCCAGCGACGACCTCGGCCCCAGGCGCATACTCGCCGATCGCAACTGCGGCATCGCGGTCGAGCTGGAGGGACGCATCCTGCGCGAATTGGCTCTCGTCAGCGGTTCTGCGAGTGTCGGAAATCTCAAGCCGAATAGAATGAACGGGGAAACTGTACGTGGGGATAACGGCTGATCGTGACAAAATACTAACAAGAAACTGATCAAGAAATTGCCGTTTCTCTCGCATTTTGGCTGCATGTCGATTCGAGGCCTTCTGCCGTTCGGCTTCGTCCACAGCTTTATCGGACATAATGCGCAGCTGTTCCGCAGCGGATTTGTCGAGCGCTTGCCAGCGCTCCGCGATGTCGTCAATGAAGCGATGTAGCACGCCTGTTACATGGCTTCGAAGGTCCTCCCCCTCTAAACCGACAATCGTAAGTTCAAAAGGAAGCCATTCTCGCATTTGTTCGGCCAGTCGAAGGAACGACGATCCGCGTTCGCTGGAAAGCCAGGTACTAAATTCGACGCGCAATGCTTGTTGAGCCTCCGCGGTCAATGCATCGGAGAAAAAATGCTTTAGGCGGGGAGCACCCGTCCGCTCGGCATCATTCAGATGATCCTCAAGAAAACCGGCGAGCACCGTTGATACCTGGTGCCGGCGGAAAAAACTCGGGTTGTCCAGCGTCAAATAGGGAACGGATGGCTTGGCGTTCAAATACGCATGCAGATCCCTATACGATGCTTGGTCATAGCGGCTGTTGCGAGCGACCATTAACGCGGTTGGCGCGACCTGCGCCCGGCGTCCTGCGCGCCCCGCTCTTTGCTGATAATTGGAAATTCCGGGCGGGACATTACGGCAGAGGATTGCTTCCAGATCTCCTATGTCTACGCCCATTTCCATGGTGGTGGTGCAGCTGAGCATGTTCAGCTCGCCTTGGCGAAACTTCTCTTCAATGTCAGTCCGAAGATCAGGGCCGATTGCAGCCGTATGCTCGCGAGCGAGAGCGGCCAGGGCGTGGCCAGCATATCGGTTTACGTAATGATGCCGGTCTTTCATCGCCGACCGGCTTGGTCGATCCACTTCGAGGAGCGTCCCCGTGCATCGCCATGCAGAGCATTGACCATCAATGTTTATCTGAGAGCGGGACCCACATTTGACGCAGCGGTAAAGGGAACCGTCTGCCGCGCTTCGAAAGCTTAGGTTCGAAAGATCAACGGCCATTCCGCTGAAATGGCGTGTGAGGAGTCGATTCCCGTTCCTTTCTGCCTCGCTCCAAAAAGCATCCAGCGCATCTAGTGCCTGCGAACGATCAAGTTTCAATTTCTTGCACAAGAACCACGTAAACCGATTTTCGGACTGACCTGTTGGAATGAGCGGCCGCAGCAAACGGGACCCGCTCTCCTTTGTTCTAGTCCATGCTCGGCGCTCTTGTGCTTGGGCCTCACCCCAAATCGAGTCATCCTCTAGGTCGAGGCGGTGATCCAGGCTGTTAATGGCTCGATATCGGCGCATTGAGCCCAACAGGAAATGGACGAGTTCGGTCGTTTTTCCTTTCAAATGCGGGACAGCGCGCTCGATCGCCGCGCTTGAGTTGCGGACGCCCTTCTCGTCATAACAGACCTTCGCCAAACCAAGAGATTCTAGAGAAATTCTGGTTAGCCCTTCGGTGCAAAACTCCGCGACGATCATCGCAAGCAAACGATCCTTGGTCTGGCCGTTGCCCATCGGCTCGCGCGCAAAACGATCGTAGAGCTTGAATCCGTCGCGCCGCAGCTCGCGATAGACCAGCTGCGTCAAGTCCTCCAAGCTGAGAGGTTCACCTTCCTTCGTCAGGACACGAAATACCGCTGAGCGCAGAGCTTGATCGCGGGAGGTTCGTTCAAAAAAAGGAGCAAAAAACGCGGCGTCCTGCCGGTTGTCGGAAAACACGAGCAGGTTCCGCCCGCCCATCGGGGCATCCTGCGCGCGATCGTGCGGCTTGGGCAATCCTTCAAGAAGCTCCTGCGCTACGACCGCCGCGAAGGCATCGTCGCCAGGATGAACCGAACTAATGGGCTCAGGATAGCGACCTGCTGGACTACGGCACGATGAACAGCGCCTCACGTAGCTTCGACCATCGTCCTCATCTTCATGCATCTCGGCCCTTAAGAGCCCGAGAATTCCCTTTCCCGGACCATCGGCCAGTGCGCCCGTGGTAGGATCAAAATATTCAAGGTCAGCTTGATCCTTACCCTCTTCGGATTCTTCACTATCGTCGTATTCCGAGGCTTGGTCCTCGGAAGCGCCGTTGAGGCGCAGAACCACACGCTTCGAGTCCGTCTCGGGTTTGGCGTGAAGGTGTTGTCCATCATCCCAAGCTTCGATGTATGGTTCACCGCAATTCCTGCAAACAAGGAGCGGGTAGCGCGGCATTCCATCCTCGGCCTTAACAGACTTACCGAACGTCATAGCCGACCAGTGCTCGGGATCGTCCGCATCAAGCCGGAGAGAGACACCCTCTACGCCGGATGCAGCTAGGTGGTAGCGAGCAGGAAGCAGCGGGTAGGCGCCGGGTGCCGATGGTTTTGCCAGGACACCAACGGAGATCAGTGCCGCACATGCCGCGTGTTGCGTGGCGACATCTTCGTCTGGAAACAGGCGCTGGGCCAGCTCCTCGAAACTCATCGAGCCTTTCTCATCGAGGTCGCGTGCGGCCGTCCTAACCTGCTGGTTCGTTCCGAGTAAGTCGACCAGACCGTCGCCGAAATCAGCAGTCTCGCGCAAAACGAGCTCACTCAGGCCCGCTTTGGCAATCGAGCGATTCCATAGCTGCACAGCCTCGCTGCCTTGGATTTCACCATTCTTGTGAAGCTCCGAGACCACCTTGCCCAGCTGAATCCAATCAAACGCCCGCAAAGTCATCCTCGCCGAACCGGACCGAAGTGCTGGATGCCTCTCCCGCTTGGAGATGATGACGGCCCGTTCTCCGGCAGGAAAATCCTCACCGAAAAGGTCACTCGCGAACTTTGCGAGATCGTCCTTTCGGGACGGGTCAAGGCTGGCTGAAGTACCAACACATTTGACCTGCCCTCGCGATATCCCGAGCCGGGTCTTCAATTTCCTTAAGAGAAAAGCAACCTCGATGGCCTGTGCACCCGCGTAGGTATGAATTTCATCGAGAACAAGCCAACGCAACCGCGCCTGCTGTAGGAGCGCCCTGTTGCGGGGCAAGAGTAAAATGTGCTCAAGCATCGCATAGTTGGTTACGAGAATATGAGGCAGGTGCTCCAGCATTTCGGCGCGACTGAGTAGCCAGTTTTCCGGAACGTTCCGCGCTGCTCCGAAATCTCTTTGGAACGACGGAGCCTCAACGAGCTTCCGTTCTTCTTCGGCGCGGGTCGCGCTTGACCGGACCTGACCGGTGTACCGCCCGAGCGTGATGCCTGGATCGCAAAGGTCCTGGAACAGCAATCGTGCGATACGATGCATTTGGTCGTTGGCGAGCGCGTTGAGTGGATAAATCAGAATGGCTCGGACGCCCGGCTTGGATAAATCCTCCTCTTTCAGGAGATCGTCGATAAGCGGGAATAGGAAGGCCTCGGTTTTGCCCGATCCTGTCCCCGTCGCCACGAGATAATTCTCGCCCATGCGGCTCAGGGCTTCTGCCTGATGCTTGTGAAGTGGCCGACGAAATAGCTTACCGCCATCCGACGTTTCCGACAGTGCAGCCCATTTTTGGCTCAGACGCTGCGCTTTTACGAGGTCGTGGAGAGAGTGGCTTTTCTCGAAATCAGGCAGGCTCTCAACGAACGGTCCTTTGACGAGGGAAACCGTTGTTGACGTTAGCGCTTCACTGAGCTTTTGCGTCAGCCTTGGAGCACGGAGCTCGGATACGGGCGCGGCCGTCGAAATGAATCGCGCGAGGGTATTGCGAAGCCGGTCGCGAAAGACGATCGGGTCAAGTTCGTTCATGTTTTAGATTGCCTCTCGGACGTGAGCTCCCACAGGAGCAAGTAAAAGGTGAACAGCTCCGGCGCGAGCCTGATCAGGAATGATGCATCGCCGATCACCGCCCGATATGGACGCTCTAGTCTGCCGGCAAGCCGATGCAGATAATCGGCCGCAGCGTCGTGCCTGGATGCGTAGGCGAACCCAGAAATGAAGAACGGGGCGAATTCGAATATCCCGTGCGTCAGCTCGATTCCGATCGGTGGAGGCAACGTCGGTTCGTGAAGTCTCGAAGCGGCATGAGCAAGTGCGTTCGCGGCGCGAATGCGTGCATCGTTTGAACCTTCTTCTTCGAGACCGGCGTCGTAGAACCGATCAATCAGCCTCCCGAGTGCCGCACCGTAATGAACTGGCCCCAACAATTCGCTCCCCGGCCGCCAAAACCACCGAGCGCTTGGATCGGTATCGAGAGTCTGAAACAATTGACGATAGCGTTCGAAATTGAACCCGCGCAGCGGTCGATTTTTTCGGCGTGCCTCGTCGAAATTTGCGAAAGCCATTAGAAAGGCCGGCGAGAAGCCCAAAGCCTGATGTAACTCCGGAATGGACTTTCCCGCAGTTTCTGCAAGCAAAGCCAATTCTTCGGAGCCCTCCGACACGTTCTCAGCTAGTGACCGAAAGCACGTCACCGGAGACGCGTAGAGCGATGGAAGAATTTGAAGCGGATGAGCGAGAGGAACCCAGCTCTTAGCTGCGCCGGGCTCAGGAGGCAGATGGGCAGAAGCCAGCAACAAGCTTCGTTGCTCAGGCATCTCAGCGACTTGTTTGCCGGCGTCCATCCAACGTGACATGAGCAGCGGACCGATATGATCCCAGCTTTGCTGTGCAAAACATCGACACATCCACGAATTAAGGGAGACGAAGCGGCGGGAAACGTCGGTCGCGTTTGGGGCTTCAGCCTCGTCGCCACGTGGGGTGATCGCAAAAGCGTAGGTGTCGGCCCTTAAATTGCGCAGCGGCCGGAATGATTCGGTGCCGACGGGTCGCACCGCCAGACTCGCCAAAGAGAACTCATCCTGAAACTCATTGAGATTAACCGTGACCAAGATACGTTTCGTATTCTCAAAATCGACCGTCGCGCGTAACCAGTTCGGCGCGATATTAGGAACAGGGAAATGTCTAAGCGCGCAATCATATTCTGCGCGCCCGCCAGTCTCGTCTTCAAGAGACAAGCGAATTGCGTCGATGTCGATCTGCAGCTGGAGCGCGAGCGTCAAGCTCTCGCGCCTTCGTTCGATCTTGAATGCAACCGGCGCCGACGCAGGTACGATCCTGGCAATTAGGATCGGAATTGATCCGGCCGCCGATCGCTCGATCGTAATTTTATCGCGTGGCGCAGGACTCATGAGGTCGGCGAGCGAAAGCACGCGCGTCGTGCTGCGCCGGAATGCATCGGTTTCCAGGCGCCCGCGCACGTTCAGCTTCGCATTTCTATCCGGACAACGAAGCCTGATCGAGCCGCCCTTGTCCTCATCACCAACGACGAGCGTTTCGCCGAGCTTTAGCGGCAGAGATCGCCCCTCCACATCCGTGAATGTGAGCGAAATGCCTGGCCGGGGAATTTCGAAATCAATGCGTTCCTGATTGACAAGAAACGACAACGTCGCGGTATCGTATGCCGCGTCACCATCGAGACAAAGACGGCCGGAATCATCAAAGATAATGTGGCGGCTGTGTTCGGGCGCATAGTTCGTGGGACGCCGATCGCTATCGAAAATCAGCCCGTCTCTTAACTCGCGTAACCCGGACCACAGCCACGCCTTGTATCGCACCAACGCACGATTGCTGTCCCGTAACCTCAATTCTGCCTTGATCGCCACGACGCGATCTATATCGATGGATTGGGCGGAAAGGTCGTGGATCGCCGCGCGTGCATCCGATGCAGCTGTCAGAGCTATGATCTGCTCGCGCCCATCGATTGCGAGCGCAAGGTCAAAAGCCTCGTTCTCCAGCTCGCCAAATTCGATGGCCAGTGACGATTGCCCTGCAAGAAGGAGCCCTTTCTGCCCTTTAGCCACAGCACCGGTTTGGGCCCAGATTCTCGGTTTCGGTTTCGCGATCACTCGAACGGTTCGCGTCCCGGTAGTGACAATTATGCCTGTCGGTCCGAGTTGGCAGTAAGCCGCATAGCCGTTTAAGCCGATCTCGAAGGCGGGTTCGCCATCGGCTGAGAAAGGCGTACGCGCGACGAGCATGATTTCGCGGGCGTCAACGGTGAAATCTGTTTCTCGCGTTGTGTCGATTTGGCCTGCAAGCCGCCCGAGGTCGCTATCAAATGCGAGAATGTGCCGATCGCTTGGAAACACCGGTAACCGTTCGACGTGGTCGCCGATGCTCCAATCGACATGTGCGGGCCACGGAGTTGAGAGCGGCCAGTCTTGTCCGCCACGCAGCTTACGCGTGTTGCCATCAAGGGAGACTGAAATTCGGCCTTCAACTTTGGGCAGAGCGAGCGCTAGGCCATTGCTGTTCCATATAAGGAGTGGCGTAGGGACTGTTTGAGCTTGATAGCGGCTGCCAACCAGCTCACGCTGTGCCTTTTCGATCGCATCGAAGAAGCGCTTTTCGAACTCGTTTCTAGGCGTTTCTTGGAGGCGATATCTCGCGAATAGAGACGCGTAGTGCGCGGTCTGATCAACCTCAAGCACCATGCGAGGGATCTGCACCCCAACGGGAAGAAAATGGACTGCGTCATCTTCCCAGCTATTGAGTGCTGCGGTGTTCTCATACGGCGGAAGACCGAACGCACGCTCGGCAAGCAAGAACGCCTTTGCCACATGATGAAGCTGCGAATTCGCAATACCCGCTTGCGCGAGATAGTCGCGCACTAGGCCTGAGCCATCGAAACATAATCCGTGCTTCCGGCAGGCCGACCGAAAGGCGTGGCTTATGCGGCTCCGGACGTTGCCCGCGAGTTTAACGGTAAATGTCCGCTCGAGGACGGCATAGACGGCGTGCCCGTCCTCACCATACACCTGTGAAAGAGCCGCCGCGAAATTCCAAACCGAGACGAGCGGCCATCGCCGGAAGGCCTCCGGTATACGCTCCGCGTCTCGATGGAGAAACGTCTTGAAAGCCGTCGCGAAGCGGATTCGGTCCGTGTCTTCCAATTCGCAGTGCGCGAGAAACGGCGTCGCCTCGGCTAACGCCTGCTTTCTGCGAATGACAAGCTCCGCGACGCCAAGTGTTCTAATGTAGTCCGGTGTATTGACGATCGCATCCACAATCTCGATTCCCCCTTGTGAACGCTTGGGCCGAGGTCCTGAGGTTCGGACAACCAGCGCTCCGACGCACGTCTCTCAATCAGAGCTGCGCAACTCCGAGAAATGAATTCAGCCGTTGGCTCATGAGTTTGCGGCGCTCGGCCAGGAAGCCGCGATATCCTTCTATTCCGAGCAGAGACTGATCGATCGGGATACATTGCGCTTCGAACGAGCCGACGCCTGCCTTCTCGATTAGAGCAGGAAAGTACTGGCTTGGCGGCTTGTCGCTAATCTGCCGGTTTGTCTTGCCGCCTATGAAGGCAAGATTGGCGATGTCATCGGCTTCCCGAGCCGTATACGTCCCGTTGAGGACCGCCTTGGGGAAAATGTGGTGGAACTGCAACCGGTGTTGCGCTCCTTTATGGCCCAAACCGATCGCGAGATTTGATTGCCAATCCCGCGCACCCGCGTCGCGGAATGCGAGAAACATGGTTTTGAAAAGCGCACTCCGCTGGCTTCGGCCTTCGAATTCCTCGGGAGCGACGTCGAGCCTCCCGACTTGCAACCGCAACCGCTCTATAAGCTGGTCGGCGCCGGCGCCGTCTCGCATCGTCGCTAAATCCTGATCGAGGAGCGTTTCGCTCGATCCGCGAGAGTAGCGGCCCTTGGCATTTGCAATCAGCGCCCACTGGCGCAGCCGCTGTGCCTCGTCAGCTTCGATCTGGTATCGTCGTTTGTGCCCGTAAAACGCCAGCGCCACCAGCAGGAACGGAGATGATAAAAGAGCGGGGCTATCAATCCCGACGTTGCTCTTGAGAAAATTGAGCGCGAATTGCATACCGCGAACGCATTCTTTCCAAGCCTCGCGCAATGTCGCGGCCGGCAACCTGCCCACGGTTAAGAAACGTGATTGGCCGGTCGCGAACGCGATCAGGTTCTTCAGATGAATGCCAAGATCAACGTCGAACCCTGCCTTCGTGCACTCTTCTTGGAAATCCTGGAAGGTCTTCAAGGAGCCGCGCCATTTTGCCGTAATCTGAGCTAGCGCAAGGTCGGAGCTTCTAAGCTTGGCGCCCAGCGAGTTCACGCGGACGAATATTTCAGTCACTTCATCATAGGAAAGCGACCGCTCTAGGATATCCATGCGGTAGACGTATTTGCGAATGCCACGCAATCGAGCGAGCCGCTGGCTGTATTTTTCGCTCCGGGGGTCATCCAAATCGTTGATCCCTGCACGCTTAAGGAATACCCGATCGCTGTCGCTCTTGAAGACGTCCGTAACCTTCACCCAGTTTGGCATCTGTTCGAGTTTTTTGGTCGCAACAACGAAAGTCATCCTCTCAAAACGCTTCTGTAACTCGTCCTCGGTCGAATCGACTTCATCGTCGGCACGTTCGTCCTCGTCCTCTTCATCGTCTCCATTCTCGTCTACCTCCGTTACAACTGAGAGCTGGTCCGGATGATCAAGATTGAAGAGCAGTTCGATTGGCTTCCGCCGGCCCCGCACATTGACGGACTCGCCCCGGATCACGGCCGAAAGGGACGTAAGCCGCTGCTGACCATCGAGGAGGAGACGCGTGGTCTGGTAAGGGTTGCCTTGCTGTCCGACGGCGAAAGCCTGCATGGGAACGGCCTCGTCGGTCTCCCATAGGAGAATGGCGCCCGACGGATAGCCTCGATACAGAGAGTCCAGGAGATCGCGAACGCGTGTCGAACGCCAGACGTATCGGCGCTGCATCTCCGGCAGACGCAGTTCTCCACGCTCAATCATTCCAACGAGTTCTTCGACGGTTGCTTCGGCTTTCGCCATGAATCCCCCCTTACCCGCGCTTCACTCCCTCGCCACCACCGTATCGTAGAGCCCGTAGTGGATCAGTCCCTCGTGGCTCTCGATGCCCGTATAGCGAAGAGAGGCGTCTTCATACCGGCGAAACGCAAACACCGCTTGGTTCATCTGCTCGGTGTTGAACACTTTCAGGCGCACGAGCAGGTGAAAGTCCTTCACCGTCAGGCCCGTCACGGCGAGAAACAGCTCCGGCTCCAGCTTGGTGATCACGTCTTGCAGCGTGTTCTCGCGAAAGTCGGTCAGGTACATGAACGCGGGAATCCGCGTCGCGAACTTGATGAGCTTCTCCTGAACGAGCTTGCGCTTGGACTTGTATTCCTTCTCCTCCTCCGTGAGCTGTTTCTTCTGCTTTTCCGTCAGCTCGCGATCCTTCGCCTTATTCTTGAGCTCCTTCACCTTCTCGCTCTTGTTGATGATCGTCTCAATGATGTTGTCGCCGAGCGAGCGCCAGCCCTCGATGCGCTCCACGGCCGCCATCGCCTCGGGATTGTCGAGAATGCGGCGCAGCGTGTCATTGTCCACGTTCACCAGCAGCGCACTCTCCCACTTGCGCGCCAGTAGCGTGGCCGACGTGCCCGCCATCGCAATGTCCAGGATGCCGCCCGCATCGATCTGAGTCATGTTCGCGCCGTCATACGCCAGCACCGGCAGGAACGAGACCAGATCCTTCACAGCGTTCTCCGGGTTCGGCTCATTAGGAGAAAGTCCGATTCCGTATTCGGAGAGTTGGCGGAGGGCGCGGGTGGGCGCGAAATCGAATACGAAGCAGACGGGTTTCAGGATTTCTTCTTCGTTCGGGTTATCGCCATTGGGGTTCTTGATGGACCACGGCGACTGCACACGGAACGCCGCCTGGAAATAGGTCTCGGGACTCTTCAGATTGCGCAGCATCAGGATAGACGACCACTGTGGCACCGTCACGCCGGTGGTGAGCTTGCCGCACGACAGCGTAATGGTCTTCGTGTCGAAGCCGCTGCCGATGGCCTTGCGCACGGGCGGCAGCGCATCGAGCCCGATGCCGGCCTGCGCGCCTGCCGCGACCACAACTTCGTAGTCGTGCCAGAAGACGTTGTGCTTCTCCGCCAGGAGGTTCGCCATGGCGTGGCATGCCGCGACGTTCGGCAGAAACCAGAACGAGTGCTGCAGGTATGGCAGGAGCCGCACGTCGGAATACGGGAACGGCGGCCGTGTGCCGGTCTTGAGGCTTTCGATAGCTTTTGGCGCATACTGGCCGCGGATAATGTCCAGCCACTTCTGCACGTCGCTTTTATGCTTGAACGCCGCCTTGGCACCGCTGCCCGACGCTTCGAAGAACGCATTGAGGTCGAACTCATCGAACTCCCCAGCGTTCGCGATCGCTACAAGCTCATCGGGCATTTGGTAGGTGAGCAGGCGCATCTGCGGCAGCGCGCCATATGGATTCCACTTGCCGGGATTATTGGCGGCAAACGCCTCCTTGGCGCGCTGTTCGTCCGTGTAGGTCCAGTTAAAAATCTGCTCCTCGATGAACTCACCCGTGGCCAGCGCCTTGAAGGGCGTGCCGGAGAGATAGAGATACGCCTTGGTCGTGATCGGCAAGAACTCGGTTTCCTTCTCGGAAAGCACGGTGAGGTCTTCGTTCACGTTTTCCAGTCCGGAGTCGTATTCGAGCTTCGCTTCCTTCCTGGCGACCGCCTCCTCCTCGCCCTCGAACAACTCCTTCGCGGTTTCGCGCCAAGCGCCGAAGTGGTACTCGTCGAACACGACGAGATCCCAGTTGATCGCGTGAATCCATTCATTCTTCGGCTTGATGTTGCCGGTATCATCCCGGCCAAGCAGGTCCTGGAATGAGCCGAAATAAACGAGCGGCTTCCTGGCGGAGATTTGCCGTGGATCGCCCCCGGACGATTTCGATAGGTATTGCCAGCCGTCGAAGTCCACATGACTCTCAAGGTCCGTCTGCCACGCATCCTCCACCGCAGGCTTGAATGTGACCACGAGCACGCGCTTGGCGCCGAGCTTCTTTGCGAGCTGGTAGGTTGCGAAGGTCTTGCCGAATCGCATCTTTGCGTTCCACAAAAAGCGCGGCACGGCGTGCATGTCTTCGGCCCAGCGCGAAACGAAGTAGGCGTGCGTGGCCTTCACCGCTTCGGCCTGCTCGCGGCGCATCGCGAACATCTCGTGATGCGTGCCGGTGAGCTTTAAGCCCTTCCGCAGTTCGGCGATGGCGGTTTTCACATCGGCGGGCGAGCAGCGCATCCACTCGCGCGACGAGGCGATCACGACGTTCTCGAAGCCCTTGTCGATCAGGCGCTGGCGCACATCGCTGTCGCGGAAGACCGTTCCGTCTTCGCGCTCCGCCACAACATCGATATGCAGGGTGTAGGCCTGCTGCATCTGCCCCTGCGACTGGCGGATGCGGTCGTTCACATTCTCCTGCGTCGTCTGACCGACCTTGATCAGGCCGGCGTAAGCCGCAGGCGGATCGTTCGGAGTCCAGGCATAAATGCGAAGCCGCGCCTCAGGCTTCGGCGCGAGGATTTCGTCGATGGTTTTAGTCATCGTTATCGGCGTCAGCGCCGTTACCGGCGATGTCCAGCGGGCGCACGATCTTTTCGATAAAGGCAATCTCAGCGGCGGAGAGGCCGTATTTCGCGTAGAGGTCCGCGTCGGTCCACTGTTTGGTCCATTCCTGCGTTGGCACGAACGTGTAAACCTTACGCGTCGTGTCCTGGGACGGCTTGTGCAGCAGAATGAGAAGGCGAGTAAGTCGACAGGAGAGATATGACAAAACGCTTTCGGCCTGATCTTTCGAGTCGAATGGGCCGATGCAAAGATACGTTTCCGAACAGATGCTCCCCGGCTCTCCGACAAACGGCGTGCTGATGATTCTATGGGGGTAGGTATCTCTGTTTCCAGTTCCTGGGGCCGCGCGCCCCACATAGACCTTCCACTTGCCGATGAGTTCTGTGCCAGCCGTGATGCGACTTTTAGGCGTATATCCCTCGCCGCCGTTCTGATAAACCAGCACGTCACCAGGACGCTTAGTTGGCCGGCCCTTGAAGGTGGTCTCTAATCCGAACGGCTTTCGTGAACTGACCAGCCGGTCGAAACGCCTATTGGCAGGCAGGGATAGGCTCTCTCTCTCTCTCTCTACGACCTTCCTGAGGATCGACAGCCCTTCGTTGAAGCGGATGAACACGTCCACGCCGTTTTCAAGAAGCGGACGAGTGGCTGTCGAGACGGGCCAGTCTTTGAAATGGGTGCTGACCTGGCACGGGCCTGGATTGTCCCGGTCCCAAAGGGAAGTAACAAACGCCGCCTTTGAGGCCCACCCCTGGGAAGACGTCCGCTGCGCTGAGGTAGTCGTGGATCGAGCGGATGCGATCGTCGCTGAGCATTGACTCTCTGAACTGGTCCAGCCCCTTGCCGCCGGCGAACCAACGCGAAGGAATCACCAGCGAGAGGTAGCGCGGTTCGAGCTTCTTCGCCTGCTCAACAAACAGGTGGTAAATCGGCGCTGCACTGGTGCCAAATCCGCCGTCGTCCAATTGGTAGGGTGGATTGCCGATGATCACGTCGAACTGCATGTCTCCTCCGAATAGCTCGGCAATCCGAGTGTGGATGTCGTCGGTGTGAATGAACGCATAGGCATGGGTCTCAAGGTCTTCGCCGCGCTGGAATGTCTTCTGGCTTGCTCCGCAATATTTGCATTTGCCATCCGCCCACGTGTGCACCGTCCGCTCGAACCAGATGTTGCCGCTCTCGGTGCTGAACGATCTGGCGATCGAGTGCTTGCCGTTGGCGTGCTTACTGCAATAGATGCTCCGTCGCGCCAGCAGGCTGGTGAGATGCGTGATCGCAATGCCGAACACCTGTCTCGTCAGAATATGATCGACGCGTTCTTGAAGGTCTGGAATCTCGGCCGCCAGTCCATCGTTGAGGCGTTTGGTAATCTGGCGCAGGAACACGCCCGACTTCGTGCATGGATCGAGAAACTTGACCGTCTTGTCCGCCCAGAGATTCGCGCTGCCGTGATCGGCCGCCCAGGCGTCAGCCAGCGTATCCAGCATCCGATTGGCGAACTCGGGCGGCGTGAACACCTCATCATTCGAGAGGTTCGCGATGCAGGTGAGCACATCCGGGTTGCGGCCACGGAGCGAAAAGCTGGCCTGCTGGTTCATGCGACGTCCCCCGAAGAGTCGCCGAATTCCCCGCGCGCGAGCTCGCCCACCGTCATCGGTGGGTAGCTCTTTGTCGGCGTGAATATTTCGTGCTTGCCGAGATGGGCGAACAACGTGCCCTCCTCGGCGAAGCCCGCCATGTGCGTGAGAACGTCAAGGCGAAAATCGCGCCGCTGGAACTTGCCCTTCCCGAGATAACTCCATTGCGCAAAGACGATCGGGCGGTCATGGCTGGTCCGCATCGCCAAGGCGTCGCCGTGAATGAGATTTTGCGACAGCACACGGGAGGCGGCACAATAGAGCTCGTCGGTCTCGTCGATGTTCAGATAATCGGCGAAGACTTCCAGCATATTGGCCCGACACTCGGCGATGTTGTCGGCGAGGAGCTCGATGCCATAGAGGCACATCACGGCGAGAAGGGCATATTGCCGCTTCTCGAAATCGGACTTGCCGTATTTGAGCTCGACAGCGGCAAGCTTGCGCCGCAGGATGGCAACGAGAAAATTGCCGCTGCCGCACGCCGGCTCGAGGAAACGGGAATCGATACGCTCGGTCTCGCCCTTGACGAGTTCGAGCATGGCTTCGACTAGCCACGGCGGTGTGAACACCTCCCCGTGATCCGCAACGCGTTTCTTTGATTTGATGAGGCTCATGGGTCAATTGCACTGCAGGCCGGCGGCATACTTGGCCGACTGGGCTTCGACTCCGGTTGGCGTGCCGGTGGGCTTGGCCCTGATGGCGCCAGCCGCCTTTCGGTCCACACGCACGGCGGTGCCCCGACCGGCCTTCAGGTTGAGGTCGTCTCTTTCCTGAACGATCCAGCCCGCAGACGTCAGATCGGCGTCAATTTCCCGCCGTGCCTTTTGTTCTGGCGTTTCCGCCATTCCCCCCAGCCGTTGTTAGCGATTTCGCGGCGCCAGACTGCCGCGATCAAAACATTGCAACTCTTTTACAATCGCTAACGCATCGGCCACAACCGGTAATCCCTGCCAAAGTTGCTTAACCGCGCACCCAGCGGAGGGGAGAGACGGCGTTGGGTCTGGGAAATGGGCGCTCAGGCGACAATTCGAATAATCCTGACCCGACCTCTAGGCCGGTCAGGATGCTGCCCTCCAATCTACTGCACCGCATGCAAGACTGCTGATCGCGAAGGTCGGCCGGCATCGGCTCCCCGCAGAAGCGAGCTCCTCAAGCGCTCGCGCTCAGTATCCAAGCCCCAGCTCTCGCGCTTCTGCGGTGAGTTCATCGAGCAGCTTCCGGCGTTGCGCATCGATCTGCTCCTTGTATCGGCCAGCATCCTCCATTCGGACGCGCCGGTCCGTACCCACAAGCCGGCATGGAAGCGCTCCGCTCTCGAGCAGATCGAGAAGATACGAACGCGACACGTTCAGGAAGTCGGCCGCCTCTTCGATGGTGAGCTCATCTTTCATGCTAGCCGGATCACCTTTGCGCCCTCACGCAGGGCGTCGAGCTTGTCCGCCCACCAGCGCATCATGCGGACTCGCTCGTCCCAGAACTCGGCGCGCGCATAGGCCCTGCGTATCGAATCCGCATCCTCATGGGCAAGTTGGCGCTCGATGGCATCCGCGTGCCACAGCCCGCTCTCGTTCAACAATGTGGACGCGGTGGCCCGGAAGCCGTGCGCCGTCGCTTCGTCCTGCGAATAGCCGAGCCGGCGCAGCGCCGCGTTGAGCGTGTTATCGGAGATGGGACGCTGGAGTGACCGGACGCTTGGAAACACAAGCCTGCCGTAACCGGTGATTTCCCGAAGCTGCATCAGAATGGCGATCGCCTGCGACGGCAATGGCACCTTGTGCGGACGGCGCATCTTCATGCGATGTGCCGGGATCGACCAAACGCCGGCTTCTAGATCGAACTCCGGCCACTCCGCAAGGCGCAATTCGCCGGGGCGCGGGAAGAGATAGGCCATCAGTTGCAACGCGGCCTTCGTCGCCGGCTGGCCGTCATAGGCCCACACGGAGCGAAGCAGCGCCCCGACCGCCTTCGGATCGGTCACGGCCGCGCGTGGCTTGACCTTTGGCGTGGTCAACGCGCCGCGCAGGGCGAAGGTCGGGTCGTTGTCGGCGCGGGCCGTGGCGATGGCATAACGGAACACCGAGCCGATCGTGCTGCGAAGGCGGCGGGCCGTTTCGAGGCGGCCACGCGCTTCCACCTTGCGAAGAACCGTTAGAACTTCGGCGGCGCTGATCTCGGCGATTGGACGGTCGCCGATCAGCGGGCGAGCGAAGTCGAAGAGCCATTTGGTCTTCTCGAGAGTCGCTTGGGCGCGGCCTTCCCTCGTCATCTTCGCGAGTAGCTCGTCTGCAATGGCCGCGAAGGTGTTTCCTGCGGCGATCGCACGGGCGAGCTTTTCCACCCGCCTTTCCACCATCGGATCTCTGCCTTCGCGCAGCAGCGCTCTGGCCGCTTCGCGGCGCTTGCGCGCTTCGGCAAGGGAGACTTCGGGATAGACGCCGATGGCAAGTTTCTTCTGCTTGCCTTCGTAACGGTAGGCAAGCTTCCAGTACTTCGAACCGTTCGGAAGGATGTGCAATTGCAGCCCGCCGCCGTCCGATAGCTTGATGACCCCGGCTGCAGGTTTGGCCTTGCGAATAGCGGTATCGGTGAGCGGCATTTTTGTTGGCCCTTTTTTCTGTGGCCTCGTCCTGGGCCAACAAAAGGGCCAACAAATTTGTTGGCTTTCGGCGATTTGCCCCGGACGTCCGCGAACAAAATTATGCGGAAAACCCTTGAAATTCAAGGCGTTTCTGGATGCAAGCGAACATCGGAGAACAAGGCGATGGTGCCCAGGGGCGGAATCGAACCACCGACACTGCGATTTTCAGTCGCATGCTCTACCAACTGAGCTACCTGGGCGAGACCTAAGCGGCGCGCCGCTTTCGGCCGGCGGGTTATAAGGGAGGCGCGGCGGGCTTGTCCAGCGCAAGAGCGGCGGCTCCAGAACTGGCTCGCGGCGCTAAAATTCTGCGTCCAAGAACCCGGCAATGCGGTCGGCCTGTTCGGCGATGGCGAGAACGCCGTTCAGATGGCCGTAAGGGCCGGTCAAAGTCGCCGTTTCCAGAGGAGCGCCGTTGCGGCGGAGGACCGCGATGGTCGCTTCAACGCGCTCGGCCGGAAAGACCAGATCGGTCGGCGAATAAATCACCAAAGCCGGCGCCTTGACGCGCTTCAGCCCTTCCTCGGCGCTTGCCGCGCCGGCGCCCGCGCCGGGCAGGAAAGCCTGATTGGCCTTCACCAGGTAAAGAAGATGGTTGGCGTCACATAAAGCCGCGCGCGCCCTGCCGACATCCTCGAGCGCGGCTTCGACGGCGTATTGATGGGCGAGGGCGGCGAGCGGATCGGCGTCCGGCTTGGCGGCGCGGCGGCCGTAAGTCGCGTCGATGAAGCGCTGATGATTGGCGTGCAGCGTGACGAGTTTCAGCGCTTCGGCGAGGCCGGCGGTCGGCGGCGCCTTGCCATAGTAATCGCCGCCGCGCCAATTCGGATCGAGCCTGATCGGCGTCGCCCAGGCGTTCAGCCAAGCGACGAGCCATGCGCCCGGCTCGGCCGCCGCAATCACCGGCGCGATCCGCTCCACTCTATCCGGGTAAGTCGCCGCCCATTCGTAAGTCTGCAGGCCGCCCATTGACGGGCCGACAACGGCGCGCAAGGTCTTTATCCCGAGACTATCGACCAGCGCCTTCTGCACTCTGACGAAATCGCCGATCGTCAGCAGCGGAAAAGTGAGGCCGTAGGGCGCGCCGGTCGCCGGATCGACCGAGGCCGGCCCGGTCGTGACGACATTCGGATCATTGGCGTTAAGGTTGATCAGCGTGTCCGACGAGAAGACGAAATACTTGTCGGTGTCGATCGCTTTTCCCGGCCCGATGATCGCGTCCCAATAGCCGGGCAGGGGATCGCTCTCGGCGTATTTGCCGGCCGCGTGGCTTGTCCCGGAGAAGAAATGGCAGACCAGAATGGCGTTGGACTTCTCCGCGTCGAGTTCGCCATAGCTTTCCCAGCCGACCCGGACATTTCGGATCGTTTTTCCAGAAAGCGTCGTCACTTCAGGAAGTTCGAAAACCTTCTTGCTAACGAGCATCAAAGCCTCGCCGTCGGCTGACGAACCTGAAAAGCAAACGCCGCGCCCGAACGGGCGCGGCGACCGATCCAAACGAGGCGCGCCTCGATCCTTACGGGTGTTTCTCTTTCTCAGAGGCGCGACGGCCGGCGGCCTTGGCATCGGCTTCGCACATATAGGCGCCTTGCTTCGTCTTGCCGTAGCTGCGCGCGCCCGCGAAGTGATAGATGCCCGTCTTGGTGTTCACCCAGACGACCGTGTCGGTCGGGCATTTGGCCTTGGCTTCGGCCTCGGTCTGGAATTCTCCGGCGCCGGTCGGCGCGGCCGCCGCAGGTTTGGCCGCGGCCGGCTTCGGCGCGGGCGCGGCGGCCGTCGGAGCCGGCGCGGGAGCAGCGGCCGGCGCGGGCGCCGCAGCGGCCGGAGCGGTCGCGGCTCCCGCCCGGCAGGCGGCGATGAAGTCCTTCTTCTTTTGACCGGAGGCCTTGATCGCGTCTTTATTCGCCGCGTATTCCTCGTTGCATTCCTTCGCGCTCTTCCCGGCGGCCGCGGTCGCAGCGGGAGCAGGGGCCGGCGTCGAAGCGGCGGCGGGCGCCGGGGCTGGTGCGGTCGGCGCCGCGGCGCCTTTCTGCTCTTCACGGCATTTGGCGAGGAAATCTTTCCAGGTCAGCCCGTTCGTCGTTCCGTTGGCCTTGGCCTGTTTCCACTGGTCGCCGCAGATTTTCATCACGCTTTCGGCGTTGGCCGCGCTGGCTCCGGCGAGGCCGAAAGCCGCCGCCAGAACGATCGCCGAAAAGGCGATCCTGATCGTGCGTATTTTCAAAGCAAGCTCCCCTGGTTTGATCCGCCCTTCATATGTGAGAGGCCAAGCGCCCAACTCTGACCTTGGCTTGCGGCAAGCGTCAATGGCCTGCTGCGGCCCGCCCCTGCGTCAAGAACTGTTTAATTCTTTTGAAACGTGACGAGACGTGATGGCGGCGCTGCTCGGAATCGACGACCTCTTGGCTGGTCACCCAATTGAGCTGGATGGCGCGGCGGCGCCCCACAAAGGGCCTGTGGCCATGCCACGAATTTTCTGAGCGCTTGAAGACGAGCAGCGTGCCGCCATAGGGCGGGACTTCCGCGACGTAATCGTCGAGATCGTCCGGCCCGCGCAGCAGGCGCAAGCGTCCCGCGTCCTCCTGCCAGCGCTCGTTCATATAGAGCAGCACGGTGATGATCTTCGTGGCCGAATCCGTGTGGATTGCGCCGTCTCGTTTCGAGACGAAGCCGCGTACCGTGTACATGGTCGGCCGACCGGTCAGATCGATGTGGAATTTTCGTTCGATCGCCGCGCGGAATTTCGGGCCGCGCAACTCCTCCATCAGCCTGGCGAACTGGCCGCGGATGTCGAGCGTAGCGGGCGGATGCGAGCCGGGCCCCGGCACGTCGGGATAGTCGGCGAGGATTTCGGCGAACCGCTCGGCGCGGATGAAGTCCGGTACGACGACATAATCGAACGGATCGCGCTGCAGCGGCGTGCGCTCCAACAAATCGAAATCGCAAAATTCCATTCTGGGCTCCGAACGAGCGGCGCGCGCCGCAAACGGCGCGCTTCGATGCTTAGGCTTATATCAAGCGGGCCGCGGCGCGCCAAATGCGCGATAGAATCGTTGTGATCTGCACGCGTTCGCCGGCGCTCGTTTCGCTCGTTCAGCCGGGCGCGGCGGCTTCGGCGGCGAGGTAGTTCTCGAGCCAGTGGATGTCGTATTGACCGTTTTGGATTTCGGCGTTGCGCACCAGCGCGCGGAACAGCGGCAAGGTCGTCTCGACGCCGTCAATGATGAACTCGTCCAGCGCGCGGCGCAGCCGCAGCAAAGCCTCGTTACGAGTGCGGCCGTGCACGACCAGCTTGCCGACGAGAGAATCGTAGAAGGGGGGAATCACGTAGCCTTGATAGACCGCCGAATCGACGCGTACGCCGAGGCCGCCGGGCGGATGATAATAGGCGATGCGGCCGGGCGAAGGCGTGAAGGTGCGGGCGTGCTCGGCGTTGATGCGGCATTCGATCGCCGCGCCGATCAGCCGTACGTCCTTCTGCGCAATGGTCAGGGGCGAGCCGGCGGCTATTCGGATCTGTTCGTTGACGAGGTCGATGCCGGTGATCATCTCCGTCACCGGATGCTCGACCTGAATTCGGGTGTTCATCTCGATGAAATAGAACCGCCCTTCCTCGTAGAGGAATTCGACCGTGCCGACGCCGATATAGCCGAGATCGGCCATGGCCTTGGCGACGATCCGGCCGATCTGGTCGCGCTCGTCGGCGTTGAGCGCCGGCGAAGGCCCTTCCTCCCAGATTTTTTGATGCCGCCGCTGGAGCGAGCAATCGCGTTCGCCGAGATGAATGGCCCGGCCTTGGCCGTCGCCGAGCACCTGGATCTCGATATGGCGCGGCTTCTCGAGGTACTTTTCGAGATAGACCGCATCGTCGCCGAACGCGGCTTTGGCCTCGGCCTTGGCCGTGCCCATCGCGTCGGCGAGACCGGCGGCGCTGCGCGCCACTTTCATGCCGCGGCCGCCGCCCCCGGCCGCGGCCTTGACGAGGAGCGGATAGCCGATATCGGCTGCGATCCGTTCGGCTTCCGCGGCGTCCTGGACGGCGCCCGCCGAGCCGGGCACGCAAGGGATGCCCAGCCGCTGCGCCGTGCGCTTGGCCTCGATCTTGTCGCCCATCAGCCGGATATGTTCGGGCTTCGGTCCGATAAAGGCGATGTTGTGCTCCGCCAAGATTTCGGCGAAGCGGGCGTTTTCCGCAAGAAATCCATAGCCTGGATGGACCGCGTCGGCGCCGGTGATCTCGCAGGCTGCAAGGAGCGAGGGGATATTGAGATAGCTGTCCTTCGCGGGCGGCGGGCCGATGCAGACGCTCTCGTCGGCGAGCTTGACATGCATCGCGCCGGAATCGGCCGTCGAGTGCACCGCGACGGTGGCGATTCCAAGCTCTTTGGCCGCGCGTAAGATTCGCAGGGCGATTTCGCCGCGATTCGCGATCAGGATCTTATCGAACATGAGCGATCCTTGGCGGCGGGCGGTCGCTGTTATTCAATGGCGAGCAAAGGCTGACCGTATTCGACGGGCGCGCCGTCCTCGACGAAAATCTCTACGACCTTGCCGGATTTCGGGGCGACAATTTCGTTGAAGACCTTCATCGCCTCGACGAGCAGCAGCTTGTCGCCGGCCTTCACCGGCGAGCCGACTTCGACGAACGGTTTCGCTTCGGGGCTGGCGCGCCGGTAGACAGTGCCGACCATCGGCGACTTGACGACGCCCGGACGTTCGGCGGGCGCGACCGGCGCGGGCTCCTGCGCCGCAGGAGCGGGGGCGGCGGCGGCAGCCGGAGCTGCGGGCGCGACAAAGCTGGCGAGAGCCGGCGCCGCCCGTTCGCGCGCGACCCTGACGCGCAGGCCCTGATGCTCGATCTCGACTTCGCTGAGGTCATGCTCGCCGGCGATCTTGGCCAACGCCGCAATGATCGACAGGTCGAGCGCGCTCTGCGGCGGATCGAAGGCCTCGGCGCCAGCTTCGTCTTGCGGCTTCTTCATGGCGTCCTCTTTTGCCCGTCTTTGGCGCAGACGACGCGGTCGAGGATCATCGGCGGGCGTGCTCCGAATGGCGCCGGCTCAAGGCAAATCACAACGCTGCTCACCGTCATTCGCTAGGAATTGGCGGCCCGCGGCCACCCCAGGGAGCGGGTCCTATAGCCAAAACAGGCGATGAAAGGAAGGCGCGAAAGCTCGCCGTCCCCTGTCAAAAGCGGCGCCCTCACGTAGCCCCAGCGTCGCCCTTGCGCATCAAGAGAGGCGGGCGGATGATGGACGCCCTTTTTCCGGAGGGCCTTATGCGCGCGATCAGGATCCATGAAGTCGGCGGGCCTGAGGCGATGCGGCTCGAGGACATTCAATTGCCGCCGCCCGGCCCCGGCGAAGCGCGAGTCCGACATCGCGCGATCGGACTCAACTATATCGACGTCTATTATCGGACCGGGCTTTATCCAAGCCCGAGTCCGTTCACGCCGGGCAGCGAAGGCGCCGGCGACGTCGTCGCCGTCGGTCGCGGGGTAAAGGATTTCAAATTGGGCGACCGCGTCGCCTATGTGACGCGGACTGGCGCTTACGCCGAAGAAGCCAATATCCAGACAAAACTGTTGGTCCGGTTGCCCAAGGCGATTTCCTACGAGACCGCCGCCGCTTCGATGCTGAAAGGCCTGACCGCGCAGTATCTCCTCCGCCAGACTTATCGCGTAAAAAAGGGCGACGTGATCCTCGTCCACGCCGCGGCCGGCGGCGTCGGCCTGATCCTGTGCCAATGGGGCAAGGCGCTCGGCGCGACGGTAATCGGGACGGTAGGCTCGCCCGAGAAGGCGGCGCTCGCCAAAAAAGCCGGCGCGGCCCATGCGATCCTCTATCGCGAGGAGGATTTCGTCGCGCGCGTCGCCGAGATCACCAAGGGCGCCAAATGCCACGTCGTCTATGATGGCGTCGGCAAGGCGACGTTCCCCGGCTCGCTCGATTGCCTGCGTCCCTTCGGCGTATTCGCTTCCTACGGCTCCGCTTCCGGTCCGATCGAGAGCTTCAATATCGGGCTGCTCGCGCAGAAAGGATCGCTGTTCGCGACCCGGCCGACGCTCTTCGCCTTCCTCGCCGATCGGACTCGCTACGAGCGGATGGCGCGCGATCTGTTCAGCGTGCTGCGTTCCGGGGCGGTGAAGGTCAAGATCGGCGCCAAGCTGCCGCTCGCTGAAGCCTCGCGCGCGCACGCGGCGCTGGAGGCGCGCGAGACGGCCGGCTCGACGGTGCTCACGCCCTAGCGGCCTTCCCGCTCGTCGCCAAACCGTCATACGGCGCGAAAGTGCTTGGCAAAAATTTCGGAAAGTCTGAGCCCTTTGACGCTGGCTCTCTTCCAGCGACCCGCTAAGATCACGCGCAATCTTGGCTGGGAGGCTGAGTTTGGCGCAATCTCACGCGACCGACTTAGGGCAGGGTTCAAAAGCGACGCCGCTTTTAGCGGTTCGCGACATCACCAAACGGTTCGGGACCTTCACCGCGAACGACCGCGTCACGCTCGATCTCGCGGCGGGCGAGATCCACGCTCTGCTCGGCGAAAACGGCGCCGGCAAGTCGACCCTGGTCAAAATGCTCTATGGCATTCTCGAGCCGACCGAGGGCGATATCCTTTGGCAGGGCGCGCCGATCCGCCTGGCCGATCCAAACGCCGCGCGGGCGCTCGGCATTGGCATGGTTTTTCAGCATTTCTCGCTTTTCGAAAATCTCACGGTCGCGGAGAACATCGCCTTGGTGATGCCGTCCGAAGTCAAGCTCGACGACGCGCCCGCCAAGATCGCAGAAATCTCCCGCGCCTACGGCATGGGACTGGAGCCGTCGCGGCCGGTCTGGACGCTATCGGCAGGCGAGCGCCAGCGCATCGAGATCGCGCGCTGCCTGCTGCAGGATCCCAAGGTCCTCATTCTCGACGAGCCGACTTCGGTTCTGACGCCGCAAGAGGCTGAAAAACTCTTCGAGACGCTGGAGCGGCTGAAGGCCGAGGGCAGGGCGCTGCTCTACATTTCGCATCATCTGGAAGAGGTTCAGCGGCTCTGCGACCGAGCGACGATTCTGCGCCTCGGCAAAGTCGTCGGAACGTGCAATCCCCGCGCGGAGACGCCGCGCTCGCTCGCCGCTCTGATGGTCGGCTCCGAGATCAAAGAGGTGAAGCCGGCCGGCGCGCATGCCCTAGGCAAGGAGCGGCTCGTCGTCTCGAATTTGAGCCTGCCGTCGCCCGAACTGCATGGCGTCGCTTTGAAGAACGTCTCGGCGGCGGTGAAGGGCGGCGAGATTTTCGGCGTCGCCGGCGTCGCCGGCAACGGCCAGTCCGAATTCTTCGCCGCGCTCTCCGGCGAGACGCTCGCCCGCGAGCCGAACGCCATCGTGATCGACGGCTCTCCAGTCGGCGCGATGGGCATCGCCGTGCGGCGCGCCTTGAACGCCGGCTTCGTACCTGAGGAGCGCAACGGCCACGCCGCCGCGCCGGACTTCACGCTTTCCGACAATATCGTCCTATCCAGCCACGCCTCCGCCGGCATGACCCGCGCCGGCTTCATCAACGCCAAGCTCGCCAAGGAGAAGGCGCGCGCCGTGATCACGAGCTTCGACGTGCGCGCCGCGGCGCCCGATCCGCCGGCCCGGACTCTGTCGGGCGGCAATTTGCAGAAATTCGTCGTCGGCCGAGAAATCCTCCGCGATCCCTCGGTCCTCGTCATCAATCAGCCGACCTGGGGCGTCGACGTCGCGGCAGCCGCGACGATCCGGCAAGCGCTGCTCGATCTCTGCGCGAAAGGCGCTGCGATTCTGATCATCAGTCAGGACCTCGACGAATTGTTCGAGATCTGCGACCGCATCGCCGTCATCCATGGCGGCCAACTATCGGCGCCGCTGCCGGCGCGGTCGACGACGCGGGAAGAGATCGGCTTGCTCATGGCCGGCATGGGCGGGAGCGGTCATGCGCATTGACCTCGAAGCGCGGCCAAAACGCTCGGCGTTGCGGGAAATCCTCTCGCCCGTCGTCGCCCTGATCGTCGCCATCGTGATTGGCGGCGTCGTCGTGGCGATTATGGGACGTTCGCCGCTCGCCGCTTTCGACGTCTATTTCGTCGAACCCTTGTCGCAATCCTACTCGCTGCAAGCGATCGCGGTGAAAGCTGCGCCTTTGATCCTGATCGCCGTCGGCCTTGCCTTCTGCTACCGGGCCAATCTCTGGAACATCGGCGCGGAGGGCCAATTCATCGCCGGCGGCGCGCTCGGCGGCTGGCTTGGCCTCGTCACCCATGACGGCGCCTATCAGGCGATCGGCTCGTGGTGGATTTTGCCGGCGATGATGCTGCTCGGAATCCTTGGCGGCGTCCTTTACGCGATGATCCCCGCGGCTCTGCGCGTCTGGCTCAATGTCTCTGAAATCCTCACCAGCCTCATGTTGGTCTATGTCGCGCAGCTCACCCTGGACTGGCTGGTGCGCGGACCGTGGAAAGACCCGCAGGGCTTCAATTTCCCGGTTACAGTCAATTTCGATCCCGAGGCGACGCTGCCGATTCTCTTCGACGGCGGCACGCTGCATCTCGGCGTGCTGTTTGCGCCGATTGTCGTGATCATCGCGGCGGTCGTCTTTTCGAAGACGATTTTCGGCTTCCAGGTGCGCCTCGCCGGCTCTTCGCCGAAGGCGGCGCGCTTCGGCGGCTTCGACGACAAGCGCATCGCCTTCGCCGCCTTCGCCATTTCCGGCGGCCTCGCCGGCCTGGCCGGAATCGCGGAAGTGTCGGGGAAGATCGGCCAGCTCCTGACGACGATCTCGCCGGGCTACGGCTTTTCCGCGATCATCGTCGCGTTTCTCGGCCGGCTGTCGCCGGTCGGCATTTTCATCGGCGGCCTCGTTCTTGCTGTGACCTTCGTCGGCGGCGAGGACGCGCAGATCGCGCTCAAATTGCCAGGCGACATGACTCTCGCCTTTCAAGGCGTGCTGCTGATCTGCGTGCTCGCCGCCGACGTGCTGGCGCGCTACCGGCTGCGCTTCAGATTGGGGGGCAAGGCGTGACCTTCGACGCGCAGCAAGTGCAGGACGTGCTGATCATCGTCGTGACGGCGGCGACGCCCTTGTTGATCGCCGCGGTCGGCGAACTGGTTGTCGAGCGGTCTGGCGTGCTCAATCTCGGCGTCGAAGGCATGATGATCATCGGCGCGGCGACCGGCTTCGCCGCCGGCTATTCGACCGACTCGACGCTTGTCGGGGTCGCCGCCGGCGTGATTTCCGGGGCGATTCTTGCTGCAATTTTCGCCTTTCTGACGCTTGGGCTCGCCGCCAATCAGGTCGCTTCAGGCTTGGCTTTGACGATTCTCGGCCGCGGCGTCGCCAACCTGATCGGCGCCAGCTTCGTCGGCCTGAAGCGCACGCCTGCGCCGCATCTCCACATTCCGGGCCTTTCCGACATTCCGCTGATCGGAAAGCTGATTTTCGGCGAGGATTTCTTCGTCTATTTCGGCCTGCTGCTCACCGGCGCCGTCGCCTATTGGCTCATGCGCACGCGGTCCGGCCTGACCCTTCGCGCGATCGGCGACAACCACGCTTCGGGCCACTCCCTCGGCGTGCCGGTGCGCCGCATCCGCCTGCTGGCGGTGCTGTTCGGCGGCGGCTGCGCGGGCCTCGCCGGCTCCTATCTCTCTCTCGCCTATACGCCGTTCTGGTCGCCCGACATGACAGCCGGCCGCGGCTGGATCGCGCTGGCGCTCGTCGTCTTCGCCTCGTGGAAGCCGTGGCGCGCCTTGGCCGGCGCGCTGCTGTTCGGCGGCGTGACCGTGCTGCAGCTCGTTTTCCAGACCTGGGGCGTGCCGATCCCCCCGCAATTCCTGGCCTCGCTGCCCTATTTGACGACAATCGCGGTGCTGGTCGTGCTGTCGATCCGCGACATTCGCGGCGCCGCCGCTCCGGCTTCGCTCGGCATACCCTTCATTCCCGATCGGTAAGAGCGGGCGTGAAGCGCTTCTTGTTGCTTGGACGGTCCGCGCTTTCTAAGCTTTGGCGAGGGGTTTCGACAGGCGGGCGTCCGAGATAATAAGCCGGATACGGCCGCCGGCATTGTGTTGGTCGAAATCTGAATGGGAGACGGAGAGTATGCGCAAGTTCATGACTGCCGCCGCTGCGGCGGCGCTAACCCTGGCTTTCGCCGGCGCCGCGGAGGCGGCCGCCAAAGTGAAGGCCTGCTGGGTCTATGTCGGACCGGTCGGCGATTTCGGCTATTCCTATCAGCACGATCAAGGCCGCCTCTACGCGGCCAAGCAACTCGGCGACAAGGTCGACGCCACGACCTATCTCGAAAACGTGCCGGAGAGCGATAGCGAGCGCGCCTTCGAGCAATTGGCGCGGTCGGGGTGCAACATCATCTTCGGCACCTCGTTCGGCTTCATGGATCCGATGGTGAAGGTCGCGAAGAAATTTCCCAACGTGAAGTTCGAGCACGCCACTGGCTATAAGCGCGCGCCCAACCTCGCGACCTACGCGGCCAGGTTCTATGAAGGCCGCTACGTGATGGGCCAGATCGCCGGCAAAATGACCAAGACGAACACGATCGGCTACATCGTCTCTTTCCCGATCCCGGAAGTTATCTCCGGCATCAACGCCTTCGAGCAGGGATTGAAGACGACCAACCCGAACGCCAAGATCAAAATCGTCTGGGTCAGCACTTGGATGGACCCGGGCAAGGAGGCGGACGCCGCAAAGGCGCTGCTCGCCGGGGGCGCCGACATTCTGACCCAGCACACCGATTCGACGGCTCCGCTTCAAGAGGCGGAGAAGGCCGGCAAGCTCGGCTTCGGCCAGTCCTCCGACATGATCAAGTTTGCGCCCAAGGCCCAACTGACCGCTAATACCGACAATTGGGGACCCTATTACACGCAGCGGCTCCAGGCGGTTATCGACGGAACCTGGAAGTCCCAGGACACCTGGGACGGCATCGGCAAGGGCATGGTCGCGCTCGCGCCGTTCACCAACATGCCAGACGACGTCAAGGCCATGGCGGAGAAGACGACTGCCGACATCGCATCCGGCAAGCTGCAGATTTTCGCCTGCCCAGTCCTAGACCAGGCCGGCAAGGATCAGTGCAAGTCCGGCGCGAAGACGCTTGAGGACGGACAGATTTTGGGCATGAATTGGTATGTTCAGGGGATCGACGACAAAATTCCGCAATGACGGATTGGTCGCGGATCGTGACAAATTGTTTAGTAGGCGGCCTTCTGGCCGCCTCTTTTTCTTGGAAGAGACCGGTCGAGGGTCGACCTCGGCGCGCCGGCCCGCGCAGCGGGTTTGTGCTTGGCGCGCGGGCGGGCAGCGCGTATAGGACGCCCGTCCGGAACGCCAGCGTCGACCGGCGACTTTAGTGGAGAGGCTTGACGAGCCGATGACCGAACCGATGCGACTGAAAGGCGAAGGCGTGGATGCGTCCGTCAAGAAGAAAGAAGAAGGCGGCCTCTGGGAGATCGTCAAGGTCATCGTTCAGGCCGTGGCGATCGCCATCGTCATCCGCACAGTCCTGTTCCAGCCTTTCAACATCCCGTCCGGCTCGCTGATTCCGACCCTCGACGTCGGCGACTATTTGTTCGTCTCGAAATATTCCTACGGCTATTCGCGTTATTCGCTGCCGTCTTTCCTCGATTGGCTGCCGAGCGACATGCATGGACGCGTCTTCGGATCGCCCCCGAAGCGCGGCGACGTCATCGTCTTCAAATGGCCAGTCGACAATTCGACCGATTACATCAAGCGCGTCATCGGGCTGCCGGGCGACAAGATCCAGATGATCGACGGCGACCTTTACATCAACGGCCAGAAAGTGAAGCGCGAGCTTGTCAGCGAAAGCGACGAGCCGATGGGCGCGGGCTACCAACATCACGTCAAAGTCTATCGCGAGACGCTGCCCGGCGGGGTTACGCACGAGATCCAGACTTTCGAGGATGGCCGCGGCCAAATGAACAACACCGCCGTCTTCCAAGTGCCGCAGGACGAATATTTCATGATGGGCGACAATCGCGACAATTCGTCCGATTCGCGCGTCTGGGGGCCGGCGCCGTTCGAAAACCTGATCGGCAAGGCGGAGATCATTTTCTTCTCGATGAAAACCGTCCCAGGCAAGGCCGAAGAGACGGAGCCGGCTTGGGAGTTCTGGCGCTGGCCATGGACGGTTCGGTGGAGCCGCTTGTTCCAACCGGTTCATTAGAATGGCGAAACCAGCGCGAGCAAAAGCTTCGCTCGCCGACCTCGAGGCCAAGCTCGGCTATCGCTTTACGAATCCGGCTCTCGCCGAGCGCGCCCTGACGCATCTGTCGGCGGCGCGCTCGGACATTGTTGGCCGGCTCGACTCGTATCAACGGTTGGAGTTTTTGGGCGACCGCGTGCTTGGGCTGGCCGTCGCCGAAATGCTCTATGAGGCCTTTCCCGAGGCGAGCGAAGGCGAACTCTCCATTCGGCTCGCGGCCTTGGTCCGTCGAGAGGCCTGCGCCGAAGTCGCTGCGTCGTGGGATCTCGGGCCGCATCTTCATCTCGGCTCGGGCGAAGCCCAGGCCGGCGGCCGCAAGAAGGCGACCATCCTGGCGGACGTCTGCGAATCGCTGATTGGGGCAGTGTTTCTCGACGGCGGCTTCGACGTCGCGCGCGACCTCGTCGTCCGCGCCTGGCGCGGACGCATGCGCGCCGACGCCGCGCCGGCGCGGGACGCCAAAACCGTGCTGCAGGAATGGGCCCAGGCGCGCGCCCTCGGCGCGCCCAGTTATGACGAGGTCGAGCGCTCCGGACCCGACCACGCGCCAAAATTCACCGTCCGCGTGACGCTCGACGGCTATCCGCCCGAGCTCGGCTCGGCCTCCTCGAAGCGCGCCGCCGAGCAGGCCGCGGCGCAGGCCTTCATGAGCAGGCTCGAGGGCGCGAAAGCATGAGCGAAACCCGTTGCGGCTTCGTCGCGCTCCTCGGCGCGCCGAATGCCGGCAAATCGACGCTGATCAACGCCCTGGTCGGCGCGAAGGTCGCGGCCGTCTCCCGCAAGGCGCAAATGACCCGCGCGCCGACGCGCGGGATTTTCACCGAAGAGGCGGCGCAGATCATCTTCGTCGACACGCCGGGGCTGTTCGCGCCGAAGCGGCGGCTCGACCGAGCGATGACCCGGGCGGCCTGGGAGGCGGCGGACGACGCCGATTGCATCGTCTTGCTGGTCGACGCGCGGGCGGAGCTGCGAACCGGGCCGGACGCGCCGCCGACGGAGGAAACGAAGGCAATTCTAGACGCCTTGTCGTCCAGAAAACCGCCTAAGGTTCTCGCGCTCAACAAGATCGACGCGGTCGAACGGCCGGCTTTGCTCGGCCTCGCTGCGCGGATCAATCAGCGCTTGCCGTTCGACGAGACCTTCATGATTTCGGCGCTGACCGGCGACGGGCTGGACGATTTCCGCAGAGCGCTCGCTCTCAAGATGAAACCTGGCCCGTGGCTCTATCCGGAAGACCAGATTTCCGGCGGAGACCTCCGCATGCTCGCCGCGGAAATCACGCGCGAAAAGCTGTTCGAGCGGCTGCACGACGAATTGCCCTATCAGGCGACGGTCGAGACGGACCAATGGAAAGAGCTGCCCGACGGCTCGGCGCGAATCGAGCAGACGATCTACGTGACGCGCGAATCGCATCGCAAGATCGTGCTCGGCGAGGGCGGCCGGACAATCAAGGCGATCGGCCAAGCCGCGCGCAAGGATATCGCGGACGCCAACGAGGCGCCGGTGCATCTCTTTCTGTTCGTCAAGGTGCGTGAGAACTGGGCCGAGGATCCGGAGCGCTACCGCGCGATGGGGCTTGAATTCCCGAAGAATTGACGGGAGCGAATCCTATCCGTTCGCGCTCTTTGGGCGCGCTTCGTTGTCTTCCAAGATAAAAGACGCGAAGCGCGCGATTCGCCAAACAGCGAACTGTCCGGTGTCGACGAGTTTCGGCAATCAACCTCACCCTCAGCGCTTAGGCGGCATCGCCCGCGGCGGGCGCGATTTCGTCCGCACCATGGCCGCGCTGTTCAGCGGCGGGTTTTCGACTTTCGCGCTCCTCTATAGCGCGCAGCCGCTCCTGCCGGCTTTAGCGCGCGAATTTTCCGTCTCACCGGCGACCAGCAGCTTGGCGCTTTCGGCGACCACCGGAACGCTCGCCTTCGCGCTGCTGATCGCCGGCACGATTTCCGACGCGTTTGGTCGCAAACGCGTGATGGTCGCCTCGCTCGCCGCGTCCTCGACGATCACGATCCTCGCCGCGTTCGCCCGTGATTGGGGTCAGCTCGTCGCGCTGCGCGCCTTGACCGGACTCGCTCTGTCGGCCTACCAGCCGTGGCCATGGCCTATCTCGCCGAAAATGGCGGCCAATGCGATGGGCCTCGCCATGGGCCTTTACATCGCCAGCAACACGGTTGGCGGGCTTGCCGGCCGTTTGGTCGGCGCGGTTTCCGCCGATCACGGCGGCTGGCGCGACGGCTTCGCCTTGATCGGCGGCGTCGGGCTCCTGAGCGTCGTCCTCTTCGCGAAATCCTTGCCCGCTTCTCGCGCCTTCTCGCCGGTGCGGCCGCATCTTGGCGCTGACGCGCTCGTTGATCGGCCATTTCGCCGATCCGGGGTTGCGCCTTCTCTTTCTGATCAGTTTTCTGCTGATGGGCTGTTTCGTGACGGTCTACAACTATATCGGCTTCCGCCTGCTCGAGCCGCCCTTCTCCTTGAGCCAGACCGAGGTCGGCCTGATCTTCCTGCTCTACCTTCTCGGCGGCCTCAGTTCGGCGATGATGGGCGATCTGGCGGGCAGGATCGGCCGCCGCCGCGTCCTATGGAGCGCGATGGCGCGCTCATGCTTGCCGGCCTCGCCGCGACGCTCGCCGAGACTCTTCCGCTGATCATCGCCGGGGTCGGGTTGATCACGATCGGCTTTTTCGACGCCCATTCGATCGCCTCGAGCTGGGGTGGGCTTGCGCGCCGAAAAAGCCAAGGCCCAGGCGGCCTCACTCTATCTTTTGTTCTACTATCTTGGCTCGAGCGTGGTCGGCACGGCAGGCGGCGTCTTCTATGCGCGAGGCGGCTGGCCGGGCGTCGCGGGTCTGGTCGGCGCGTTGACGGCGGGGGGATTGGCCTTGATGCTGGCGAAGGTTCCGCCGCCGAAATGGATGGCGAAAAATTAGGAATCAAAGCCTAAATCGCCGTGGGTCGAGCAGGGACCGTGGCATGGACGCGCAAAATCTGACCGGCGTATGGAGCGGCTTTTATTCCTATCCGCTCGGTCTGCGGCCAAGCGTGTCGTTCATCGCAACCTTGATCGATAGCGGCGGCGCGATCAGCGGGACCGTTCACGAACAATGGTCCGCCGGCGGTCCCATGCTGTTCGCTTCGGCGCAGGGGAGCCGGAGCGGCGCGGCGGTCCAATTCGTCAAGGCCTATGAGAGCGGCAAGCCGCATCGCCGGCCCATCTTCTATGAAGGTCAGATCGACGCCGAGGCGACTGAGATCGAGGGCCGCTGGAGGATTTCCGGCAATTGGTCGGGCAAATTTCTGATGAAGCGCTCGCGCGCTCCGGCGGAAGCGGTGGAGCGCGAAATCGAGGCGGTGGTCTGAGCCAGAATCCGGCGGCGCGCGCAAGCGGACCGCCTTTGCGCTATGATGCCGCCGGCGCGGAACGAGGCGGAGCCATGCACGATCACCACGAGGACGAGCACGAGCAACGGGCGCCGGGCGAAGACATGGCCCTACGGGTCAAGGCGCTTGAATCGCTGCTTGTCGAAAAAGGCTATGTCGATCCGGCGGCGCTCGACGCGCTGATCGAGACCTATGAGACGCGAGTCGGCCCGCGCAACGGCGCCAAGGTCGTCGCGAAGGCGTGGACCGAGCCGGATTTCCTTGATTGGCTTCGGCGCGATGCGACCGCGGCCATCGCTTCGCTCGGTTTCGCCGGCCGGCAAGGCGAACATATGGTCGCGATCGAGAACACGGCCGAGACCCATAATCTCGTCGTCTGCACTTTGTGCTCCTGCTATCCCTGGCCCGTTCTCGGCCTGCCGCCGGTCTGGTACAAATCGCCGCCCTACCGCTCGCGCGCGGTGCGCGATCCGCGCGGCGTGCTCGCCGAATTCGGGGTCGAGCTGCCGGCCAGCGTCGCCATTCGAGTCTGGGATTCGACGGCGGAGATCCGTTATCTCGTCATTCCGATGCGGCCGGCGGGAACGGAAGGCTGGCCGGCGGAGCGTCTGGAGCGCTTGGTCACCCGTGATTCCATGATCGGCGCAGGCCTGCCTCTGCGCCCGGAGGCGTTCTGAATGATCGGCGGACAGGACCTTGGCGGCGTCATGGGATTTGGCCGGATCGAGGCCGAGGCGGACGAGCCGATCTTTCATTCGGAATGGGAGCGTCGCGCTTTCGCGCTGACCCTCGCGTCAGGCGCCTTGGGTCAATGGAATATCGACGCCTCCCGCCACGCCCGCGAGGCGCGGCCGCCGACGGACTATCTCTCGTCGAGTTATTACGAGCTCTGGCTCAAGGGCCTGGAGACGCTGCTGCTCGCCAAGGGCCTCATGACGGCCGAAGAGATCGCCGCCGGGCGCGCTTCGACCCCGCCGAAAGTGGTCGGCCGCGCCCTCAAGGCGGCGGACGTCGCCGCGGCGCTGGCGAGAGGCGGGCCCGCCGATCGGCCGCTCGCCAATCCGGCGCGTTTTCAGGCCGGCGATCGGGTGAGAACGAAAGTACTTTACACGACCGGGCATACGCGGCTGCCGCGCTACGCCTTCGGCAAGATCGGCCGCATCGAAGCTGTTCGCGGCGGCTTCGTTCTGCCGGACTCGGCGGCGGCGGGGCGCGGCGAAGCGCCCGAATGGCTCTATACTGTCGAGTTTTCTGGGCGCGAATTGTGGGGCGGCGGCGCGGACGGGAAACTCCAAGTCTCGATCGACGCATGGGAGAGCTATCTTGACCCGGCCTGACGCGCCGCTGCAAAGCGCACAAGCGGACGCGCCCGCTTTCGGAGCGCCGTGGGAGGCCGAGGCGTTCGCGCTGGCGGTTCTCTTGAACGAGCGCGGCGTCTTCGCTTGGGCGGAATGGACGCGCGCGCTGGCTGACGAGATCCATCGCCCGACGACCGAAGGGCGGAGCTATTTCCAGCATTGGGTCGCGGCGCTCGAACGGCTCGTCGCCGAAAAGAAATTGGCCGATCCGGTCGAACTTGCGGCGCGGCGCGACGCCTGGGACCGCGCGACGCGCGCCACCCCGCATGGCCAGCCGATCCTGTTGCAGAACGATCCGCTCGCGCCGGGCGGCGCGGCGGGGTAGGGGCGCGATGGAATGGCGCGACGAAGGCGTCGTCCTCGGCGTCAAGAAATACGGCGAGACCTCGGTCATCGCCGAGCTTTTGACGCGCGGCCATGGCCGCCATCTCGGTCTCGTGCGCGGCGGTCGCTCGGCCCGCTTCCAGAGCCTGCTCCAGCCTGGCAATTCGCTGCTTCTCGTCTGGCGGGCGCGGCTCGACGAGCATCTCGGCTATCTCGCTGTGGAGCCGCTCGCTTTGAGGGCGGGACGGTTGATCGGCAGCGCGCTCGCGCTGCACGGGCTTTCGTACCTTGGCGCATTGGTGCGGCTCTTGCCCGAGCGCGATCCGCACGAAGCCTTGCACGAAGCGCTGACGGTGATCGTCGATCATCTCGACGCGCCTGACGTCGCGCCGGTCTTGGTCGCGCGATTCGAGGCCCGGATTCTCGCCGAATGCGGCTTTGGTCTCGATCTCGAGACCTGCGCCGCCTCCGGCGTCCGCGACGACCTGATCTATGTCTCGCCGAAATCAGGCCGTGCGGTCAGCGCCGCGGCCGGCGCGCCTTGGCGCGACAAGCTGCTGCCGCTGCCGGCTTTCCTGCGCGGCGAAGACCGCGCGGCGCCGCCGGCGATCGATATAGCGGACGCGTTCCGGACGACGGGCTATTTCCTCGATCGCGACCTTTTCGGCCCGCGCGGCCTGCCGATGCCGGATTCGCGGCGGGCGTTTCTAATCGCGGCGTCCCTTCGCCCGGCAATCGGCGGAGAAGGGGAGCGGCGGCAGACTTAGTACATGGCGATCAAGCGCCTGGAGCGTATCCCATCCGCCCAGCGCCATCGCGCGATCGATCTCGCGGCGGAACAGATCCAGGGCCCAATACGCGCCGTCCTCCCCGGCGCAGGCGACGCCCCAAAGATGCGGCCGGCCGAGGAGCACGGCGCGGGCGCCGAGCGCCAGAGCTTTGAGCACGTCGATTCCGCGGCGAAAGCCGCCGTCGATCAGCACGGGCAGCTTGTCGCCGACCGCCTCGACCACCGCCGGCAAGGCCGCGATCGACGCGATCGCGCCGTCGAGCTGACGCCCCCCATGATTGGAGACGACGATCGCGTCCGCGCCGCGCTGCTGCGCGCCGACCGCTTCATCCGGATGCAGCAGGCCCTTGATCACGAGCGGCCCCTCCCAAATCCCGCGCAGCCACTCGACGTCGCGCCAGCAGACGGCCGGATCGAGTTGCTCGGCCATCAGCGCGCCGAAAGCGCCTATCTTCATCCTCTCGCCGTAATTCACCGCGGTCGGCAGCGGCGTTCGCCGCATCCGCCAGAGCCAGCCCGGACGGCTCAACAGGTCGAGCGCGTTGCGCGCCGTCAGGCGAAGCGGAAAGGCCATGTTGTTCTTGAGATCGCGGTCGCGCCCCGCGGTCACCTGATTGTCGACGGTGAGGACGAGGCCGCGATAGCCGGCCGCCTTGGCGCGCTCGGCGAATTCGGCGGTGACGCCGCGGTCCTTGAACAGGAAGACCTGCATCCATTTCGGCCCCGAAGAGGCCGCGCCGATTTCTTCGATGGTCGAGGTCGAAGCGTGGCTCGTCGTGTAGATCGTGCCGAATCTCGCCGCGGCCCGCGCGGTCGCGATTTCCGCATGCGGCCAGAGCAGCCCGGCCAGTCCGGTCGGTCCGACGATAATCGGCGAGGGGAGCTTCACGCCGAGCAGTTCGACGGTTTGATCGCGCCGCGCCGCGCCACTCAGAAGCTTAGGTACGAACTCGATCTCGGCGAGCGCCGCCTCGTTGCGGCGCATGGTGATTTCGTCGCCCGCCGCGCCGTCGACCATGTCGAAGACCATGCGCGGCAGCCGCGCGCGCGCCGCTTCGCGCAACGCGCGGATGCTATAGAAGCGGCGCCGGAGCGCGGCCGCGTCCATCAGACGCTCAGCCGATAAGTCTTGATCGCGTTGTCGCGGAACAGCTTGCGCTTTTCGACGGCGCTCATGCCGCTCGTCGCCCAATCGACGACTTCGACCCATTGCCGATAGGTCCCGGCGAGCTCCGACACCGGCCAATCGCCGCCGAACATCACGCGATCGACGCCGAAACTCTCGATCACGTGGTCGATATAGGGGCGAAGCTGATCGCGCGTCCAGGCTGCGTGATCGGCCTCGGTCGCAACGCCCGAAAGCTTGCAGACGACATTGGGCAGGCCGGCCATTTCCTTGACCAGCCGTCGCCAAGGCTCGACCAACCCCGCTTTGATTCCCGGCTTGCCGATATGGTCAAGCACGAACGAGACTTCCGGGCTGCGGCGAACCATCTCCAGCGTATTCGGCAATTGATGATGGTAGATGCAAATGTCGAAGAGGAGATTGTATTTCGGCAGAAGCCTGAGCGCGTCGAGGAAGTCGGGCCTGAGCACGAAATCCGGATCGGGCTGATTCTGGATGAGACGGCGGACGCCGCGAACGACGGAGAGCTTCGCGATCTTCGTCATGTCCGGCTCGATCGCCTTGCCTTTTTCGAGCGGCAGGCAGGCGACGCAGCCTTTGACGCGATTGTCCTTGATCGCGAGGCTTTCAATCCATTCCGCCTCGTCGAGATATTGCGGCATGTCGACGTCGACCTCGACGAAGACGAAGCCTTCCACCTGGTACGGCTTGGCGTAAGCGGCGAGGTCATCCGCTGTCCAGTCGCGGTTGAGCTTCGGCGCGCCGGCGGCCCACGAATAGCCAAAGCGCTTTTGATCGAGCAGATGGATGTGAGAATCGATGATGGGAAAGTCGATCATGGCGCTTCCTGGTCGTGCTGATTTTTCGAGCCGCCCGTCTCCCCGCCGCTACGCAGGGAGAAGGGCGAGCTAAACCCATCTTATGCGCTCTTTGGGCGTGAGCGGGACAATGTCTTCCACGTTCCTTGAACCGGCGCGCACGGCGGCGGAGGCTTTGGCTTCGGCCGCTCTCACGCGCTCGAGATTGTTCAGCGTCTCGGCGACGCCGTCGCGCGGCACGACAGCAACGCCGTCGCGATCGCCGAGGATAAGGTCGCCGGACGCGATCGTGCGGCCGCCGCAGACGATCGGCAGGCCGATCGAGCCTGGCCCCTTGAGATGGGGCGAATTCGGCGTCACGCCCATCGCGTAGACCGGAAGCAGCAAGGCCTCGACGTCGGCGCGGTCGCGGATCAGCCCGTCGGTGACGAAACCGGCCGCGCCGCGATTCTTGGCCACGCCCAGCAAGAGATCGCCGACGACTGCGGTTCCGGCATGGCCGCCCGTCGCGACGACGAGGACGTCGCCCGGCTGGCACATCGCGACGGCGGTCGTCAGAGGCAACACGTCGGCCGGGCCGCATTGGCAGGTGAGCGCGACGCCAAGCAGCGAAGTTCCAGAAATCGGTTTGATCCGCCAGTCCAGCGCGCCGTCGCCGCCCATCGCATCGCAGAGAAAGCTCAAGGGAACGCCCCGAAAGGCTTCGATCTCGGCCGCGCTCGGCCGCTCGATGTTGCGCGCGACGGTGAGAAGCGGCGGCTCTTCGATCATTTTAAAATCGCTCCGGAATCGAGCGGCCGTCTATGCGGTCCCTTCAGGCGTTTCCCTTTCGATGTTAGAGCAAATTGCGGCGTCGTGCGAAAGTGGCGGCTTTCATGACTTGAGCCGCTGGCGCCGGCTAAGCTTTCGCCGGCGAGGAGCCGGTCTCACAGCGCTGGAAAGACCGGAAGCCGACCGGCCGGCTGGACCTTGCGCTTGTTCGGAGAGGCGTCGAAGAGTCTTTCCGGCGTTGCCAGCCTCCAAGCCGATCGATTACCTTTGGCGTTCTGCTCCGCGCTCCGTTCGGAGCGCAGAGCAGAATGTTGTTCGTGCGAGAAGAGTTAAAAGTTATCGCCGGCCGCCTGCGAGCGCTTGGGACCGCAGCATTTCAGTCCATGATTTCTAGGGCCAGCGAAAAGTCATGACCGCCCCAGCATCGTCCAAAGCAGCATCAGGCATGAGCACAGGGATCGAACGCAGGCTGACCAATATTCTCTCCGCCGACGTCTACGGCTACAGCCGCCTGATGGGGTCGGACGAGGCCGGGACGCTGGCGCTGCTTAACGATTATAAGGACGTCATGGCCAAGCTGATCGCCCAGTATCGCGGGCGGGTGGTGAGCGCCGCGGGCGACAGCATGCTCGCGGAGTTCCCGAGCTCCGTCATGGCGGTGCAGGCGGCCGTCGAGGTCCAGCGCCAGCTTGCCGAGCGCAATCAGAAACTCGAGCCGGACCGGCAGATGTGGTTTCGCATCGGCGTCAATCTCGGCGACGTGATCGTCGAGCGGGACGACATATTCGGCGACGACGTCAACATCGCCGCGCGGCTCCAATCCATGGCGGATCCCGGCGGCGTCTTAATTTCTGGTACGGTATTCGATCAGGTAAAGAACAAGCTCAGCCTGAGCTTCAATTTCCTGGGTCCTCAGCGGCTGAAGAACATCGACGCCGAAGTGCCTGTCTACAGCGCCGTAATCGGCGCCGCCAGCGCGTCTTTCGACGTTAAGGGCAATCAGAAAGATGCGCCGCAGAAGAGGCGGCAGCAACTGGTCATGAGCGCGGTCCGGGCCGGCGCGATCGTTGCGTTCTTCGGCGCCATCAACCTGTTCTCCTGGGGCGGCCATTTCTGGTTTCAATGGCCGTCCTTGGTCGTGCTCTTGATCTTCGTCGTCCGAGCGACCTACATCTATCGACAGCAGACTGGGGAGCCCTCTAAGCGCTGAGATCACGGAAATTGGCGTGATCCGTTATTCGGGCGGCGTCGCCGCCCACCGCGCCGAAAGCTCCGAGGGGCGCTGAAAAAACTGCGCTTGGCGGCTCTTCGAAAATGTCAGATCGCCACAGCTAGCCAGGAGGCGCCGGACTGTTTCCGGCAGCGATATTAGGCAAAATTCCCACATTCTACTCATGCGAGACGTGGCGCTCATTTGACGGGAATGGAGGGCGGTCAGCCGCTTCCCCCCGGTTTGAATAGCGATTAACCTGCGATACGGCGACGACCCGAAAGCTATTTGGTGCGGGGCGCGTCGCGGGGATCGAGCTTGGCCGCAACCGAACGCAGGCTTGCCGCCATCATGCTGGCGGACATTGCCGGCTATAGCGCGCTGATGGAGCGCGATGAGTCTGGCACCTTTGCGCGCGTCCGTTCGTTCCGCGAGGACATCGTCTATCCGCAAGTCGCCGAATTCGGCGGTCGCGTGATTAAGACGACCGGCGACGGCTTTCTGGCTGAATTCTCGAGCGCCACCGCCGCTCTTCGATGCGGCATCGCAATTCAACGTGCGAATTTCTCGAGAGAGGCGACCAAGAATGACGCCGAACGGCTTCACCTGCGCATTGGGGTGAATATTGGCGACATCATCAGCGACGGCGGAGACGTCTCTGGCGACGGGGTCAATATCGCTGCTCGATTGGAGCCACTGGCTCCGCGAGGTGGAATTTGTCTTTCAGCTGCGATTCGCGATCAGATTCGGGAGGATCTAGGGGTCATTTTCGAGGATATCGGTGAGCAACATCTGAAAAATATCGCGCGGCCGATAAGGGCATATTGTGTACACCTTGACGGCCAATCGGCGTTGCCAGAAGCGACCTTGCCAATTCCTGACAAGCCGTCGATCGCCGTCTTACCTTTCCAGAACATGAGCAGCGATCCTGAGCAAGAGCATTTTGCTGATGGGCTCTCTGAGGACATCATAACGGCATTATCTCGCATCCATTCTCTTTTTGTGATCGCCAGAAACTCAACGTTCACTTACAAGGGCCGCTCGGTCAGCGTCAGGCAAGTTGGTCGGGAGTTAGGCACGAGGTACGTCCTAGAGGGGAGCGTCAGAAAATCGGGCAATCGCATCCGGGTGACGAGCCAATTGGTCGACGCCGAAAACGGGCGACATATCTGGGCTGAAAAATACGACCGACCGCTCGACGACATTTTCGAAATTCAAGACGATGTTACGCGCGCCGTCGTTGCGTCGGTTCAACACGAGGTTGATCTCTTTGAAGGCGACGTCGTCAGCCGAGATCGCCTGGATGTTTGGAGTCTGCTCAAGCGAGCGCTCAGAAGCATCTACAAACTCGACGTTATCTCTTTGGAGGATGCGGCGCGACTGGCTAAACAGGCCATTGAGCTTGATCCCAAAAGCGCGCTGGCGCACGCTTATCTGTCTTTCGCCCTGCATAACCTCGCTTTGATAAGGCGCAGCCCCTCGATCGATGAGGAGCAACGCCGGGCGCAAGATTTGGCGTCCAAGGCGATCGCCCTCGATGAACGAAATGAATTCTGCCACATGGCTTTCGGTACGGTTTGCGGGTGGTTTGGCGAAACTGATCAAGCCATAGCGGCGCTTCGGCGAGCGCTTGAATTGAACCCAAATTACTCGCTTGCGTGGGGGATCTTAGGGTCCGTGCTCGCGATCGCCGGGGATGCGAAGGGAAGCATCGAGGCCTGTGAAATCAGCATTCGGTCTAATCCACGCGATCCGAGCAATTTCTTCCGCTTCACCTCGCTGGCGGAAGCTAACTACATGTTAGGACAATTTGAGGCGGCTTTGGAGTGGGCGCAGAAATCGGTCGAGCGAAGAAAGGACTGGTTCCGCGGTCATCATTGGGCGATCGCAAGTCTTGTTCGCCTCGGCAGGATCGCCCAAGCTCAAGCGGCAGTTCGCATGTACCTGACCCAATTTCCCCAAGGCTCCTTGGTCGACGTCGAGCAATTTCCTCAAAAATCGGCAACCAACCGAGCCGATCTTCTTGAGGCCCTTAAACTAGCGGGTATGCCGGACCGTCCTCGTTAGAGCCCCAGCGCATCGAGCTTTATGATTCTGCATTCCTCGCCGCGCCTTGCCGCGGGCGCATGCGGTTTGCGGATGATCAGGCATTGGCTCTTGGCGAGCAATTTGACTAGCGAGGAATCCTGGCTTTCGACCGGCGTCGCGCGCCAGGCGCCGTCCTCCTCGGCGAGGGTCGCGCGGAGATAATCCTGCCGCAGATCGTTCTCGCCGACATCCGCGCCGAGCCGCGCCGGCTCGCTCATGTCGGCCGCGGCGTTCGGATCGCCGAGCAGCGCAAGCAAGAGCGGGCGCAGGAATAGAATCGCGCAGACCACGGACGAAACCGGATTGCCCGGCAGGCCGAGCACTTTCATCTCGCCGAGCCGGCCCTGCATCAGCGGCTTGCCTGGGCGCATGGCGATGCGCCAGAAGCCGAGTTCCAGCCCGGACTCGATCAGCGCCTGTTGGACAAGATCGTAATCGCCGACCGACGCTCCGCCGAGCGTCACCAGGACGTCGGCTTTCATCTCCATCGCGCGAACAAAGCTCTGGGCGAGCGCTTCCTTGTCGTCGGCGGCGATGCCGAGATCGACGGCCTCGCCGCCGACGGTCGCCACCACGCCCGCGACCGCATAATTGTTCGAGGCGACGATTTGCGCGGGACCGCGCGCCGCGCCGGGCCGAACGAGTTCGTCGCCCGTCGCGAGGATCGCGACGCGCGGGCGGCGGCGCACGCTGAGCGCGGCGTGATTGGCCGCGGCGGCGAGGGCGACGTCGCGCGGCGTGAGCCTCCGGCCGGCGGCGAGCAGCGGCTCGCCTTCACGGAAATCGATTCCCGCCCGCCGCACGTTGCGGCCCGGGACTTCGCGCGCGTTGACGACGAGCTCGTCGCCGTCGCGTATCGCATGCTCCTGGATCACCACCGCGTCGGCGCCGTCCGGCATCGGCGCGCCGGTGAAGATGCGGATCGCCTCGCCGGATTTGATCCGGCCCTCGAAGGCGCGGCCAGCGGCGGATTCGCCGATCACTTTCAGCCGCGCCGGGACGGGCGCCGTATCGGCCGCGGCCAGCGCATAGCCGTCCATCGCCGAATTGGCGAAAGGCGGCTGGGTGCGTAATGCGCGAAGGTCTTCCGCCAAGGTCCTGCCGAGCGCGTTTTCGAGGGCGACCTGTTCGCCGAGCAGCGGCGCCGTGACCGAGGCGAGAACGCGCGCGAGCGCCTCCTCGACCGAAATGAGGCCGCCGGCGTTCATGGCGCCTTACTCGGCGCGCGCCAATCGCCGGATTTTCCGCCGCTCTTTTCGAGCAGCCGCACGCCTTCGATCCGCATGGAGCGATCGACCGCCTTCGCCATGTCGTAAATCGTGAGGCACGCGATCGAGACCGCGGTCAAGGCCTCCATCTCGACGCCGGTCTGGCCGCGCGTCTTGGCCGTCGCGCGCACGATAAGGCCGGGCAGGGCCTCGTCGGGAACCGCATCGACGGCGACATTGGTCAGCAGAAGCGGATGGCAAAGCGGGATCAGTTCGTGCGTTTTCTTCGCGGCCATGATCCCGGCGATGCGCGCCGCGCCCAGGACGTCGCCCTTCTTGGCGTCGCCCTCGAGAATGAGGCGCAACGTCTCTTGCCTCATCGCGACGCGGCCTTCCGCGATCGCGACGCGCTCGGTTTCATGCTTCGCCGAAACATCGACCATATGCGCTTCGCCGGAAGCGGCGATATGGGTCAAATTCGTCAATGGCGCGCCTTTTTCAATTCGACTTCGTCGCCCGTCAAAAGCGCGCGCGTCGCCGCGCCGACGTCGGCCTGGCGCATCAACGCCTCCCCGACCAGGAAAGTTTCGATGCCGAATTCGGCGAGGCGACGGCAATCGCCGTGCTTCCAGATGCCGCTCTCGGCGACGAGCAGGCGATCCTTGGGAACGAGCGGCGCCAATGTCTCGGCCACTTCGAGCGAAGTATCGAACGTGCGCAGGTCGCGATTGTTAATGCCGATCAGGCGCGCCTCGAGCGCCAGCGCGCGATCGAGCTCGCGCTCGTCGTGCACTTCGACCAGGACGTCAAGGCCGAGATCATGGGCGGTCTTGTTCAACGTCCGCGCGCATTCGTCGTCGACGCAGGCCATAATGATCAAGATACAATCGGCGCCCCAGGCGCGGGCCTCAAGCACCTGATAGGAGTCGAACAGGAAATCCTTGCGAAGCACGGGCAGGCGCGTCGCGCCGCGCGCCTTCATCAGATACTCGGCCTTGCCCTGAAAAGACGGCCCGTCGGTAAGCACCGACAAGCACGCCGCCCCGCCTTGTTGATAGGCTTTGGCGAGGGCTGGCGGATCGAAATGTTCGCGGATCAGCCCCTTCGACGGGCTCGCTTTCTTGATTTCGGCGATCAGCGCGAAACGGCCCGCGGCGATCTCGCGCTCGATCGCCTTGATGAAGCCGCGCGGCGGGCTTTGGCTGTTGATCTCTCGCTCCAACGTCGCGCGCGGCACGCGCACTTTGGCCTCGGCGATTTCACGCCGCTTGTACGTCTCGATCTTCTGAAGAATGTCGGACACCGCGGCTCCCTAAAGCTGCCCAGTCCTGTCACGCATTCGACACGGCGACGAGTTTCGCGAGCGTAGCGCGCGCCGCGCCGGAATCGAGCGCTTTCGCGGCCATCGCGATCCCGTCCTTAAGATCGCGCGCCCTTTGAGCGACGACAAGCGCCCCGGCGGCGTTCAAGAGGGCGATGTCGCGATAGGGATTCCTGGCGCCTTCCAAGACGGCGACGAGCGCCGCGGCATTGTGGGCGGCGTCGCCGCCTTTCAAATCGGGGGCGTGCGCGCGCTTCAAGCCGACCTCCTCCGGCGTGATTTCGAACGAGCGAATGACGCCGTCCGCCAGTTCGACGATCTTCGTCGCCGCCGCCGTGGTCATTTCATCGAGACCGTCGCCGCCATGGACGATCCAGACGCGCTCCGAGCCCAGGTTGCGCAGGACCTCGGCCATCGGCTCGAGCCAGGCGGCGGAGAAGACGCCGATCAGCTGGCGTTTGACGCCGGCCGGGTTGGAGAGCGGGCCCAGCAGGTTGAAGATCGTCCGCGTGCCGAGTTCGACGCGGGCCGGGCCGACATGGCGCATGGCGGCGTGATGGGCCGGCGCCATCATGAAGCCGACGCCCGCCTCTTGAATGCAGCGCTCGACCGCTTCCGGCGGCAGGCCGACTTTCACGCCGAGCATAGCGAGCGTGTCGGCGGCGCCCGACCGCGACGATAAAGCGCGGTTGCCGTGCTTGGCGACCGGAACGCCGCAGGCGGCGACGATCAAGGCGGCGAGGGTCGAGACATTGTACGAGCCGGAATTGTCGCCGCCTGTGCCGACGACGTCGACGGCGTCTTCCGGCGCATCGACGCGCAGCATCTTGGCCCGCATCGCTTCGACTGCGCCGGTAATTTCCTCGACGCTCTCGCCGCGCGTGCGCAAGGCCATGAGAAAGCCGCCCATTTGCGCAGGCGTCACCTCGCCCGACAGCATGGCGTCGAAGGCCGCGACCGCTTCGGCGCGCGTCAGCGCTGCGCCGGTCGCGACCTTGGCGATAAGCGGCTTGAAAGCTTCCATTCCCCTCTCGGTTTTCTAGGCGGCGCAGGCGGCGTTGAACGCGCCGGCGAGATCGAGAAAATTCCTCAAGATCACTCGGCCATGCTCGGAAAGAATGCTTTCGGGGTGAAACTGCACGCCGTGCACGGGCGCCGTTCGATGCGAAACGCCCATGATCAGGCCGTCTTCGGTCTCGGCGGTGATTTCGAGTTCGGGCGGCGCAGTCTTGCGGTCGATGATTAGCGAATGATAACGCGTCGCGAGAAACGAGCCGTTCACGCCGCGAAAGACGCCGCGCCCGTTATGCAAGACGCGCGACAGCTTGCCGTGCATCGGCAAGGGGGCGCGAACGATTTTGGCGCCGAAGGCCTGGCCGATCGCCTGGTGGCCGAGGCAGACGCCGAGGATCGGCGTCGTCGCGCTCGCCTCGCGAATGAGATCGAGGCAGACGCCGGCTTCATTCGGCGTGCATGGGCCGGGCGACAAGACGATCGCGTCAGGCTTCCCGGCCATGATGTCCCCGACCGAGATCGCGTCGTTGCGCCACACCGTCACCTCGGCGCCGAGAGCGCCCAGGTAATGGACGAGATTGAAGGTGAAGCTATCGTAATTGTCGATCAGCGTGACGGCGGGCATGAGGAGGCTTTCAGCGGCGCGGGCGGCCGGCTTCTGGTCAACTCTTGCGTTGCCTCGCCGCGCCCGTCAAGCCGCGCCAGCAGCGGACAGTCAGAGGGAATTGCGTGCGGCCGCCGCGGCCGCCCTTGTATTGTCCAGAGATTTGAGGGGAGAAGGTCGAATGACCTACCGCGCCAAACCGGTCGACGGAATCGCTTGGGTCACGGGCGCAAGCTCGGGCATCGGCCGGGCCGTCGCCCTCGAACTGGCGCGGCGCGGCTATATCGTGGCCGCAAGCGCGCGCCGCGCCGACGCTTTGGCCGAACTGGCTGAAGAGGCCGCGGGCTTCAAAGGGCGCATCGAACCCGCTCCGCTCGACGTCACCGATCGCGGCGCCGTCGGCCGGCTCGTTCCAGAGATCGAGACGCGGCTGCGGCCAATTGCGCTCGCCTTCCTCAATGCCGGCATCTCTGTGGCCGATCGGCCCGGCGATCTCGGCGGCGCCGCTTTCCGAGAAGTATTCGAGGTCAACGTGTTCGGCTTGGCCAATTGCCTCAGCGCCGCGCTTAACGCGATGCGGCCGCGGGGCAAGGGCCAAATCGCCGTCAACGCCTCGATCGCCGGCTTCGGCGGCTTGCCGGCGCCGCCGGCTTACGGCGCGAGCAAAGCCGCGGCGATCCATCTGGCCGAGAGCCTCAAATTTTCCGCTGATCGGCAGGGCGTCGTCATCCAACTGGTGACGCCGGGCTTCGTGCGCACGCCGCTGACCGACGGCAACCGCTTTGCCATGCCGTTTCTCATGGAATGCGAGGCGGCCAGCCGACGCATCTGCGACGGCTTCGAGACGGCGGGCTTCGAGATCACTTTTCCGCGGCGCTTGTCCTGGCCGGCGAAGGCGCTGAACCTTTTGCCCTATCCACTCTATTTCGCCCTGGCCGGACAATTCGCGCCGAAGCGGAGTCACTGACCGACAGGAGCGCTTGTCGGCAACGAGCGAGGCGACTGGCGATGATCGTAGCCTCCATACTGTGGCGACGGCTGGACGCGCCTGGTCACGACGCCTGTCGCGTCGAACGGGACGGGTTTGGTTGGCGCTTGGAAGGGACCGCCGTCTTTCTTTTGGGCGGCGAGCCCGCCAATCTTTCTTACCGCGTGAGCTGCGACGCAGGCTGGAAAACCGCGTCCGGCCGCGTCCATGGCGCGATCGGCGAGCGGCCGGTCGAGCATTTCGTCGCGCGCGAAGAGGGGCGATGGCGTCTCGACGGGGAAGCGGTCGCGGGGCTCGACCACGTTGAGGATCTCGACCTGAGCTTCACGCCGGCGACCAATCTGTTGCAGATCAAGCGCGCCGACCTCCCGATCGGGAAGGCCGTCCGGCTGCCAGCAGCTTGGCTCAATGTCGAAACCGGCGCGCTGACCGCGCTCGAGCAGATTTACGAGCGGCGCAGCGAGGGCGCGTTTTACTATTGCGCGCCCGAACTCGGTTATGAAGGCCTGCTGGAGCTCGCGCCGAATGGATTCGTTCGACGCTATCCAGGTCTCTGGGAGGCGGAGCCGCCGGGCGCTTGACGGGACGATCAAGACCCGATCAAGCTTCGTTCTCTCACCGCTCGAGGCGACCCGCCGCGGCGCCAAAAGCGCGATGGAGCGCCAAAAAGATGAAAATCACCTTCGATTGCGATTTGACGCCGGCCGAGGCGCGCGAATTCTTCGGCCTGCCGGACGTGCGGCCGATGCAAGCGAAGGTCATGGAGGAGGTCGAAAAGCGCATCTTGGCGCAACTCGACGGCCTCTCGCCGGAATCGGTCCTGCGCACATGGATGGCCTTCGCGCCCGATCAGTTCCAAACAATGTTCAAGAACATGATGAATTACGCCGGGATGGGCAAGACCGGCGGCAAGGGGAGCGGCGGAGGCTAAGCCGCCGACGCCTCGCTCGGCGCGTTCTGCTGCAACGCTTTGGCGGCTTCGTCGCGCAGTTCGCGACGTAAAATCTTGCCGACATTGGTCTTGGGCAGGTCTTTGCGGAATTCGATATAGCGCGGCCGCTTGTACCCGGTGAGCTCGCTCGCGCAGTACGCGGCGAGGGCCTCCTTGGTGAGTTCAGGATCGCGCTTGACGACGAACAGCATCACCGCCTCGCCGGAACTGCGGTCGGGCACGCCGACGGCCGCGCATTCGGCGACGCGGGGATGGCGCGCGACCACGTCTTCGATCTCGTTCGGATAGACATTGAAGCCGGAGACGAGGATCATGTCCTTCTTGCGGTCGACCAGCTTGATGTAGCCGCGTTCGTCCATGAATCCGATATCGCCGGACTTGAAGAAGCCGTCGGCGGTGAAGGACTTCGCCGTCTCCTCGGGACGTCCCCAATAGCCGGACATGACTTGCGGGCCCTTGATGGCGATCTCGCCGGGCGAGCCCAGCGGAACGTCATCGCCAGAATCGTCGATGATGCGGATTTCGACATTGGGCAGCGGCACGCCGATCGTGCCGGTGAAGGCGGTCGAATCCGCCGGATTGTTGGTGACGCCCGCCGACGTCTCGGAGAGACCGTACCCCTCGACAATCGGGCAGCCGGTGACGGCGAGCCATTTCTTGGCGACGGCTTCTTGGACGGCCATGCCGCCGCCCTGCGAGGCGACCAATCCGGAAAAGTCGAGCTTAGCGAAATCGGGATGATTGGCGAGCGCGTTGAACAGCGTATTGACGGCCGGAAAGAAGTTGAACTTGTATTTCGAAATTTCTTTGATCAGAGCCGCGAGATCGCGGGGATTGACGATAAGAACGTTCAGCGCGCCCGTTCGCATGCCGAGCAGCGCGCACACGATAAACGCGAAGACATGGTACAAGGGCAGGGCGCAGACGATCGTCATCTGGCCTTCGATCGGCTTTCGCTTCAACGCCGGCTGCAGCCAGGCTTCGCTGGCGAGCAGATTGGCGACGAGGGTCTCGTGCAGCAGCATCGCGCCCTTGGCGATTCCGGTCGTGCCGCCCGTATATTGCAGGACGGCGACGTCTTTCGGCCCGATCGGCGGCGGCGCGAAACTCATCTTGCGGCCCGCGGCGATCGCCGCGTTGAAGCGGACGGCGTGCGGCAGACGATAGGCCGGGACCATTTTCTTGATCCGCCGGACCACGAAATTCGTGACGATGCCCTTCGGAAACCCCATCAGGTCGCCGACGCCGGTCACGACGATCCGCTCGATGACGGCGCCGGCGAGCGCGTTTTCCAGCGTCGCCGCGAAATTTTCGAGAATGACGATCGCCTTCGCGCCCGAATCCTGAAGCTGATGGGCGAGTTCGCGCGCTGTATAGAGCGGATTGACATTGACGACGATAAGGCCGGCCCGCAACGCGGCCGCCATGGCGACCGGATATTGGAGGACGTTGGGCATCATCAAAGCGACGCGATCGCCCGGCTTCAAACCTTGGCCCTGCAGCCAGGCGGCGAAGGCCCTGGAGAGATCGTCGATCTCTCCATAGGTCAACTTGGCGCCCATGCAGACATAGGCGGGCAGGTCGCGATATTTTTCGAAGGCTTCGTCGAGGAGCGCCACGAGCGACGGATATTGCGCGACGTCGATTTCGGCCGGCACGCCGGCCGGGTAGCTTTTCAGCCAGATCCGGTCCAAGGGGTTTCCTCGCGATTCAAGCTTTGGCGGCCAGCTTAAGGGGCATCGCCGCCGGAGGCAAAGAGCGCTCGTCGGGCCGCATTGCGCGTTGGCCGGGTCTGTTTGGACCTGATGTCCGCCCCGGCAGGCAAGCCGCACTAGGCAAGCCTTGGAAGGGTTCGGGCCGAGGAAGGGCCGCCTGTGTAAGAATTCCGCCAGAAGGCCGGCCGTGATAGGTTTTCGGTCGCGATGACCGAGCGCCCCGACATTGTTCAGCGCAGGCTGGCCGCCATCTTCATTGCGGACGTTGTCGGTTATTCTCGGCTGACCGGCGCCGATGAAGAGCGAATTCTTGCTCGATTGCGCACTCTTCGCAGTGACCTCGTCGATCCAACGGTCGCGGTTCACCAGGGGCGAATAGTCAAAGGAACTGGGGACGGCGTGCTCGCCGAGTTCCGCAGTGTGGTCGAGGCGGTGCGCTGCGCCATCGAGGTGCAACGCGGGCTCGCGGAACGCAATGCTGGCCTACCGCTGGAACGCCGCATCCAATTTCGCATCGGCATTCACCTCGGCGATATTGTCGAGGAACCCGACGGCGACATTATGGGCGACGGGGTCAACATTGCGGCTCGCCTGGAGGGGATAGCAAAGCCCGGCGCGATTTCCCTGTCAGAGGACGCCTACCGCCAGGTCAAGGCGCGCTTGGAGATCGCGGCGCTGGATCAAGGGCTGATGCGGCTCAAAAACATCGCTGATCCAATGCGGGTCTATTCTCTTAATCCCGAGCGGCTGGTCGAAAATAGAACCGCTGGGCCGAAAAAGCGCCGGCATCTCACATCCGCTCTCGCGCGGATCGCGGCGCTGTCGGTTCTTGTCGGCGCGATTGGCTGGTATCTCAGCAGCCAGATAAAGACACAGACGGACCGACCGATGGCCTCGACGCCGACGGTTATCGAGCCGGGGGGTCCCTCGAAATCGGAAACCGAACCGCCGCGGGAACGGCCAGCCGCTCCGCCGCAAAAGGCGGAGCTTCGCCAATCTACGCCCGCGCCCGCCTCGCCCGCCAGCCCTTCGATTATGCGCCCGCCGAGTCACGCTGCGGCTCCGAGCAAGCCGGCCCAGACGCCCGCAGAGCCGCAGTATCCGTCTGCTCGATCGCCCTCAGCGGACGGAGAGGGCGCCCCTGACAAGGCGATCATATGTGATGATCGTAACTGGATAGCCGGCGGAACCCCCGCCGGCGATCCTTCCGGGCAACGTTCCTTCTTCGTCTGCTCGAAGCCGTAAGTCCTCAGACGCGAATGTTCGTCATCGCCAAGGAGCAACTCGGGATTTGCGCCGCTTGAGTTCGGATTGGGCTCATGAACCGCAGTCCGGGCGCGAGGCGCCCGATTGGGGTCTGCAGACGACGCTCACATGATGCGGCGGCGCCTGAGCCGCGGCGACTGCTCCGCGGCTTTGCAAATTCCGCTCGATCGAGCCGAACAAGACCAGAGCGGCCAGCCCTAGCGCGACCGCGATGAGCCAGGGCGTCAACATCTCGCTGCGCTCATCGTTCGGCGCGCGGCGATTATGGGTTCGATGGTTCAATTCCGTCGACATGATCTCTTTCAAAAGCGGCCGGAACTCGACGGCTTCAACGGATCAGTCCAACGGCTGTTCCGGGCGCGGGCGCCGCGAAGCGCCTGCCGCAATGCAGCTGAAATGCGCCGTCCTCCGGAAATTTAGAGGTCGATTTAACCTTTGCTTCCGGGAATTTCGTTAATTCTCATCGAACGGCATGTTGAGGAGCGACGCAGCGGGACGATGGCGAGCGGAGCGATGCGCAGCGGCAAGGGGGCGGATAGCAGACGCGATCCGCGCAAGACGGCGACCCTCCGGGGCCGCTATATGCTGTCCGACGGCCGCGAATACCCGTGCCGAACGTTCGACATCTCGGCGGGCGGCGTCGCGATCGTCAGCGCCGTCAAGGGCAAGATCGGGGAGCGGATCGTCCTCTACCTGGACCGGCTGGGCCGGATGGAGGGGACGATCGTGCGCCACTTCAGCGGCGGCTTCGCCATCGCTATGAGCGCCAGCCCGCTCAAGCGCGAATCGCTCGCCTCCGCGCTCGAAAAATTGAACTGAGGAACGCCCGCGGCGAGGCGAGTCCCGCCAGCGGGTTTTCAGCCGCTGCTCGCGACCGGCCGTGCCGTCGGAGCGCGACCTTGAGGCCAATGCGAATATGGGCGGAAAATGCGCATCTGCGGGAAATTGCGCTCACCTCAGGCCATAAGCGCGAATTTCACCGCCTATTTCGCGGTCCTGTCTCCTGCTCTTCGCGCCAAAGGCCTGAGATCAGACGAAATGCGTGACGGCGCCCATCCCGGCGGGCGGCCTGCGGCCACGACTCCGCTCCTAGGCCGGCGGCGTTGCTGCGGCGCGGCAGGCGGAGTTCGGGATGATCAGAATGGCGACAGGGCGGGCCGGAGCCCCGTACAATTTTGCGTCTAGCGTCGGGAACGAGCCGGCGGGATAGGCCGGCGCCTCGCGCCGGTCTCGGCCCGAAACTTCAGTCGGCGCGCCCGCCCGAGTGAGGCGACCAGCGCGACATCGCGGCCTCCATCGACAGCGGACCCGATTCAGATGCGCGCGGCTTGAGAAGGGGCGGCGCCGCAGCGGCTCCGACCTCCGCTTTGGGAAAATTCGGCGAAGAAGGCATCGAAACGCTCGCCGCGACCGGCTGCAGAATGCCGAGTATCTCCGCATCGAGGCGTTGCGGGTCTTTGACGCAGCCGAGATGGGTGCGACCGATTTCCCTCTGCCGGTGAAACGCCTGCAGCACCGAAAGCGCGCGGCGGACCATTTCGGAGCGCGTCGTATGCTCGGATTCCGCCAAGCCGTCGAGAAAGTCCGCCAAGTGCTGGCTGATCTCGATATTCAAACGGACTTTCGGCATGCGCCGCGCCTCTTCGGTTCGATTGGTCGCTAGGAAGGCTGTTTCGCCCCGCTGAGACGGAAGTAGCATGCTACGGAGGGCATTCCGTTTATCAGTTGGCTAAAATTTTCACGGCCGGTCCTTTGACGCCGATCGCCATCCATTTGACGACAGTCCTGGCAAAAGCATTGGGTTCGACTTTTGAGCTCGAGTCGCCCCTTCGGCAGTGACTTTCGGTAAATCAATTGCTGCTAGGCAGAACAAGGCCCTCGTGGAATTCGGCTTTGTTTCGAGTACAGTCTCCATGCGTATCGAAGCGCTCGTTCGGACCATCGGATCCGGAGACATCAAATGTCCGCTGCTTTTTGGCTTGGACGCGATCGGCCAGCGAAAAACAGCGCGCCGAAGCCGCGGTGACTCTGGCCTGGGCCTATCGCTACATCGTCGATGCGGCGGAGCTCCATCTCGATTTGGAGCTTTGCATCGCGGCGCTTCTGGACGATCCCTCGCCGGTCGTGCGGCGCGCGCTCGCCGAAGCGATCGCCGATATCCCTGACGCGCCGAGACACATCGTCCGCGCGTTGGCGGACGACGGGCCGGAAATCGCGTCGATCGTCCTGGCGCAGACGCGGGCGCTGAGCGAAACCGAACTCGCCCAATACGCTCTGACGGGCGAAGACTGCGTGCAATTGGCGCTCGCGCGTCGCGTCGATCTTCCCCCGGCCGTGGCCGCCTGCCTCGCCGACAAAGGCGGCGCGGAGGTCGCAGCGACGCTGGTCAAAAATCTTCACGTTCGACTGCCCGACGCCGTCTTGCGCCGTCTCGCGGAACGCTTCGGCGGCGACCGGATGATCCGCAACGCAATCTTCGAGCGGCCCGACGCCTCGGCCTCGATTCGCTGCGATCTGATTGAAGCCGCTGCGACGGCCAGCGCCTCGCTGTCGGCCGGCTCCGAACTCGGCTTGGCGCGGATCGAGAAGACGATCCGCGCTGCGACCGAGCGGAGCATCCTTCGCGCCGCCAGCGCTCGGCCCGAGCAGGCTCGGGAGCTTGTCCGTCATCTTCGGGCGAAAGGCGCCCTGACCGTCGCTCTCCTCGCTCGCGCGCTGATTTCGGGTGAAAGAGCGTTCTTCGAAGCAGCGGTCGCGGAGCTGTCGGGCCTCGACACGAGGCAGGCCACGGCGCTGGTCGGCGATCCGATGGGCGCCGGTTTTGCGGCGCTCCTCAGGCGGGCCGGGCTGCCCTTCTACTGCCTCACGCCGTTTCGGGCGGCGCTTGCGGCTCTCAAAGAAACCCGATTGGCGGGCGGCGGCCGGGCCTTGCGGTCGATCGCCGCCCGCGTCGTCGATCGCTGCGCGGCCGCTGCGACACCCGAAATCGCCGCGCTGCTCGCCTTCCTGCGGAGCCTGGAAAAAGAGGCGGCGCTCGAAGACGCGCGCCGCGCGATTGAAGCCATCGCCGCCGGGCTTCTAGAAACGTCCGCCGAGGAAAGCGTTCCCGAGCGCCTCGATGCGCCGCGAGAACCGGAGCTGCTCGAGCGGCTCAACCTGATCGACATGAGCCCGGTTGAAACGAGTACGCTTCCCGTCGCCTTGGCGTCCTGAGATTAGCCGGACGAATTTGGCGAAGACCGGCCAAAGGCGGCGTTGGCCTTTTGATCCTTGCCGCGCTTGATCTCCGTTGTCTCGATCTGTCGCCAAGAATTGGGCTGCGCGAGCATGGCGCGAATCGCGGCGACATTCGCCGCCGCCGCCGTAGGCGGCATGTCTTGCTGCGAAATCCTCTCGGCCTCGCCGAATTTGCCCTCCAGCGAAAGCACAAGGGCCAGATTGGCGCGAATGCGTTCGTCGCCGGCGCCCTGCGCGGACGCTTCGCGCAAGGTTTCCTCGGCTTTCTTCAGTTGTTTGCTGAGCGCGTAGGAGAGGCCGAGATTGTTCAAAACGGTGGGGTCCCCGGGCGCGATCTTGAGGGCCGATTGGTAGAGCCGTTGGGCCTCGGCGTGATCGCCAAGCCGATCGGCGACATAGGCTTGCGCGGACATGTCCGACCAATTCGGCGAGTCCGGCGTGTAGGAATTCGCCAGCACGGCCGCCGCCTGCTCCAATTGCCCATCGTCCGCTAGGGCCTTTCCGTAGGCGCCGAGGACGTCAAGGTCTTTCGGCGCCTTCACGGCCGCCGATTGCATCACGGCGACGGCCTGGTCGTATCGTTTGAGCTTGCGCAAGAGCCCGGCGAAATCGATCGAGACGGCCTTGTCGCCGGGCGCGGCGTCATAGCGCGCGCTCAATTGGTCCGCCTTGGCGCGCAGATCGGCGTCGGTCGCCGTCGAGGCGGCTGAGGCCTTGATCGGGCCGGTGACGGCGGCGGCGTCGTCATAGGCGCAGCCGCCGCAGAGCGCGGGGGGAGAGCAAAGCAGCAGGGCCGTCGTCAGCCTGCGCGCCGCCAGGCGCATCCGGAACATGAAAGGCATTGAACGCAGCCCCCGGCGGCGAGCTTCCGCTCGAACCGCCGCCGACGCTAACCCGCCGACGCTAACGCCGGGTTAAGGAAGCACGAGCGGAAAAGTACGACTAGGTTGGCGGCGCGTCCCGTTTCAGCCAAGGAGCTCCGGTGGAGGTTTGCGCCTCGCGTCGATCGTCTGGTCTCGGGACAAATTGACGAAGGTTCTGGACCGGCCTCGGCTCGCTTCCGGCCAGACTTCGCGCATAGGCCGCCGCAGCCCATTGGGCGAAACTCTCCTCGAGCGCGGCGCTGCGATCCGACAAAGGAACAGGCGGCTCAAACGCGATCTCGCCGTCGCTCCACTTGACGCGTCCCAGCTCTCTGCCGTCCAACATCAGGCTCGCCGAGGCGCGATCGAGATAGAGAAGGGCGAAGCCGTATTTCACGCCTTGCTTGCCGCCGAGACTGATCCCCTTCGGCCGCAATCGGTTTTGCTCGTACCATTCGAGCTGACTCAAGAATTCTTCGAGCGGTATTTCCGGCGTCTTCGGCTTCGGCGGCGCCCGCAATCTGACGCCGGAGCCGCTCTCATCCGTGAACTCGACGCCCGCCGCTTCGAGAGCGGCCCGCAATTGAGAAGTGTCGACGGACAGCAATCGGCGCTTTTCTCTCTCAAAGAGGCTGATCGCCGTTTCGCTGACGCCGACTTGGTTGGCGAGATCGACCGGAGACCAACCGAGCAGCTCGCGGCCGGCTTTGATCTGTTCGGGCGTTACGCCGTCTTCCGCTACGCGGCTCAGAAGCCGCCGTCGTGGAAGCGCGGCTTGCTTCTCGGCGGGCGCTTGGCGGTCCGACTGAGCGGCGGGGCGCCGGACGGTCGCGACCACGGCAGGCCGAGAGGCGAGGTTCAACCGTCTGATTTTAACGCCGATTAACTCGTCGTCGCCCATAAAGGCGACGCCAGCGGCTTCCAGCGAACGCTGCAAGTCCGCCAATGTCCTCGGATAGGGTTGTCGCTTACCGGCTTCGAAATCGGCGATCGTCGCGCGGCTCACTTTCGACAGCGCCGCAAGATCCCGTTGAGACAAGCCGAGCAGCCCGCGCGCCGCGCGGAGTTGGCTCGCAGTAATCGCTTCCATCCGCTCCCCATCGCCTTCAGATTGGATCGTTTGCCCAACGTACCACATTTGGCCTGAGCCGCGGATCGGGGCTGCAGAGAAATTCGGCCTTGGTTTAGGAATTATGAAGGAGAATGATCGTTGGGAGGACAGCGGGAAAATCGCTAGCATGCGGGCCTTGGCCGCCGCTCAGGCGACGCCAGGACCGAATGCAGATGGAGCGCCTCCTTGAACGGCTCGGAGATCGACGGCGTCACCTCAGCATCGTCGCACATGCGTACAGAAATGGGCCAAGGCCTCATCCGCGGCGCTGAATTTTGGGACTGCATCGCGCATGAGGCGGCGAAAGGCGTTCGGCTGCCCTATGTCGGGGAGGACTTCTCGCAAACCAAGCTAAGACTTATCGCGTCCATCGGCGTATTTGAGACTTTAGCCCGATCAAGCCGCCGATCGACAAATGGCTCCCCGAGCTGGACTCGAACCAGCGACCATTCGATTAACAGTCGAATGCTCTACCAACTGAGCTATCGGGGATCGCGCCGACGGGGCGCATATAGCACGATTTGGCGGCTTGAAAAGCGCCTAAATCCGCCTGACCCTGGCTTTTGAAGAACCGTGCGGAGGACGCGCGTTGCGCCAGGGCGGGCGCGGCGCCACGATCCTGGCCATGCTCGACATCGGCAGCCATCCCGAGTTGCTCACCCCCGCCGAAATGGGCGCGGCCGACCGGTTCGCGATCGCCGGCGGCACGCCTGGGATCGCGCTGATGGAGGCGGCCGGCAAGGCTGTCGCCGATGAAGCTGCGCGCATGGCGCGCTCGGCGGGACGGATCGCCGTCCTTTGCGGACCAGGCTCCAACGGCGGCGACGGCTTCGTCGCGGCGCGGCTGCTTGCGTCGCGCGGCTATCCTGTCAAGCTCGCTTTGCTGGGCCGGCCGGAAAGATTGAAGGGCGACGCCGCCGAGGCGGCGCGGCGCTACGCCCGTCCGCCCGAGACGGCCGCCGATTTCGATTTTGCCAACGCCGATTTGATCATTGACGCGCTTTACGGGGCGGGGCTCGATCGCGACCTTGCTGGAGAATCGCGCGCGCTCGTCGAAAAGATCAATTCAATAGCCCGCGAGCGCGGCTGTCCGGTTCTCGCGGTCGACCTGCCTTCGGGTCTCGACGGCGCGACCGGCCTGCCGCGCGGGGTTGCGGTCGAGGCCACGGCCAGCGTCACGTTCTTCCGATTGAAGCCCGGCCATCTCCTGCTGCCGGGCCGCGCGCTGTGCGGCCGTCTCGTGCTCGCCGATATCGGCATTCCCGAGGCTGCGCTCGCAACGATCGCGCCCAAAGCGTCAACCAATGCGCCGCGTCTATGGCGCGCGGCGTTGCCGAGGCTCGCGGCCGCCGGTCACAAATATTCGCGCGGCCACGCCGTCGTGGTCTCCGGGAACGCCGGCCATACCGGCGCGGCGCGGCTTGCCGCGAGAGCCGCGCTCAGGGCGGGGGCAGGGCTCGTCACGGTCGCCTCGCCGCCTGACGCGCTGACGATCAATGCAACGCAATTGACCGCCGTCATGGTCGCGGCCTTTGACGGCGCTGCCGGCCTTGCCGACCTGCTCGCCGACAAGCGGCGCAACGCGGTCGCGCTCGGCCCGGGCGTCGGCGTCGGCCCGGCGACCGAGGCCTTGGTCGAGGCGGCCCTTGCCGGCGCCGACAAGGAGAATTCGCGCCGCATTGTGCTCGACGCCGACGCGCTGACCAGCTTCGCTGGACGGGCCGCGGCGCTCGCCGCGCTCGTCAAAGCCGAATCGCCGCGCGTCGTCCTGACGCCCCACGAAGGGGAGTTCAATTGCCTTTTCAAAGGGCAAGACGATATCGTTCAGGCGCCGTCGAAACTCGCTAGAGCGCGCGCCGCCGCATCGCTGCTCGGCGCGGTTGTCCTGCTTAAAGGGGCCGACACCGTCGTCGCGGCCCCGGACGGCCGGGCGGCGATCGGCTTCGACTTGCCGCCGTCCCTGGCGACGGCTGGCTCGGGCGACGTTCTGACCGGGATCATCGCCGGCCTGCTGGCGCAAGGCGCGCCAGTCTTCGAGGCTGCTTGCGCCGGCGCGTGGCTGCATGGCGCCGCGGCCCGCGCGTTTGGGCCGGGCCTCATCGCCGAAGACTTGCCTGAGAGCCTGCCGCAGGCTTTCCGCGCCTTGGAGCGCGGTTCCGGCTGATCCTTATTCAGGCGACCTCGAAAAAGCTCCTTCCGCCTGCCGCTTGGCAGTCGAGAATCGCGGATTCGATCGGCCAACGGCCGGGATTATCCGCGACAAAAGCGATATGGGCGGTCTGGCCCGGCGCGATGAGAACGCTGTCGCGCCAATAGGGCTCCCAACCGTCATCGAGCGCGTGGAGGAGGCGGGCGACATGGCCGCCCCAACGAATCGCCTGCGGGGCCGAAGTCTTGTTGGTCAGGCTGAGCGTGACCGGCGCTCCTTTGCGCGCTTTGAGCAGCGGCTTATCCGGCCAGGGGCCGGATAACGAGGCGCCGTTCACCGCAAAACGCGGGCCGCCGCTGAGGACGAAGTCTGCGCGCAGGGACTGGGCGAGTTCGATCTCGGGCGGCAGAAGCGGATTGGCCGGGAGCCCGGCGATAGCCGGACGCGGCTTGACCGGCGCGCCCGTCGCTTTGAACACGACCAGAGGTCGGTCGGGTTCTTGAGCGTTCGCCGCCGCGGCGCCGCCCACCAAAATGAATCGAACCGCCGCATCGGCTTCGGCAGGCATATCGAAGATCAGCTCAAATCGCGCGCCCGGGCCAATCGGCATGAGGTTGCGCAATGGTTCGAAAGGCTCGCTCGGCTGGCCGTCGATGGCGACGATGGTCGGCCTCACGCCTTGCACCGCGACAACCATGATCCGCGCCGCGGCCGCGTTCAGCAACCGGAGCCGGACGCGCGCTCCCGGCGCAGGCGACAGCGATAGCGGCGCCGGGGCCCCATTGGCGGAAAGCCTGCCGGCGGCGGCAAGCGGCTCGCTCGAACCGGCCCGCCCAGCGGGGTCGGGCGACCAGTCCTGAACGGAGACGATCGCTTCAAGGTCGATGGCGGGCGGCGCGGCCTCGTCGATTACAACGGGGCCGTATAGCCCACGCGCGATTTGGCCGGCGCTCGTCGCTCCCGCATGCGGTCCGTACCAGCCAAAGCCTGAATCGGGCGGCTGCAGGACATAGTCGAAGCTTGCGCCAGGCGCGACCGGCTTCTGGGTCAAGTCGCCAATTCCCGCCATGGCGTTGGCGATCCGCAGCCCCCGCCAATGCAGCGTCGTCGGCTCGGAAAGCCGATTGACCAGCCGGACCTTCAACGCCTCGCCGAGCTTTGCGCGGAGCAAGGGCCCCGGCGTCGCCCCGGCATAGCCGAGAGGCTGAGCCGGCGCGGCAAGGAGCGGAGCCGACGCCGGTCCCGCCTCGATCGTCCGAAAGCCATCCGAAGCCTCGGTTGGCGCGTTCGCCTCTGACGGCCTCCGCAACGCGGCCCAAACCGCCGCCGAAAGGCCGCCGCCCAGCAAAGTCCGGCGCGCCAGGCTCATCGTCGGATGCTCCAGACAAAGCCTCGCCTTTGTGTCATTTTGGCACGAAAGGCGCGGCGCGCCGCTTGCGTCGCTGCGGCGCGTTCAAACGCCGGGCGCTCAGGGGTGGGCAGGGTCGGGATGTGCTTCATGCGTAAACTGGTCGCCTTCTTCGGTCTTGCGGGGACGCTCGCCGGCTGCGCTTGGCTTGGGCTGAGCCATGGTCCCGCCAGCGCGCTCCAGTCCTCGACCAGCGAAATCTTGCTCGCGGGCGGCGTGTTCACGCTCGCCATAGCCGTCCTCATTCGAGAATAGGGGTTCAGCGCGTCGAGGTCGCGTCTGCGGGGCGGCCGATCTTATCTCTTTTTTCTGGCGCGTCTTCGCCAAAGTGTTATAGAGCGGCGCCCTCGCGGCCGGACTTCCCTGCGCCGTATTGTTGCGGGCGTGGCGGAACTGGTAGACGCGCCGGATTTAGGTTCCGGTGGCGAAAGTCGTGGGGGTTCGAGTCCCTCCGCCCGCACCATTGGCGATGCGAGGCTGCCGGTTCGCCGGCGGGATGAGTTTTGGATTCGGCCGCTGGGGAGAGCGGCTTGGACGGTTTATTTGAAGGGCGGATGAAGTCATGCAGGTCACCGAGACGCTTTCGCAAGGGCTGAAGCGCGAATACAACATCGTCCTCTCCGCCGCGGATTTGAGCCAGCGCCTCGACAGTCAGCTGGCTGATCTAAAGGACAAGATTCGGCTCAACGGCTTCCGCCCCGGCAAGGTGCCGGTCGCCCATCTCAAGAAAGTCTACGGCAAGAGCATCATGGCCGACGTGATGCAGGAGGCGATCAACGAGGCCAACAAGCAGATCCTCGACGAAAAGGGTCTGCGCCTCGCCCAAGAGCCGAAGGTCGAATTGCCGAACGACCAGGCGACGATCGACGCCGCGCTGCAAGCGCGCGGCGATCTTTCCTATAAAGTCGCGCTCGAAGTGCTGCCGAAATTCGAGGTCGGCTCGTTCGACGATTTGGCCTTGGAGCGCCCGGTCGCCGAAGCGACCGAGGCGGACGTCGAGGCCGCGCTCGACCGGCTCGCCGCCGACCGCAAGACTTACGCGCCGAAGCCGGAAGGGGCGAAAGCCGAGGCCGGCGACAAGGTGACCGTCGATTTCGTCGGCAAGATCAATGGCGAGGAGTTCGAAGGCGGCGTCGGCAAGGACATCGAGGTCGTGCTCGGCGCCGACACCTTCATTCCGGGCTTCGAGCAGCAATTGCTCGGCGCGACCGCCGGCGAGAAGCGAACGATCGAAGCCACGTTCCCGGAAAACTATGCCAACCGCAAGCTGGCCGGCCGGACCTCGGTTATGGACGTGGACGTCAAGGCCGTCGCCGCGCCCGAGCCCTTCGCCATCGACGACGAGTTCGCCAAGAGCCTCAATTTTGACAGCCTCGACAAGCTCAAAGAGGCCCTGAAGAGCAATATTTCTGCTGAATATGCAAGGGCTTCGCGCGAAAAGCTCAAGCGACGTCTGCTCGACGAGCTCGACAAGCGCTACTCGTTCGAGTTGCCGGAAGGTTTAGTGAGCCAAGAGTTTGATTCGATCTGGCGTCAGGTCGAGGCCGAGCAGCAGGCGTCGGGCCGCACGTTCGCCGACGAAAACACGACCGAGGAGGCGGCGCGCGCCGATTACCGCCGGATCGCCGAGCGGCGGGTGCGGCTCGGCCTTCTCCTGGCCGAGGTCGGCGCCAAGGCCGATATCAAGGTCAGCGACGAGGAGCTGACCAATGCGCTGATCGCCAGGGCGCGCTCGTTCCCCGGCCAAGAAAAACAAGTCTGGGAGTTCTACCGCAAGAATCCGCAGGCCATGGCCGAGTTGCGCGCGCCGATCTATGAGGAGAAAGTCGTCGATTACGTTCTTTCCCAAGCCAAAGTGACCGATAAACCGGTCTCGCGCGAGGAGCTGTTGCGTCCTGACGATGAAGAAGGCCCCGCCGCGCCGTCGTCGGCGGGCTAGGGCACCCGTTGCAAAGAGCGGATCGTTTAGGGACTTTAACTGGCGCGCAGCGGTAACTATGTTGCCTTGGCGTTATTGAGCAGAGAGCGATTCCCCGAAAGCGAGACCCATGCGCGACCTGGTCGACACTTACTACAATAACCTCGTCCCGATCGTGGTGGAGCAATCCAACCGGGGCGAGCGCTCGTTCGATATTTTTTCGCGTCTGCTGCGCGAACGGATCGTTTTCCTGACCGGGCCCGTGGACGACGTCTCCGCCTCCCTGGTCGTGGCGCAATTGCTGTTCCTGGAAGCCGAGAATCCGAAAAAAGAAATCGCCATGTATATCAATTCGCCGGGCGGGGTGGTGACGGCCGGCCTGTCGATTTACGACACGATGCAATTCATTCGCCCGCGGATCACGACGATGTGCGTCGGCCAGGCCGCTTCGATGGGGTCGCTCTTGCTATGCGCGGGCGCCAAGGATTCGCGCTTCGCTTTGCCGAACGCCCGGATCATGGTCCACCAGCCATCGGGCGGGTTCCAAGGCCAAGCCTCGGACATCGCCCGACATGCCGAAGACATTCTTAAGATCAAACGGCGACTGAACGAAATTTATGTCCAACATACCGGGCGCGATTACGAGACTATCGACCGAACGCTCGACCGCGACCATTTCATGTCAGCCGAGGAAGCGCGTGAATTCGGCCTCATCGACCAAGTGCTGGCCAAGCGCACGGAAGACGTCGAGGAGCCGAAATCTTAACCTGATAAGATCTTACGTCGAATTTTTGATATATGATCTTAGCAAGTGGGCGCTTTCGCGCAGCGCTTGCGGGAGCGGCTGCGGCTGTTCGCCGGCCGACCGTTCTGCGCAAACGGGGGATAGACCGGCTTTGCCAAGCGCTTTGAACCGGGTCGCCTTGATTTGGCTATGCTTATCATGGTTCCATCCGATTGCGCGCGTCGAACGGCGGAGGCGAGCGGGAGAGAGATGGCGCGGGGCGGGACCGAAAACCGGCTACTCTTTGTTAGGTAGCTGCATTTAACGTGTAACGTTGCGTTTTCGCCGTGCGGGCGAATTCGCGAGGCCAGGATGGAGAAGACGATGGCCAAGGCCGAAGGCGAAGCCAAGAACACACTCTATTGCTCGTTCTGTGGCAAGAGCCAGCACGAGGTCCGCAAGCTCATCGCTGGTCCGACCGTGTTCATTTGCGACGAATGCGTCGAATTGTGCATGGACATTATCCGCGAGGAGTCCAAGACCGCGCTCGTCAAGAGCAAGGACGGCATCCCGACGCCGCGCGAAATCTGCAAGGTTCTCGACGATTACGTCATCGGCCAGCCGCAGGCCAAGCGCGTCCTCTCCGTCGCCGTGCACAACCACTACAAGCGGCTCAACCACGCCACCAAGCACAACGACGTCGAACTCGCGAAATCGAACATCCTCCTGATTGGGCCGACCGGCTCAGGCAAGACGCTGCTCGCCCAGACGCTGGCGCGGATCCTCGACGTGCCCTTCACCATGGCCGACGCGACGACGCTGACCGAAGCGGGCTATGTCGGCGAGGACGTCGAAAACATCATCCTGAAGCTTTTGCAGGCGTCCGACTACAATGTCGAGCGCGCCCAGCGCGGCATCGTCTATATCGACGAGATCGACAAGATCAGCCGCAAGTCGGACAACCCGTCGATCACCCGCGACGTCTCCGGCGAGGGCGTTCAGCAAGCGCTGCTGAAGATCATGGAAGGCACCATCGCCAGCGTGCCGCCGCAGGGCGGGCGCAAGCATCCCCAGCAGGAATTCCTGCAGGTCGACACGACGAACATTCTGTTCATCTGCGGCGGCGCCTTCGCCGGGCTCGAGCGAATCATCTCGGCCCGCGGCAAGGGCACGTCGATCGGCTTCAACGCCAAAGTGCAGGCGCCTGACGATCGCCGCACCGGCGAGATTTTCCGCGAGGTCGAACCTGAGGATTTGCTGAAGTTCGGGCTGATCCCAGAATTTGTCGGACGCCTGCCGGTCATCGCCACGCTCGAAGATCTCGACGAGCAGGCGTTGAAGCGGATTTTGACCGAGCCGAAAAACGCCTTGGTCAAGCAGTACCAGCGCCTGTTCGAGATGGAGAATACGGACCTCACCTTCCAGGACGAAGCGCTCAACGTCGTCGCCAAGAAAGCGATCGAACGGCGGACGGGCGCGCGGGGCTTGCGCTCGATCATGGAAGGCATCCTGCTCGATACGATGTTCGACCTGCCCAGCCTCGACGGCGTCGAGCAAGTCGTGATCGGCCCCGAAGTGGTCGACGGCAAGGCGCGCCCGCTCTACATCTATTCCGAGCGAGCGGAAAAAGCGGGCGCCAGCGCGTAAAGCCTAGGGAACAAAGCTCGGCGGCGCTTGAAACACGCGCCGCCGAGCGCCATCTTTGGCTAGGATCGTTCGGCTGAGATTCGTTTTCTGGACTGCAAATTTGTTGCGTGAGGCGACGTGTAAAAGCCGAGCAAATAACCGTCGCCGACGCGCTTCCAATCCGAGGAGGCGTTCGCCCGGCCTCGGTCTGAATGAAAGCTAGGAAATCCTATGTCAGGCAATCGCAAGCCCATCGCGCCCGGATCGGTCGACTCCTATCCCGTTCTGCCGCTGC
>JAJPHH010000070.1 GCA_021325385.1 Alphaproteobacteria bacterium
AATCCGGTCTATCCGCCGCCTGGCTCAGAGATTCCACCCGCTGAGCTGGACTTCTTCACCGCGCTGACTTCGAGCTTCGGCTCGCATCCGATATCGCTTGAAGTCGTGTGGATGCTTGGGCTCGCCGTTCTCGTCGGATTCCTACTTCATCGTACGCTGTTCGGCTTTCGCTTGATGGCGATCGGAGGAAATCCCGCCGCCGCCCAACTTGCTCGCCTGCCGGTCACTCGGTACAAGATTCTCGCTTTCGTGATTTGCGGAATGCTCGCCGCAATCGCCGGGATCCTCGATTTCTCATTCATTCAGACAGCGCAGCCAAATATCGGTCTCTCCTATACTTTTCCCGTTTTTGCGGCGGTGATCATCGGCGGCGCCAGTCTTTCGGGCGGCAAGGGCACGGTCATCGGAGCCATGAGCGGCGCGCTGCTCCTGGCCGAATTGCAGCAGGGCCTCGCGTTGCTTACGCCGGGACCGCACGTACAGCAGCTGTTCTTAGGCTTCGTCACGATCGGCGCGGTCGCGCTTGACCTGGCGCTCACCAAAATCCGCGCCCGCAGGGCGGCATAGAGGGCGACCTTTACGGCATGCGCATCAACGGTCTGAGGAAGCGGTACGGCGCCACGGTCGCGCTCGATGGGCTCGACCTAGAGATTCGGCCCGGCGAAGTGCTCGGCGTCGCCGGACCGAACGGCGCCGGGAAAAGCACGCTCGTTCGCATCATCGCTGGCGAGGAGGACGCCGACGCCGGCGAACTGTTCCTCGACGGCCGCATCTGGTCGCCGGCGCTTGATTGGCGCGCCGTCGCCATCGTGCACCAGGAGCCGCAGCTATTCCCGAATCTGACGGTCGCCGAAAACATGGTGGCGGGACGCGAAGGCGACGGGACGGGGTGGCCAAGGCCGAGCGACGCCGACCTTCAGATCATGGACGCTCTGGGGCTCGGCTCGGTTCGCGACATTCGCCTCGGCGAATGCTCGCTCGCTGTGCAGCAGCGGACCGAGATCGCCCGCGCCGTCGCCCGCGACGCTCGGATATTCCTCTTCGACGAGCCGAATTCGGCGCTGACCGACGCGGAATCCGACGAACTTTTCCGCGAGATGCGCAAGCTCGCAGAATCGGGGCGCGTCGTCCTCCTCATCAGCCATCGCCTCGGCGATCTCGTACGGCATTGCGCCCGGGTGGCGGTCGTGCGCGACGGGCGGGTCCGGGCGATCCTATCCGGCGAAGCGCTCACCGAGGACGGTCTGGCGCGTCAATTGGTGACGGAAAGCACGGGCGCCGGCGCTCCGGCCTCGCTCCGGGCCGCCGAGGGACCCGCGGAAGCGCCGCCGATGTTCTTCGTCCGACGCTGGACTAGCCAGGGCGCGTTCCACGACATCGACTTTTCTGCGCGGGCAGGAGAGATCGTCGCGCTCATGGGCGTCGAAGGATCAGGAGCGCGCGAGCTTTTGCGATCCTTCGCCGGTTTGGAGCGGACCACTGGCGACATCGCACTGGCCGGCGCAACAAATATCGATCTGCGCCGGCTCCGCGCCTACGTTCCTGCGACGAGGGCGCTGAGCCTGTATTCGAACTTCTCCGTCGGCGAAAACCTGCTCGTGCGGCTCGGCGTTCCGGATATTGCGGGGCCGCTGCTCGCCCTGAAGAAGAGCCGCATGGCGGCGATCGCCCAACAATCGGTGCGACGTTTCCTGGTCAAGACCTCCACGACGACCCAGCCTATCCGCTCGCTTTCGGGCGGCAATCAGCAGAAAGTGGCGATCGCGCAAGCCTTGAATTGCAAGCCGGACCTGCTTCTGCTCGAAGAGCCGACGCGCGGCGTCGACATTCATTCGAAAAACGAGATCTACCATCTCCTTCGCGACTACGCAGCCGCCGGGAAAGTCGTGATCGTGTTCTGCACCGAAGTGCTCGAGATTTTCGAGGTCGCCGATTGCGCCCATGTCGTCACGGAGGGCCGGCTCTCACGACGTCTCACGATTGCCGACTATCAACATATCGAGCATCTGGCGACGGAGATCGCCGGTTTGGAGCAGAGCCTCAAGACCGCCGCTCGAGCGCTTTCGCCAGTTCGGCCGCGCCCGGCGCAGCGCCTGGCTGGACCGGGATGACGGCGAGACGAGCGGCCGCTCTCGCCATCAGGCGCGACGGTCAGCGCGCCGCTAGACGCGATATTTCGCAATCGTGGCTGCGTCGAGTTCGAGGCCGAAGCCGGCGCCTTGCGGCACGGCGTAAGAGCCGTTGTCGAATTTCGAACGGTTAGCGACGAGCGCGTAGAATAGCGGGTCCCGATCCGGGTGAAACGTTTCCAGATACGTTCCGTTCGCAACCGAAGCGAGAAGATGCGCGGAGATCTGCGGCTCTTCATGGTGGCCCATCTGGACGGCGAAGCTGGCGGCCAGCGCGGCGACGCGCCGCCACTCGGTCGGCCCGCCGCCCCAGCTCGCATCGAAATTGCAGACGTCGATCGCGCCCGCCATCATCAAGTCGCGGCAGCCGGATCGGCTAATCTCGCTCTGCCCGGCGCAGACGGGAATTCCAGTTTGGCTGCGTACAGCGGCCATATCCAGGCGGTCGTTGGGCCAGTGAACCGGCTCCTCGAACCAACGGATATTGAGGCCGTCGACTTCGCGCGAGAAGGCCACCGCCTCGCGCAGGCTCCAGCCCTGATTGGCGTCGACCATCAGAATGAAATCGTCGCCCGCCGCCTCGCGCGCGACGCGAACGCGCTCGGCGTCCTCCTCGGGCGTACGGCCGCCCACCTTGAATTTGCAGCCGGCATAGCCGCTTGCTCGAATCTGCTCCATCTCCCGGCCAAAATCGGCCAGCGTCTTGTTCGCCTCGTAATAGCCCGCGATGCAGACGACCGGCAGCCGATCGGCGTAGCCGCCCCAAATCTTATAGAGCGGCGTGTCCAGCGCCTTGCCGACGGCGTCCCACAAGGCGCTGTCCACGCAGGCCTGGGCGCACATCGCGAGCTTCCGGTCGCGGAGAATATTGTTGCTGGGCGCGCGCATCGCCTCCCAGCAGCCCTCGATGTTGAACGCGTCCTTGCCGACGATCCGCGGCTGGATCTCGTCGAGGATGATCTTGACCACTTCAGCTTGGGTCTCGAACTCGTCGCCGTTATAGACCTCGCCGACAACGCCCTCCGCGGTGTAGACGCGCGTGATGATGGTGCAACGATGCGTCATGAAATAGCTGCTGCCGCGGAACGTGCGCGGCAGCGGCATACAGAGGGGAACGCACTCGATCTTCTGGATTGTCAGCCGCCGCGTCATCGACCACCCGCTTGACACCGGAATAGAAACGTTTCCAACGTAGGCTTTCCGCCGTGCGCCGGTCAAGCGGTTTGGCGTCCGCCCCTTCCCCGGCGCGACGAAAGCTGAGATTAACTGGGTTATTGAACTTGAATCTCGTCAAATCCGGTGGGGACCCGTGTGAAGAATCTCGAAGGCAAAGCGGCGACAATTCGCGACGTGGCGCGCCTCTCTGGCGTCTCGGTCGGAACCGTTTCACGAAGCCTGAACGCGCCTGACACGGTCCGGCCGGACACGCTCGGGAAAGTCCGCGCCGCGATCAAGACGCTCGGCTTTCAGCCCGACGCGCGCGCGCAAACCATGCGCCGGCGGACAACGATGACGGTCGGATTCGTCATCGACGACATCGCCAATCCTTGGCACGCGAGTTGTTTCAAAGCCGTCGATACGGAGATGCGCGCGCATGGCTACTCGCTCTACCTGATGAGCACTAACGGCCGCGCCAGTCAGGAAGCGGCGGCGATTGACATGCTGCAGCATGGCCGCGCCGACGGCGTCATCCTCACGCTCAATAACGAGCAGGATTCTCGCACCATTGCGCGGCTCAAGGAGTTGCGCATCCCTTCCGTTCTCCTCGATCGCGAACTTCCCCTGGAGATCGACGCCGTCCTGACTGATCATGCGACCGGCCTGCGGCAAGCGACGAACTATCTGATCGGGCTTGGGCACCGGCGAATCGCCATTATCACGGCGGGTTCCGATATTCGTCCTGGACGGGAACGGGTGCGCGGATTCGTCGAAGCCTTCGAACAGAGCGGCCTGCCGGCGCCGAAGGATCTTATCCGCTCACAAAGCTTATCAGTCGATTTCGGCTTTCGCGAAGCGAGCGCGCTTTTGCAAATGCACGAGCGGCCGACCGCCATCATCGCCGCCGGCAATAGGATTCTCGTCGGCGTGCTCCGCGCGATACAGCAACAGAACGTCTCGATCCCTCGCGATCTGTCGCTGATCGCATGCGACCGTTCGGATGTCGCGCTGCTCTACCCTGGACCAATCACGCTGATCGACCGCGCGGTCGAAGAGATTGGACGGACAGCCGCTCAACTCCTGCTCGAACGGCTGACTGGACAAAGCAGCCGACCCGCGCAACGAATTACGTTCCCGACCCACCTTATCCTCGGCGGTTCTTGCCTCCCGGCGCGATGAGCCGATCTGGATGTGTTTGGGCGCTTGCGTGGCCGAGCATTCGCCAACGACCCCGGGAGCTCTCTTGAATGGGGCGTACATTATGAATACGGCGGTGAGGCGAATAGGGTGAACAGGTGACTGCGGAAACGCCTTTGCCTCTCGAAGGCGTGACGGTCGTGGCGGTCGAGCCGTCGCGGCGCCGTTCTGCACGGCGCGCTTGGCGGACGCCGGCGCACGCGTGATCAAGATCGAGCGCCCGGAGGGCGATTTTGCGCGCGGCTACGACGATGTCGCAGCCGGAGAGAGCAGCTATTTCGTTTGGCTCAATCGCGGAAAGGAGTCGGTCACGCTCGATCTTTCGGCTCCCAACGACCGCGCCGTCAGGATAGGGCAGGGCGCGTGGCGCCCGCGCGTGAGCTTCTGGCGCTTGGCGAGAGCTGGTCAAGATGGCCTTTCCACCCGTCCTGGTTTTCGCCGGATCGATGATCTGGGCTATTTCGACCACGAGACATGCAGGCTCGAACCCATCGAGAACCCCTTCGGGCCGAAAGTGTTACCCATGTCTCCAGAATGAAATGTAACCCATGTGTCCGGAATGGACCACCTGTTATCTGGCGGAGAGGGAGGGATTCGAACCCCCGATACGGTTGCCCGTATGCCGCATTTCGAGTGCGGTGCATTCGACCACTCTGCCACCTCTCCGGCGACGAGCGACGCAGGTCTCTGAACGGAACACAATCAACAGGCAGTGGCTGTCAATTGTGGCGCCCAGCGCAAACAGCGTCGGTTCAGGGTCGCGCGGCGCTTAACACGATGCGCCGCGCCGCACAAGCGGCGCGATCGGCGGCCGGCGTTGCGGCCACATCGCTCTCAACATCCGCGGTCTCGCGCTCGAGCGCTGACGCCGAGCGTAAAGATTCGTAACGAATCCTCGGCGCCGCCATGCGCCAAACCTTAACTCTCCGCAGCGATCGATCCGTACCAATTGTTGAAAATTTGAAGCGCCGCGAGCAGGGTCTTCCGTGGAACGGGTTTTGCTGCCGAAGGGGCGACGCTCGGCGGCGCGTCAGTTTGAGGCGAAACGCGATGCGGAATGAAACACTGTCGGTCCATGGCGGCTTCGTCTCAGACCCGACGACCAAGGCCGTCGCGACGCCGATCTATCAGACCGTCGCTTACGCTTTCGACAGCGCCGATCATGGCGCGGCCTTGTTCAACTTGGAGACGGACGGGTTCCGCTACAGCCGGATCAGCAATCCGACGGTCGAGATTTTGGAGCGCCGCGTCGCCGCGCTGGAAGGCGGCGCCGCCGCAATCTGCGTCGCCTCGGGCCAGGCGGCGCTGAATTACGCCTTTCTGACCCTCGCCGATTGCGGCGGCAACATCGTCGCGCCGCCGACTCTCTACGGCACGACGCATACGCTGCTCGCCCATAATCTGCGCCGCCAGGGCGTCGAAGCGCGCTTCGCCGCAAATGACGGCGCCGCGGCGATCGAGCGCTTGATCGATGAGAATACCCGCGCCGTGTTCTGCGAGAGCATCGGCAATCCGGCCGGCAATATCTGCGACATCGAAGCGCTGGCCAGGGCCGCGCATCGGCACGGCGTTCCGCTCATCGTCGATAATACGGTCGCGACGCCCATTCTGCTCAAGCCGATCGAATACGGCGCCGACATCGTCGTCCATTCGCTGACCAAGTTCATGGGCGGCCATGGCGCCGCGATGGGCGGCGCAGTGGTCGACAGCGGCGCGTTCGATTGGGCGGCGCAGGCCAAACGGTTTCCCATGTTCTGCGAGCCGGATGAATCCTACCACGGCCTCGTCTATGTCGAGCGCTTCGGTCGCGAAGCTTTTATCGCGCGTTGCCGCAGCGTGTACCAGCGCACGACCGGCGCGGTTCTGGCGCCGCTCAGCGCATTCTTGCTGCTGCAAGGGATCGAGACTCTGGCGCTGCGAATGGAGCGCCATGTCGAGAACGGCCGCAAGGTGGCCGAGTTCCTGCGCGGCGATCCGCGCGTCGCCTGGGTCAATTACGCAGGCTTCGCCGACAGTCCGTACTATACGCTGGCGCAAAAGTATTTCAGTGGACGCGCCTCCTCGTTGCTCACTTTCGGTTTGCGCGGCGGCCTCGAAGCCGGCAAGGCCTTCTATGACGCGCTGAAACTGATCAAGCGCTTGGTCAATATCGGCGACGCCAAATCGCTCGCCTGTCACCCGGCCTCGACCACGCATCGCCAGATGACGCCACAGGAGCAGGCGAAAGCGGGCGTTCGGCCGGAAATGATCCGGATGAGCGTCGGCATCGAACATATCGACGATATTGTCGAGGACCTCGATCAGGCGCTCGCCGCCGCGGGCCTCGGCAGGCGATCGGCGCTGGCGGCGGAGTAGGGGCGCGCCATGCCCGTAACGATCGAGCGGCCGGTTCTTCCCGCCGAGGCTCGGGTCAGCGACATAAGCGAGCGGCGCCGCCGTCGCGGGACCATTCGCGACCGCGGCCGGCGTCTGACGATCGGCCTGGTCAACAACATGCCGGACGCCGCGCTCGCCGCGACCGAGCGGCAGTTCAGCGGCGCGCTGGAGACCGCTTCCGGCGACCTGGAGGTGCGATTGCGCTTCTACGCGCTGCCGCAAATCCCGCGCTCGCCGGAAGCTCTGGCTCATGTGGCGCAGCTCTACGCCGCCGCGGCCGCGCTTGGCGGCGACAGTCTCGACGCGCTGATCGTCACCGGCGCGCAACCGATCTCGCCCGATCTCGAGGGTGAGCCTTATTGGCGCGGCTTGACGAAAGTCATCGACTGGGCGGAAGCCAACACGATCTCGACCATGCTTTCGTGTCTCGCCGCTCATGCCGGGGTCCGGCATTTCAGCGGGATCGCGCGCCGCGCCTTGCCCAAGAAATGTTCCGGCGTCTTCGTCTTCGAGCGCGTCCGCGCCGACCGCTTGACCGACGGCGCATCGGAGCCATGGATCATTCCGCATTCGCGGCGCAACGGGCTCGACGAGCAGGACCTGCGCCGCCACGGCTACAGGATCTTGACGCGGTCCACGAGCGTCGGCGTCGATCTGTTCGTCAAGCAGATGCGCAGCCTCCTCGTCTTCCTGCAAGGCCACCCGGAATATGAGAGCGACACCCTGGCGCGCGAATATCGGCGCGACCTCGGCCGGCGCATCCATGGCGGCGAATTCGGCCCGCTGCCGGAAATGCCGCAAGCCTATTTCTCGACGGCGGCCGAGCGCGCTTTGACGGCGTTCTGCCAGGAGGCGCTCGCCGAAAAGCGGCCTGACGCGATGTCGTCTTATCCTGAAATCGGCCTCGACGGGCCGGCGGACGCGCCTTGGCGGCGCTCGGCGAACCTGCTCTATCGCAATTGGCTTGGCCTGATCGCGGAACGCAAGGCCGAGGCCGTGCAAAATGCTTCGTCGCTCGCGGCGCGCTGGGGCGGCTGAGGCGCTTCGACATGGCTTATCTCCTGAGACAATCGATCGAAGAAGCCGCAGCAGGGCCGCCCGCCGCGCTGGCGGAGGCCGAGGTCTTTCGTCTCGCTATGCGCGAATTCGCCAGCGGCGTTGCGGTCGTGGCGACCGGAAGCGGCGAGCGACGCAATGGCTGCACGGCGACGTCGCTCTGCTCGCTGTCGATCGAACCGCCCGCACTGGTCGTTTGCCTGAGCCGCGCGTCGGCGACCCTGAAGGCGATCCAAAAGGAAGGCGCGTTCGGCGTCAGCATGCTCGCCGAGACGCATGCCGGCCTCGCCGATCGGTTCGCGGGCCGCAGCGGCCTCCGCGGCGCGGCGCGATTTGACGGGTCCGACTGGATCGCCCTCGCCAGCGGCGCGCCCTTGCTGAAGGGCGCCGTCGCTCTGCTCGACTGCGAAGTCGAGGAGATCATCGAGCGCCATACGCATGCGATCGTGATCGGCCGCGTCGCGGCTGCGAAAGCTGGCGGCGGCCGGCCTTTGCTGCATTGGCGCGGCCGCTGGGCGCCGGCGCCCTGATGTCAGAAGCTTCGACTCTGAATAAGGCCGGCCTCTCTCAGGCCGATCGCCCTTCGGCGGGGGCCGAGTTGAAGCCGGCGCAAATCTGGCGGCGGGCGCTCGAAGCGACGGCGCGCCTCGGCGGCGAGACGGAGCTCATTCTTCCGGCCGTCATCGGCGAACTCGCGCAACGCTGCGGCGACCGGCCGGCTCTGCTCTCGGACCGAGAGAGTTTCACCTTCGCAACGCTGGCCGAGCGGATGAACCGCTATTCGCGCTGGGCGTTGGCGGAAGGAATCGCCGCCGGCGACACGATCTGCCTGCTCATGCCCAACAGGCCAGACTATGTCGCGATCTGGCTCGGCCTCACCCAGATCGGCGCCGTCGTCGCGCTGCTCAATACGAATTTGAGCGGCGCCGCGCTCGCCCATTGCATCGACGCCGCCGCGCCGCGCCGAATTATCGTCGCCGCGGAATTGGCCGAACGCTTCGCCGAAGCGGCGCCGCATGCGCGGACGCGGCTCGACTTGTGGATTCACGGCGACGCGCCGCCGGCTGGGCGCAGTCTCGATCAAGCGCTTGCGAACTTCGCCGGCGATGAACTCTCCCGATCCGAACGGCGCGTCGTCACGCTCGCCGATCGCGCTCTGCTGATCTACACGTCCGGCACGACCGGCTTGCCGAAGGCCGCGCATGTCAGCCATCACCGGATCATGATGTGGAGCCGCTGGTTCGCCGCCGTGCTTGATATCGGCCAAAGCGACCGGATGTACGATTGCCTGCCGCTTTACCACAGCGTCGGCGGCGTCGTCGCGATCGGCTCGGCGCTCGTCAATGGCGGATCGGCCGTCGTGGCCGAACGCTTCTCGGCCACGCAGTTCTGGGACGACGTCATTCGATGGGACTGCACTCTGTTCCAATATATTGGCGAATTGTGCCGTTACCTCCTCGCCGCGCCGCCTCGCGAGGCTGACAGCCGACACCGCCTGCGCGCAGCTTGCGGCAACGGCCTCGGGGCCGACGTCTGGACGCGGTTCCAAAAGCGCTTCGGCGTCGAACGCATCGTCGAGTTCTATGCGGCGACGGAAGCGAATTTCTCGTTGACCAATATCGAAGGCAAAGTCGGCGCGATCGGCCGCGTGCCTGGCTTTTTGGCCGGCCGCAACCGGATCGCGATCGTCAGGTTCGATTTCGACAAGGGCGAGCCCGCGCGGGGCCCCGAGGGCCTTTGCATTCGCGCCAGCCGCGGCGAGGCGGGCGAGGCGATCGGCAGGATCAGCTCGGGCGAGCGGGACTTGGCCGGCCGGTTCGAAGGCTATACCGACCCTGCCGCGACGGAGAGGAAAATCCTCCGCAATGTCTTTGCGCCCGGCGACGCCTGGCTGCGGTCCGGCGATCTCATGCGCATGGACGATGAAGGCTTCTACTATTTCGTCGATCGGGTCGGCGACACGTTCCGGTGGAAGGGCGAGAACGTCTCGACCTTGGAGGTCGCGAGCGCGCTGCGCGCCTGCCCCGGCGTCGTCGACGCCGCGGTCTATGGCGTAGCCGTTCCCGGGGCGGAAGGCCGCGCCGGCATGGCTTTGATCGCGGCGGACAACGCGCTTGACCTTGATCGCCTCGCCCGCGCCTTGGCCGCTGCGCTGCCGGTCTATGCGCGACCGCTGTTTTTTCGCATCGCTTCGTCTGTCGAGACCACCGCGACGTTCAAGCATCAGAAGCAGGCTCTGATCCGCGACGGCTTCGACCCGGCGCGGATCGCCGATCCGCTCTATGTCTTCGATCGTGAAGAAGGGGCGTATAGGCCGCTCGACGGGGCGGTCTTCGCTGCGATCGCAAGCGGCGCAATGCGGCTTTAGTCGGGGGTACGCCCGCCGTCATAGCAAGCGCCGAAGCGATTTCCTCAAGGCGGATTTTACGCCAGCGCCTCGCGAATGTCCGCCCCGATCGCCTTGAGCGCGATGCGCGCGTATGGGATTGCGTCGCCCAGCCCGTAGAAGTGGTGGATCATCCCGGCATGGACCGTCGCACGCGCGTCGACGCCGGCTTCAACCAGCCGTTTCGCATAGAGCTCGGCCTCGTCCTTGAGCGGATCATATTCGGCGGCGTGAATGCGAGTCGGCGGCAGGCCGCGGAAATCCGGCGCGCGCAGCGGCGAGACGCGCGGATCGTCAGGCGCGACACCGGCGCTGCGATAATGCTCGAAATAGCGCTCCATCGTCCGTTCTTCGAGGAAATAGCCGGTCGCGAGGGCGCGCCGCGAGGCCGTGCGGCCGAGCGCGTCGAGGACCGGACAGAGCAGGAGTTGCAACGCGATGGGCGCCTGGTCGCGCAACGTGCGGCACAGTACGGCGGCGAGATTGCCCCCGGCCGAATCGCCGGCGATCCCGATCCGGCGCGGATCGATCGCGAAGCTTCCAGCTTCGGCCGCGATCTTCACGATGGCGGCGGCGCCATCGTCGAGCGCGGCGGGAAAAGGATGCTCCGGCGCGAGCCGGTAGGCGACCGCGATGACGCGGCAGCCGCCTTCATCGGCCAAGGCGCGGCAGACGCCGTCATGCGATTGAAGACCGCCTGACAGCCAGCCGCCGCCGTGAAAATAGATCAAGCCCGGCAGGACCTTGCCTTGCGCGGAGCGCGGCCAGTAGAAGCGGATCGGAAGATCGCCGGCGGGGCCCGGCAAGGTGGCGTCGCGCGTCTCGATCTCGCGCCTCAGTTCGCCCTGAGCGAAGACCGCCAGCGCCTCGGTCGCGCGGCGCAAGTCCGCAAGGGTCGGCTCGCCGCCGGATTTCGCGGCGCTGGCGCGGGCAAGGTCGAGAAACCGCCCCGCGGCTCGATCGAGTCCCGCCATCGCCGCTCCGTATCGGGCCGCAGCCGGGAAGCTCAACGCGATAGGCGCGCCACCAGCGCTTCGATCGCTCGAACCGAACGGAAATTATCGGGGAGCAATTCCTCGTCAGGGATCGATATGTTGAACGCCGCCTCGACCGCCATCATCAGCTTGACCATGCCCATCGAGGTCAGACCCAGCCGCCGCAAATCGTCGTCGGGCCCGAGCAGCGCCATCGGCGCAGATTCCGTCGCCTCCCGCGCTATTTCGACAATCCGATTGGTCAAATTGGGACGATCCAACATCTCGTCTGTTCCCGTAATAAGACGGCGCCGTCGCCGAGCCGCCTGCCGCCGCCTCTCATTTTGCAGGAGAGTCGATATTTTCCTGCAATCCGCCCGCGGTGAGCGCACAAGGCGCACAGCATGTTTCATGCCTGGTTAACGGCGCGCCGGTTTCTCTCTCGAATTGACGGGAAGGATCGTTAAAGCGCGCCGTGGTACGGCTTTTGCCCAACAGAAATCGTTGAGCGGCGGGGCGTATCGGTTTTGCGCTGTTGTCGCCGAAAACGAGACGAGAGCGGCGGCCATGAATTTCAACGTCTCGCGCCTTCCGGCGCGCAATATTCCATCGAGTGTCGGCGAGAGCGCGCGCGGATTGCGGGCGCGGGCCAAGATCGCGGCTGACGTCGCGGCCCGTCACGCTGACGCGGTCGACCGCGAAGCGCGCTTTCCGAGCGAGGCTTTCGCCGCGATCCGCGAGCAGAAGCTCCTTGGCCTGCTCGTCCCGGCGGCTCTCGGCGGCGAGGAGGCGAGCGTGTCCGAGGTGGCAGAGGTTTGCTACATCCTCGGCGGGGCCTGCTCTTCGACGGCGATGATCTTCGCCATGCATCAGGTGAAAGTCGCCTGCCTCGTCCGCCATGCGCGCGGCGTCGCCTGGCAGGAGACTCTGCAGCGCCGAATCGCGGCGGAGCAATTGCTGATGGCCTCGTCGACGACCGAAGGGTCGAATGGCGGCAATATCCGCTCCAGCGAAGCGCCGGTGCGGACGCAAGGCGCCGAGATTTCGCTCGAACGCGCGGCATCCTGCATTTCGTATGCAGAACATGCCGACGGAATCGTCACCACCGCCCGACGCAACGAGGCGGCGGCGAGTTCGGACCAAGTGCTCGTCGCCTTCCTGAAGGACGATTACACGCTCGAGCGCACCCAATCCTGGGACACGCTCGGCATGCGCGGCACGTGCAGCGTCGGCTTTGTCTTGCGCGCGAAAGGCGTCGCCGAGCAGGTCTTGGCCGAGCCTTACGAGCGCATCCATAGCCAGACCATGGTCCCCTTCGCCCATATGTTCTGGAGCGCGGCCTGGGCGGGGCTGGCGGCCGGCGCGGTGCAACGGGCGCGCGATTTCGTCCGCGCCGCGGCACGGGCCTCAGGCGGCAAGATGCCGCCGGCTGCGGCCCATCTGACGCGGGCGCGGGTCGGGCTGGAGACGCTGCGCGGCGTCGTTCACGCGGCCATCGACAATTTCGAGCGGCGCAGCCGCGAGCCGGGCGGGACGGACAATCTCGAAATGCAAACCGCGATGAACCTTCTCAAGGTCGAGGCGTCGGAGCTCGCCGTCTCGATCGTGCTCAGCGCCATGCGCGCCTGCGGCCTTTCCGGCTATCGCAACGACACCGAATTCACCCTCGGTCGGCATTTAAGGGACGTCCTGTCTTCGCCGATCATGATCAACAACGATCGCATTCTCGCCAGCGCCGAGGCTTCGGCGCTGATGAGCGGCGCGCCGGCAGGTTTAGGATTTTAACGCCTCAAGATCTGCCCAATCGATCAGGACGCTCCAATGACCATCGCGGTTAAGACTCTCGGCAAGCCGAAGACGACGCCGGAAGCGCTGCTAAACGCGCTGTTTCGTCCAATGGGGATCGACGGCGTCTATGGCCGCACGGGCAAATACGAGGACGTTGTCGAAGCGCTGGCCGCGCTGATTTCTCGCTGTCGCCCGACCGGCGCCGAGGTCCTACGCTTTCCGCCGGTCGTCAGCCGAGCGATGATCGAGAAATCCGGTTACCTCAAGAGCTTTCCGCATCTTCTCGGCTGCGTCTGCAATCTCGAAGGCGGCGAGCGCGAGATCGGCGCCGCGGTCGATCGCTTCCTCGCCGGCGAGGACTGGACGGGCGCCTTGAAAACCGCCGACCTGGTCCTCGCGCCGGCAGCTTGCTACCCCGTCTATCCGCTCGCCGCGAAGCGCGGCGCCTTGCCGGCCGAGGGCTACGTGTTCGACGTCGCCTGCGATTGCTTCCGGCGGGAGCCGTCGCGCGACATCGACCGGCTGCAATCGTTCCGCATGCGCGAATTCGTCCGGATCGGAACGCCTGAGCAAGTCCGCGCCTTCCGTGAAGATTGGATGAGCCGGGCGACGGCAATCGCCGAGTCTTTGGGCCTGGCGTACCGGGTCGAGGCGGCGAGCGATCCGTTCTTTGGCCGCGGCGGGCTGCTGGTCAGCAAGGCGCAGGCGCAGCAGGAGCTGAAGTTCGAACTGGTCGTCCCGGTACGCTCGGCGGAAAAGCCGACCGCCTGCATGAGCTTCAACTACCATCGCGACCATTTCGGCCAGACCTGGGCCATGAAGACGCAAGCCGGCGAGGCGGCCCATACCGCCTGCATCGCCTTCGGCATGGACCGCCTCGCGGTCGCGCTGTTCGCGACCCACGGCGTCGAGCCGGCGGAATGGCCGGCGGGGGTGCGGAAGGCGTTGGCGCTGTAAATCGCTCCTACTCGGGCGGGAGCCAAGCGCCCATCCGAGCTTCGCAAAAAGAGCAGTCTGCGGCTCCTGCTAGCATCCCGGCGGCGTAACGAAAGCATTGCGGCCTCGCCCCCTCACATCGCGAGCCGTCCTCTGGCTATTTGTCCAAAGCAGTTGGAACCTTGTTGCTTTGGCGCGGTTGGTGTCTTTCAACGGAGGACGCCGCCATGGTTGCAACGAAGGAAACCACTACGCTGATCAGCGCCGGGAAAGTCCAGGGCACGCCCGTCTACAACTTCGCCGGCGAGAGTCTTGGTTCGATCTACGACGTCATGTTGGACAAGAAGTCCGGGCAGGTCGCCTACGCGATCATGTCGTTCGGCGGGTTCCTGGGAATGGGCGAAGCCTATCACCCGCTTCCCTGGTCTTTGCTCAAATATGACACCGAGAAGGGCGGCTATGTGGTCAACCTAGACCGCCATCAGCTTGAAGGCGCGCCGTCGTACCCGCCCGGAACCGATCCAGGCTGGGGCAATCGCGACTACGAGACGCGGCTCCACGACTATTACGGCGTCGGCCCTTACTGGGGCGGCCTCTATTAGGGGCGACGAGCAGACAGCTACGCTGTGCTTCCGGCGTCGATCGTCATCACCGCGCCGGTGATGTTGCGGCCCGTCTCGCCGATGAGGAAAGCCGCCATGTTGGCGACATCCTCGATTTCGGCGAGACGGCGCAAGGCGCTACGGTCGATGATGCGCTTGCGCTGATCTTCGCCAAGCCCTTCGGTCATTGCAGTGTCGACGAAACCCGGCGCGATGGCGTTCACGGTGACGCCGGTCCGGCCGACTTCTCGCGCCAGCGATCGAGTGAAGCCGATCATAGAAGCCTTGCTTGCGGCATAGACGGAGAGCCCGCTATAGCCGGTGGACGCGATGATCGAGGCGAGATTGACGATGCGGCCGCGTCCTTCCGCCATCATGCCGCGCACCACGTATTTCGTCAGGACGATCGGCGACAGGCTGTTTACCCGCAGCAGCGCCTCGATGTCGGCGTTGGGCGTGTTGGCGAGCAATCCCTCGGCGCTGATCGCGGCATTGTTGACGAGGCCATAAAGCGGGCCGTGGCGTTTGCGAAGAGCGGCGACGAAACCGCCGATCCTGTCCACTTCGGCGAGGTGGAACGGCTCGAACCGGATTGCGCCGGCGCCGCTCGTTTGGACGTCCGCCGCTGCGGCGAGTTCCGCGCTTTCGCGCCGCGCCACGGCGATCACGCAATAGCCGGTCGCCGCCAGCTTTTTGGCGATCCCCAAGCCGATGCCGCGGCTCGCGCCGGTGACGACGACATTATCCATCTCGCGCGAGTTTTCCCGCCGTGTTCATGTCGAGCTTCGGCACGAAGCGGATGATCGCCGGCGTCTTGTACGGCGCAAGCTCGGCCCGGCAGGCGGCGATGATCGCGTCGCGCACGATCTCTTCTTGCGGCGCAACGCTCTCCAGCACGACATCGGCGACGACCACGGCGCCGGCGATCGGGCTCTTGCGCGCCTTGACGAGCGAGGCGCGCACGCCCGCTTGGCGGTTGATCACCGCCTCGATTTCCTCGGGATGAACTTTGGCGCCGCCGACATTGATGACGCCGCCGCGCCGTCCGGCAAAAATGCAGCGCTCGCCACGCCGCTCGATCATGTCGCCCGTGTCGATGAAGCCGTCGGCGTCGCGCAAAGTCGGCGCGTTGCCGCCGAGATAGCGGCGCGCTGCGCGCGGCGAGCGGATGCGCAGCGAGCCGTCCTCGATCTTCATCGCGAAACCGTCGTCGCGCTCGCCGAGATAGGCGGCGGGAAATCCGGCCTCGCCGTCATTGACCTCGAAGCCGAGGCCAGCCTCGGTCGAGGCGTAGGCGTGGGCGACGCGCGCGCTGGGGAAGAGCTCCTTCAGCGCGCCGAGAATGGCGGCGTCGGCGATCTCGCCCGACAGGCGCACGTAAGCCGGCTTGAAGCGGGCGACGACGCGGCTCATCAGGACGCGCCGCCAATGTGAAGGCGTGCCGGAAATATGGGTGACGCCGCGCGCGATGACGCGCTCGATGAAATCGTCGAGCGTTTCACCGGGGTCGGTCAGCGTCAGCGAGCCGGCGCCGGCGACGGCGCGCAGGAAAATCTGCAGGCCGCCATAGCGGCGGATATCGTAGAACGTCGCCCAGTTCTGGACGCCGTTCGCCGGCGCGCCGGCGAAGGCGCCGGTCAAAGTCGCAAGATCGTGCGCGACAAGTTTCGGGACGCCGGTCGTGCCGGAGGTCAGCAGAATCCACTCGGTCGGAAGGCGCGGCAGGGCGGCGAGGTCGGCCGGCCGCAATGGCGGACGGCATGGCGCGGCCAAGGCGACGTCGAGGTCAGGCGGCGGGGCCTCGCCCCCGTGGACGATCGCGTCCGCCTCGGCGGTCGCGACGATTTCGCCGAGATGTTTCGGATTGAGATCGGGCGGGCAAAGGACCAGCCGGCGGGCGACGCCGTCCAGTTCGAGCAGCGCGGCCGCAATCGTCAACTGATCGCCGCCGAAGAGCAGAACGGAGCGGCCGGCCAGCTTCTCGCGCGCCCCCGCCAAGCAGGTCGCCTTGGAAAAGTCGGCAAACCGCAGCGCGCCGGCGGCCGTCGCGATGTCGCGATCGAGCCGGCCGCCGCGCCGCGCCAGATCGATCAACGCAATCGGTTCAGACGGCGGCGACGGCATTTTCGTAGAATTTGACGAATTCGCCGAACGTGGTCGGAAATGCGACTTCCGGCGGCGCGCTGAACGGATCGACGCCAATCTCGTCTTCGAGCCGGGCGACCAGGATCGCAAAGCATAGAGAGTCGAGGCCGGATTCGAGCAGCGGCAAATCGTCGGCGAGCGGCGCGAGCGTTTTGCGCTGCTCGCGCGCGACTCGCTCGATTTGCGAGACAATTGTTAACCGGAGCGACATACTGGTTGTCCTCGGGGATCGTTCGGGCCAGCCTAAAGCTTTGGCTCGAATATCAGTTGAACTGTTTGAATTAACGGTAAACCCGATGACGGCCGCAGCGCAGATTCAAGTCAAATGCCGTCACATCGAAGAGACGGACCTCGACCGCGTCGCCGAGCGTCTGGCGCGCAGCTTTCCCTCGCGGCCGCTTTCTTACTGGAGCGCGGCGCTGGAGCGGATGCGGCGGCGTCCGGCGATCGGCGATTGCCCGAGATACGGCCTCCTCCTCGAAAGCGGCGGACGCGTGGTCGGCGTCCTCTTGCAAATCTTCTTCCGGCGCGGCGAGGGCGACCGCGCCGCGGTCTATTGCAACTTGTCCAGCTGGTGCATCGACCCGCAATTTCGCAGCTACGCCGTGATGCTGAACTCGGCGGCGACGAGACGCAAGGATGTGACGTACCTCAACGTCTCTCCGGCGCCGCATACGCGGCCGAGCATCGAAGCGCTCGGCTTTCGCCGCTATTGCGACGGCCAGTTCGTCGGCTTGCCGGCGCTGTCGCCGACGCGGAAGAGCGGCGCCAAGGTCGTCGATTTCGCGCCCGATCGGCCGGAAGCGGAACTGCTGGCGGGTTATGAGCGCGCTCTGCTCGCCGAACATGCGGCGTTCGGCTGCCGATCGTTGATCGTCCTCGCGGACGGAGCGGCGCATCCTTTCATTTTCGTCAGACGCTGGGCGCTAAGGCGCACGATCCCGTGCGAACAGCTCATCTATTGTCGCGATCTCGACGAGTTCGTCGAATTCGCCGGTCCGCTCGGGCGCTACCTGCTCGTCCGCGGCGGCGCCATTTGCGTGACCGACGCCAATGGGCCGCTGCCGCGACTGGTCGGCCGGTACTTGCCAGGCAATGGGCCAAAATACGTCAAGGGGCCGGCGACGCCCCGCCTCGGCGATCTCACGTTCACGGAATTGGTTGTCCTTGGATCATAAGACCGGTCCGGCGAAAAAGCGCGGCAATTCGTTTGACCGATCGCCGGCGCCGCGCCGGCAGATCGCTCCTCTGGCGGCGAGAACTCCAGTAGGCCACGCTTGCGCTTGACGCCGTCTCCCGCCCCGACTAGCAGCGGCGCCATGACCGACCTTTCCGCCACGCCGAGCGCGCCGCTCATCGACGGCTTGCGCCGCTTCGTCGGCCGTTACGAGGTCGCGCTTTGCGACGTCTGGGGCGTGGTCCATAACGGGCGGCGCGCCTTTCCGGCCGCCTGCGACGCGTTGGCGCGATTCCGCGCGGCCGGCGGGACGGTGATTCTGATCACCAACGCGCCGCGGCCGAACGGGCCGATCCGCGCGCAACTCGACCGTCTCGGCGCGCCGCGCGTCGCCTATGACGCGGTGGTGACCTCCGGCGACGTGACGATCGAACTGGTTCGCGCGCGCGGCCAGGCGCCGCTGCATCATATCGGTCCGGAGCGGGACTTCAGCCTATTCGACAGCCTCGCCGAGATCGCCGGCGAAGCGCCGCCGCGAACGACGCTGGAAAAGGCGGCTTACGTCCTTTGTACGGGGCTGTTCGACGACACGCGCGAGACGCCGGCGGATTACGACGCGACGTTCGCGGCCATGCTGGCGCGAAAACTGCCGATGATCTGCGCCAATCCCGATCTGGTGATTCACCGCGGCGACGATCTGATCTACTGCGCCGGCGCGCTTGCTCAGCGTTATCAGGAGATGGGCGGCGAGGCGATCTATGCCGGCAAGCCCTATGCGCCGATCTACGAGGAGGCGTTGTCGCAGGCGGCCGCCTTTCGCGGCGAGCGCCTCGACAAGAGCCGCGTCGTCGCGATCGGCGATGCGATGCGCACCGACATAGCCGGCGCGCTCGCGCAAGGAATCGACGCGCTGTTCGTCGCCTCCGGCATTCATCGCGACGAGATCGGCGGCGCGAACACGATCGATAACGCCGCCTTCGAGCAATTCGCCGCACGCCACGGATTGAGGCCGACCGCGATCATCAACGATCTCGTCTGGTGAGCGATGAGCGTCGGACCGTTTCAGACCCATTGCTTCGAAGACCTCGCGGTCGGCATGCGCGAGACGCATCTGAAGACTGTCAGCAACGAGGACGTGGTCGGCTTCGCCGAATTGTCCGGCGACCGCAATCCGATTCATCTCTCAGAACATTTCGCGCGCAAGACGCGCTTCGGCGGCCGCATCGTTCACGGTCTCTACACGGCGAGCCTGATTTCGGCGGTGATCGGCACGCGCCTGCCGGGGCCGGGCGCGGTCTATATTTCGCAGACCCTGAATTTCCGTGGGCCGGTCAAGATCGGCGACGTGGTCGAGGTCAGCGTCGAAGTGGTCGAACTGATCGAGAAGGGCCGCCGCGTCCGGCTCAAATGCGAATGCGCCGTCGGCGGCAAGATCGTGCTCGACGGCGAAGGCCTGCTCAGCGTGCCGGGCAGGGCGGGTTTGCGCCCGTCGGCCAAGCTTTCGCCTTGACCCGGGACGGACCGCGTCCAGAGGGGAGGTCGGCGCGCTGCGCTTTAACCTTGACCGAAAAGGCGAAAGCGCGGCAGTTTCCCGCCGCCTTCGCGCCCCCTCCATTCGCCAACCGACGGAAGCTTCGTGACGCCCAGCCGCGCCGAAAATGTCCTCATCGCCAATGATCCGCTGACCGCGCCGGCGGGTCTCGAAAACGGCGTCTATGCGATCGGCAATTTCGACGGCGTTCATCGCGGCCACGCCGCGGTTATCGGACGGGCGCGCCGCCTCGCCGACGAACTCGGCGCGCCTGCGGCGGCGCTGACCTTCGAACCGCATCCTGCGGATTTCTTCGCCGGCCGGCCGGTCGTTTTCCGGCTGACGCCGCCGCCGCTCAAGGCGCGTGCTTTGGCCGCTCTGGGCGTCGACGGCGTGGTCACGCTGACCTTCAATGCGGCGCTTGCCGGTCTGACCGCGCAAGAGTTCCTTTCCCAGATTCTGATCGAGCGTCTCGGCGTCCGCGCGGTGGTCATTGGCGGCGACTTTCGCTTCGGCAAGAATCGCGGCGGCTCGCCGGCCTTCCTGATCGAAGCGGGCCGCCGCCACGGCTTTGTCGTCGACGTCATCGACAAAGTTGCCGACGCGGCCGGCGAGGAGGCGATTTCGTCGAGCGCGATCCGTCACGCGCTGCAGGCCGGCGACGTCGCCGCCGCGCGCCGGCTGCTGGGGCGTCCTTATGCGATCGAGGGCGAGGTGATCGCCGGGCGAAAGCTAGGCCGGACTTTGGGCGTGCCGACCGCCAATATCGCGCTGGCGCCGACCAATCGGCTGGCCCATGGCGTTTATGCGGTTCGCGCGGCGATCGAGGGGGCTCGCTTCGACGGCGTCGCCAGTTTCGGCACGCGACCGACCGTCGACGACGGCGCGCCGCTGCTGGAGGTCTTTCTTTTTGATTTTTCGGGCGATCTTTACGGCAAGACGGTGGAGGTCGCGTTCGAGGCCTATCTCAGGCCGGAACTAAAGTTTGACAGCCTGGAGGCGCTAAAGGCGCGGATGGGCGAGGACATGGCGGAGGCGCGCGCCGCGCTAACCGGTCATGATAGGATGTCGGCGGAAAATAGGTGACGCTCTGAGCGATTTTGCCCGTATCACCCAGGACCCGGCGATCATGGGAGGAAAAACCATGCATCCGCGGGCTACGCGTGACCGTCGGTATGATCGTTGGTCAGATCGGCGCCGGCAGAAACATCGACGAGCTGCTCGTCGATTATCCCTATCTAGACCGTCAAGACATATTCGACGCGTTGCGTTATGCGGCTTGGCGGGCTGAGGAACGGGAGATCGATCTGGCTCGCGCGTCTTGATCCTTCCTTTTCTGAGGCGGAGGCCTAAAAAGGCGGAGCCGATCGCCGCTCACTCTCGATTGGCGCTTTTGCGATAAATCGCTTAAACGACGCGGCGTCCGGTCGAGCCACCCTCGGCGGGGCCCGTTCCCAGACTTTCCAGGCCGATGAACCAGACCAGCGCCAAAGACTATTCGCAGACGCTTTTCCTGCCCAAGACCGATTTCCCGATGCGGGCCGGCCTGCCGCAGAAAGAGCCGGAGATTCTGGCGCGCTGGGCGCGCGAGGACCTCTATGGCCGGCTGCGCGAGGCGGCGAAGGGCCGCCGCAAATTCGTGCTGCATGACGGCCCGCCTTACGCCAACGGCAACATCCATATCGGCCACGCGCTCAACAAAATCCTCAAAGACCTCGTCGTGCGCTCGCAGCAAATGGCGGGCCGGGACTCCAATTACGTGCCCGGCTGGGATTGCCACGGCCTGCCCATCGAATGGAAGGTCGAGGAGGAGCATTACCGCGCCAAGGGCAAGGCCAAGCCCGATTTTTCCGACCCCGCCGCGATCGTCGCCTTCCGCAAGGAATGCCGCGCCTATGCCGAGCATTGGATCAATGTGCAGCGCGAAGAGTTCAAGCGGCTCGGCGTGGTCGGCGATTGGGATCATCCCTATCTGACGATGACCTATCCGGCCGAGGCGCAGATCGCGCGCGAGATCATGACCTTCGCGCGGGAAGGGCTGCTCTACCGCGGCTCGAAGCCGGTCATGTGGAGCGTCGTCGAGAAGACGGCCCTCGCGGAGGCTGAGGTCGAGTACGAGGATTATGTCAGCGATACGGTGTATGTGGCGTTTCCCTGCCGCATGCGTGCGCAAGCTCCCGGCGAGCGTTCGGCATTCGCGTGGAATGATCTTGGGACGCTGGACGAGCACGGTTATCCGGTTTCGATAGTGATTTGGACGACCACCCCGTGGACTTTGCCCGGTAATCGGGCGATCGCGTTCTCACCGCGAGTCGCGTATGGCCTTTATCGAGTGACTGCCGCCCCCGATGGAAATTGGGTGCGGACTGGTGCTCGGTTTGTTGTGGCGGACTCATTGGCTGCGGAAGTATTTAAGGCGGCAAAGGTTCAATCGTACGAGCGCCTGCGGAGTGTTGATTCTGGCACTCTCTCTTTAGGAGAATGCTCTCATCCACTTGACCACCTTCAGGGCGGCTATACGTACCCGGTTCCGATGCTCCCTGGCGACCACGTCACTGACGACGCCGGCACGGGCTTCGTGCACACCGCCCCAGGTCACGGCCGCGAGGACTTCGATATCTGGACCTCGGTCGAGACGCAGCAAATGCTGCGCGAGCGCGGCATCGACACGCGCATCCCGTACACCGTCGACGAGAACGGCGCCTTCACCGCCGAAGCGCCGGGATTCGAAGGCAAGCGCGTTCTCACCGACAAGGGCGATAAGGGCGACGCCAACGAGGCGGTGATCAAGGCGCTCATCGCGGCCGGCGCGCTCGTCGCGCGCAGCAAGCTCACGCATCAATACCCGCATAGCTGGCGCTCGAAGAAGCCGGTCATCTTCCGCAACACGCCGCAATGGTTCATCGCGATGGACAAGCCGATCGCGAACCTCCCCTTCTCCCCGCAAGGCGGGGAGAAGGTGGCCGCGCAGCGGCCGGATGAGGGGCTGCGCGGTGGTGGGGATTCGCCAATCACGGACCTCGGCGCAGCCCCTCACCCCAACCCTCTCCCCGCGAGCGGGGAGAGGGGGCGCGTCGGCGCTTCCGGCGCGAGCCTTCGAGAACTCGCGCTCAAGGCCATCAGGGACACCCGTTGGGTCCCCGCCGCCGGCGAGAACCGCATCACCGGCATGGTCTCGAACAAGCCCGACTGGGTGATGAGCCGGCAACGCGCCTGGGGCGTGCCGATCGCGATCTTCGTACGCAAGTCCGATCAGAGCGTCTTGTGCGACGACAAGGTCAACGAGCGCATCGCCGCCGCCTTCGAGCAAGAGGGCGCGGACGCCTGGTACTCGGCCGACGCCGCCCGGCGGTTTCTCTCGCCCGAATACGATCCGAACGATTTCGAAAAGGTCGAGGATATTCTCGACGTCTGGTTCGATTCCGGCTCGACCCATTCTTACGTGCTCGACGACCCCGTCCACTTCCCCGGTCTTGCCGGAATTAAACGCGTGATCGACGGCGGCGCGGACGAGGTGATGTACCTGGAAGGCTCGGACCAGCATCGCGGCTGGTTCCAGTCCTCGCTGCTCGAAAGCTGCGGCACGCGCGGCCGCGCGCCCTTCGACATCGTGCTGACGCACGGCTTCACGCTCGACGAGAAGGGCCGGAAAATGTCGAAATCGCTCGGCAACCAGACTTTTCCGCAGGACGTGATCAAACAATCCGGCGCCGACATCCTCCGCCTGTGGACGGCGAGCGTCGATTATTCCGACGATCAGCGCATCGGGCCGGAAATCCTCAAGACAGTCAGCGACAATTACCGCAAGCTGCGCAACACGATCCGCTGGATGCTCGGCACGCTCGCGCACCATTCGGAGAAAGACGCGGTCGGCGTCGCTCAGATGGGCGAATTGGAGCGGCTCATGCTCCATCGCTTGGCTGAGCTCGACAGCCATATTCGAGAGGCTTACGCCGATTTCGACTATGCCCGCGTCGTCGCGGCTCTGTCGGCCTTCATGAACGCCGATCTCTCGGCCTTCTATTTCGACATCCGCAAAGACGCGCTCTATTGCGAGCCGATTTCGAGCGTGAAACGCCGCGCCGCGCTGGAGGCGATCGAGCATATTTTCCGCTGCGTCACGGTGTGGCTTGCGCCGATCCTGGTCTTCACCAGCGAGGAGGCTTGGGCGTCGCGCTATCCGGGCGCGGCCTCGATCCATCTCGAGCTATTTCCGGACGTCCCGGCCGCCTGGCGCGACGACGAGCTCGCCGCCAAATGGACGCGCATCCGCCGCATTCGCTCGGTCGTCACCGGCGCGATCGAGATCGCCCGCGCGGCCAAGGAGATCGGCTCCTCGCTCGAAGCCGCGCCGCGCGTCTTCATCGAGGACGAAACGCTCGCGGCCGCGCTCGGCGGCGTCGACTTCGCCGAAATCTGCATCACCTCCGACATCGCCGTGGCTCGCCGCTCGGCGCCCGAGGGCGCGTTCCGGCTGCCGGAGGTCCCCGGCGTGGGCGTCCTGGTCGAGCGCGCGGCCGGGATCAAATGCGCGCGGTCGTGGAAATATTTCGACCCCGCCGACGCCGATCCCGCCTATCCGGACGTGACGCCGCGCGACGCGCAAGCGCTGCGCGAACTCAAAGCTGCGGGCGGCCTGGCATGACGCCCCGCATGGCGGGCGCGCTTCTCGCGCTGATCGTCCTGGTCGTGGACCGCGCTTCGAAACTGTGGCTTCTCGACGGCTTGAAAATGATCGAGGGCCAGCAGATCGCGCTCGCCCCGTTCTTCAACCTTCATCTCCTGTGGAATACGGGCATCTCTTACAGCCTGTTTCCCCAGTCGACCGCGAGCGGTCGCGGCGCTCTGCTGGCCGTCACCATCGTGGCGACGATGCTCCTCGGCCTGTGGCTGTGGCGGACGTCGGGGCGGCTGCCGGCTCTTGCGCTCGGCGCGATCATCGGGGGGGCCCTGGGCAATGGCTATGACCGCTTCGCCTATGGCGCGGTCGCCGATTTCTGCGACTTCCATATCGGCGGCTGGCATTGGTATGTGTTCAACGTCGCCGATACGGCGATCGTCCTCGGCGTGGCCCTGCTCGCCTATGACGGCCTCTTCGCGGAAAAGCGCGGGCGGGCGCGGCAAGCCGGCGCCAGTCCGCGTTGACGGCTGGCGGCGGACTGCGCCAGCGGATAAACTGTGATAAAAGGAGCACAGACGTCGGTTTTGCTTCGGGAAACAGCGCAGGCCTAACCTTGCGCCACCGATTAGCCGAAATGCTCTGGATGCTCGATCAACAAGGTCCGGGACCCGCTCTGTCGAGCGCCGGCCGAAGGACGGAAAGGGAAATTGGGGCGATGACATATAGGGGCTTCCATCGCGGCCTTCTTGTCGCAGCCGCCGTCATGGGCCTTGGCCTCGTCGCGCCGAGCGCCGTTCGCGCCGGCGACGACGGCCAAGAGCCGTTATGGATGGGCCTGGGCGACACGCTGGGCCTGACCAACACCGACAAGGTCGACGAGTCGATCAAATATGGCGAGCGGCCGAAACTGGTCCTGCCGAAGACGACCGATCTGCCGCCGCCCAGCCCCGCTCTGTCGATGACCGCCGATTGGCCGCACGATCCGGACGTCGAGAAGGTCAAGCGCGACAAGGAGGCGATCCTCCATCGTCACCAGCGCAGCCCGAGCCTCGACAAGGCGAGCCTCTACGGGCGGCCGCTGTCGCCCGACCTGCTGCGCTCGGATCACGCCGCGCCTGGCACGCTCGGCGCCGCCGATCATTGCCAGGTCGACCCGCGGCACTGCCATTGGATCCGGCCCGACATTCTCGAAAAGCTCGGCCTGAAGAAGGATGAGAACACGATCGTCGCCGGGCAAGAGCCCGGCCGCGATTGGCTGACCGATCCGCCGAAGGGCTATCGCCTGCCGACCGCGAACACCAAGGCGACGTTCGAGCCGGCCGATCACGCCGACCACGGCGACCAGCGCTACGACCTCTATAAGCCGCCGTCGCAATAGGGCGGGCCGTTGCTCCGGCGCGAGGCGCGGGCGATGATCGCTCCGCCGAATCGCCGAGAAAGCGCTGGAGCTTAGTGAATGAAGCGGTTTTTCAAGCCGGCGCGGATCGCCTGGTCCGCGCCGGGGCTGACGCATGGCCTCGCCCATGGGCCGGTTTTCAAACGGTTGCTGATCAGCGGCCAGCCCGGCGTGGACGAGGCGGGCGCGGTTCCGGCCGAGCTCGAGGCGCAAATCGGTCTCGCTTTCGATAATCTGCTGAAGGTCGTCGAAGCCGGCCAAATGGCCGCCGAGGACCTTGTCCGCATCGTCGCCTATGTCGCCGCGCCGCGCGCTTACGCCGTTTTCGACCGAGTGAGGGCGCTCAAGCTCGGCGCGCTCACGCCGGTTGCGACCTATGTCGAGGCGACGGGCTTCAGCGATTCGCGCTGGCGCGTCCTGATCGAAGGCGAAGCCGTCCGCGACGACGGGTCTTGAGGGCTTCCCGTTCGGACTTCAACGCTCAACACGGAAGTGCTTTTGACAGAGACAAAGCCGTCCAACGCCGCCCAGCTCGCCTCGCCGACCTACATCCTGCCGGCGCTCGACCAGGACTTCCTGCTTGGCGATTCGATGCGCGGGACGCGTTTCCTGCTCGAATACGCCAAGGCCGAGGAGCGCTTGCGCGCCGCCGCGATCCATTCGACGATCGTCGTGTTCGGCTCGGCGCGGGTCAAGCAGGATGGGCCGGGCCGCCAAGGTTTTTGGTACAACGAAGCGCGCGCCTTCGCGCAGATCGCCTCGCGCGAGGGCGGCGCGCTGCAGCCGCGCGAGCAGGGCCGCTTCAACGTGATAGCCACCGGCGGCGGCCCGGGCGTGATGGAGGCCGCCAATCGCGGCGCCACGGATGTCGGCGCGCCGAGCATCGGCTTCAACATCAATCTGCCGCGCGAGCAGCAGCCCAATCCCTATATCACGCCGGAGCTGACGTTCAGCTTCCATTATTTCGCGATGCGCAAGATGCACCTCGCCATGCGAGCGGCCGCGCTTGCGGTCTTTCCCGGCGGGTTCGGCACGTTCGACGAATTGTTCGAAATCCTGACCCTTGTCCAAACCGGCAAAGCGCCGAAGCTGCCCATCGTGCTGGTCGATCGAAGCTACTGGACCAAGGTCGTCTCGTTCGAGGCGCTCCTGGAGGCGGGCGTGATCGGCGCCCAAGACCTGCGCCTGTTGAGCTTCGCCGAGTCCGGCGAGGAGGCCTGGCGCGCTCTCTGCGAGGCCGGCTTGAGCGTCCTATGATCATGACTGTCACTGCTTCGTCGCTTCGTTTCTCGCAATCGCGGATGGAGAACGGGATTGGCGCTTGAAAAAGACGATCCGCAGATTGATCCGCGCGGCGAACTCACGGTTCGCCTCATGGCCATGCCGGGCGACACCAACGCCAATGGCGATATTTTCGGCGGCTGGGTTTTGTCGCAAATGGACCAGGCCGGCGGCATAGCCGGCGTCGAGCGCGCGCAGGGCCGGGTGGTGACCATCGCCGTCGACGGCATGACCTTCATCCGGCCGGTGCGTGTCGGCGACGTGCTCTGCGTCTATACCGAGATCGAACGCGTCGGCCGCACCTCGATGAGAATTCATATCGAAGCGTGGGCGCAGCGGTTCCGCACCCATAGTCGCGAGAAAGTCACCGACGCCGCCTTCACCTATGTGGCGATCGATGACGAGGGACGGCCCCGGCCGATCCCGAGAGATGAGAGCCAAAGGTGATGGCGGGTCATTGTGCTCGACGCCGATTGTACGCGGCCGATCTCTCCGATGAAACGCGATGTCATTCCCGCGCAAGCGCATAGGCGTTAAAAAGTCCGGGCGAAGCGTTGATAGGCGCGTCGCCGCGGCGGTTCGTGGAGATGGCGGGCGAGCGCGGCTTTGCGAC
>JAJPHH010000166.1 GCA_021325385.1 Alphaproteobacteria bacterium
ATGCGCGATCCGAATTCGCTGTTCGTGGCGCAGCGCTTCCCGATCTTCAACAAGGACGTGATCTACGTCTCCAACGCGCCGCTGACCGACCTCCAGAAGGTGATGGAGATTTTCAACCTGGCGGTGTCGCCGGCCGCCTCGGCCGCGTCGGTCTATTCGGTCACGAAATAGCAGGAGGCGCGAGGCCGGCGACGAGCGGATTGGGGCTCGCTTCCTCCGGCGTCTTGCCGGTCTCGTCGGGCGCGATCGCCTCCGCTTCGATCTCGACCTCATAGTCGCCGACCAGCGCGCCGGCTTGAACCAACGTGTTGGCCGGCAGGACGTTGGCGAAGACGCGGCCATGCGCGCGCGAGACAGAATCCCACTGGCCGATGTCGCGAAGATAGATGCGGGTGCGGACGACGTCTTCGATCGCGCCGCCGAGCGCGGCGAGAGAGGCGGCGATCTTGTCGAGGATATAGGTCGTCTGCGCGCCCGCGTCGCCCGGGGCGACAACGCGATCGGCGCCATGCGTCGCCGTGGTGCCGGAGACGAAAATCCTGTCCTTGACTCGCACAGCGCGGCTATAGCCGGCGACCGGCTCCCATTGGCTGCCCGACGAGACGCGCAAGCGGCCAGGCCGGCTCGGCGCAGGCTCCGCTTGGTACGTCCTCGGCGCCTCGCCGAGATGATGACTGAGGTCGCCCGAGGCGGTGAGATAAGGCGGCTGGCGATACTCGTCGCCGCAATCGCCGGGAATGGCCTTGCTCGCGCGAAAAGCCTCCTCGAGAAGGGCGCGATCGTCGCCGTCCAGCGCAAAATCGAAAACGGCGAGATTGTCGGCGCGATGCTCGCGCTCGGTAATCCGCGCGCCAATAATGATCGCGGCGACGGCGGTGTGGTCGAGGACCCAGCGGGTCGCGACATTGGCGATCGAGACGCCATGTTTTCTGCCGATTTTCTGCGCCGCCGCCAGGATCGTCTGCAGCGCCGGCCAGCCGCCGGCAGCGTCGATAAAGCGCTTGTATTTCGCGCGACTCCAGTCGGCCGGCGATTCCGGCTGAGGCTTGTCGAGCCACGCCTCGGATAGGAAACCGCCGCCCAGCGTCCCATAAGCAAGGAGCCTTACGCCGGTGCGTCGGCACAGTTCGGAGAGCGGCCCGGCGGCGCGTCGATCGATCAGCGAGAACGAGATCTGATTGCTGACGATGTCCGCGCCGTCGGCGAGCGCGAGCGCGAGATGCGCGGCGTCGAAATTGGTCACGCCGATCGCTTTGACCAAGCCTTCCTGCTTGAGCGCTTTCAATTCATGCAGCGCGTCGAGCCAGGCTGGATGTTCGAAACTCCACCAGTGGAGTTGCAGCAGATCGATTCGGTCGACGCCGAGCCGATCGAGCCGCTCTTGGACGCCGCGGCGCACGATGTCCCTCGTCATCGGACCTGGCGGCGGGCACCATTTGGTGAAGGCGAGCGGCCGTTTTTCGGCCTCCCGATAGCGCGCCAGCAGCCGGCCGGCGATCAATTCGGCGCTGCCGTAATGATCGGCCATATCGAACGTATCAAAGCCGGCCTCGGCATAGGCGCCGAGCGCGCCGGCGGCGGCGTCGGCGTCGAGCGTCGCGCCGTTCTTTTCAAGATCCGCAACCTGCCAAAGGCCGCAAATCAGACGGCTCGCGTCCAGGTCGCCGATCTTGGTTCGATCAGGTCTTTTCGCCATCGAGCCTCTCGTCCTTGACGGCAAAGGAGGGTTGCGCCCTTTGCGCCGAAAGCCCGGCGAGATGGCGCGAGACGATCTTGACCTCGCCCAAAATGCCGCGCGGCCGCCACAGCAAGATTGCGCAAAGCGCGAGCCCGATCAGGACGATCTGCAGCGACGCCGCGCGAGCCTGCTCGCCGGCTGGAAAAATTGCGGCGATCGCGCCGCCCGAAATGGCCCACACCGCCCAGACGACGATCGCGCCGAGCACCGCGCCGCGATTATTGCCGGAGCCGCCGACGATCAGCATCGCCCAGACTTGGAAGGTCAGAGTCGGCTGATAATTATCGGGCGCGATGAAGCCGATGAAATGGGCCTGCGCCGCGCCGGCCAGTCCCATGATCGCGCCGCCGACGGCGAAGGCCTGCAGCCGAAATCGGATCGAATTCTTGCCCAGCGCCAGAGCCGCCGCCTCGTCCTCGCGGATGGCGCGCAAGACGCGGCCCCATGGACTGCGCAGAAGACGCTCGAGCGAGAGATAAAGCATCAATACGACGCCGGCGAGCAGCGCGAGATTGAGAAACCCGAACTCGAGCGGCTCGCCGGCATAGGACGCGAAGGGGCGAGGAATGAAGCCGATGCCGAAGGGTCCGCCTGTCAGGCTCTGCAAGTTCAGCATGCAGAGGTGAATGACCACCGCCGCGCCGAATGTCGCAATGGCGAGATAATCGGCGCGCAACCTGATCGTCAGCGCGCCGAGAAGGAAGCTCAACAGCCCGGCGATCACCGCGCCCCCGAGCCAACCGATCGCGATCGGCAGATCGAAGCCTGCGAACCGACCCGGCGCAGCCGGCGTCGTCAGCAGCGCCGAGACATAGGCCCCGATCGCGACGAAGCCGGCCACGCCGACATTGAACAGGCCGGTCTGGCCCCATTGCACATTGAGCCCGAGGCACACGATCGCGTAGATCAGCGCCGTCGTCATGAAGAATGCGCCATAGCTCAGGAGAGCGCCGATCATTCCGGTCTCCCGAAGAGGCCGCTCGGGCGCAGCAGCAAGATGGCGACAAGAATGACGAACGCGACGGCGGCGCGCCATTCGGCGCCGATCAGGCGCACCGTGATCGATTCGGCAAGACCGACGATCAAGCCGCCGAGCAGCGCGCCAGGCGCGCTGCCGATGCCGCCGAGAATGGCCGCGGCGAAGAGCGGCAGCAAAAGATCAAGTCCCATCGTCGGCCGGATCTGTACGAGCAGTCCGACCATGATTCCGGCAATCGCGGCGAGGCCGGCGCCGAGAATCCAGACGATTCGGACGATTTTGCGGATGTCCACGCCGGCAAGGCCGGCGAGCTGCGGATTTTCGCTCGTCGCGCGCATGGCGCGGCCGATCGCCGTCTTTGCGATGAGAAAGCGCATGGCGACAACGACGATCGCCGCGACGCCGAGACACAGCAATGCGTCCGGCGTCGCTCGCACGCCGCCGAACCGCAGCGCGATCTGCAAGCCCTCCGCGTAGTAAGCGGGCCGCGACGTGAAGATGAATTCGAGCAGATTGCGCAAAGTGAGCGCCGCGCCGAAACTCGCCATGACCAGGATGATGATCGCGCCGCCTTTTGCGCGCAGCGGCCCGAACAGGAGCGCGTCGACGAGGAGCGCGAGCGCGGCGGTGAGAGCGATCGCGCCGAGCGCGGCGATCGGCAAGGACCAGCCGAAAGAGAAAGGGCCGATCGGCGTCGCAAGACTCGGCGCGAGGACGCCGAGAAAGCCGCTGACCGCGAGCGCGAAATAAGCGCCCCAGGCGATGAACTCGCCATGCGCGAAATTGGCGAAGCGCAAGATCGAGTAAGTCAAGGTGACGCCGATCGCGCCGAGGCCGATCATGGCGCCGGCGACGAGCCCGTCGATGACGACTTGCAGGCTCATGCCCCCGCCTTCGCCGCGCCGAGATAGAGTTCGGCCACGATCGGATCGTCGGCGAGTTCCGCCGCCGAGCCTTCATGCCGCGCTTCGCCTTCGACGAGAATGACGGCGCGGCTCGCGACGGCCAACGCGGCTTTGACGTTCTGTTCGACGAGTACGATGGTCACGCCGGTCGCGTTGATCGCCTGCAGCCGGGCGAAGACCTCCGCGGCGATTTTCGGCGAGAGTCCGGCCGAGGGTTCGTCCAGAATCAGCAGCGAAGGCGCGACGATCAGCGCCCGCGCCGCGGCCAGCATCTGGCGTTGGCCGCCGGAGAGCTGCCCGGCTCGTCGGCCGGGGCGCGCGGCGAGGTCCGGAAACATGGCGTAAAGCTCGTCGATCCGCCGCGCCCGCACATTGTTCGGCAGAATGTCGGCGGCGAGGCGCAGATTCTCTTCGATCGTCAGCGTCGCGAACACGTTCTCGGTTTGCGGGACGAAGGCGAGGCCACGCCTGATTTTTTGGTGCGGCGGCGAAAAGGTCGAGTCTTCGCCATTGATCAAGACCGCGCCGGCATGGATCGGAACCAGGCCCGCTATCGCCTTGACCAAAGTCGATTTGCCGGCGCCGTTCGGACCGAGAAGGACGACGAACTCGCCGGCGCGAACGTTGAGATCGACGCCGCGCACGATCGGCAAATCGCGCTCGTAGCCGGCGACGAGCGCGCGGGTCTCCAATGCCTGGGCGGTCATGCGGCTTCGCCGAGATAGGCGGCGACGACGTCAGGATTGGCCGCGACCGCCGCCGGCGCGCCTTCAGCCAAGAGGCGGCCTGACGCCATGGCGACGACGCGGCCGCAGAGGCGGCCGACCATGTCCATATTGTGCTCGATCAGCAGGATCGTCTTGCCGTCCCCGTTCAACATCCGAAGGCGGTCGATAATCAGTTCGAGCAGCGCCGGGTTGACGCCCGCGGCCGGCTCATCGAGCAGGATCGCTTGCGGATCGGCCATCAGAATGCGGGCGAGTTCGAGCAGCTTGCGCTGGCCGCCGGATAGGACGCGGGCCGGCTCGTTTTCGAGCCGCGACAGCGTGACGAAATCGAGCAAGGCGCGCGCTTTATCGACGGCGCGCCGTTCTTCGGCGGCGACGCGGCCGGGCTGAAGAAAATTCATGGCGATCCGTTCGCCGGTCTGGTTCTGCCGGCCGGTCAGCACGTTCTCGAGCACGGTCATGGCGGCGAAAGGGCGCGGGATCTGAAAGGTGCGGCCGACGCCAAGCCTGAGCCGGCTGTCGGGGCCGGCCGTCGAGACATCGACGCCGCAGATGCGGATCCTCCCCGAACTCGGCCGCAAACTGCCGGCGAGCAGGTTGAACAGAGTGGTCTTGCCGGCGCCGTTCGGGCCGATCAGGCCGACCATTTCGCCGTGCTCGAGCGCGATCGACACGCCGTCGACCGCGCGCAGGCCGCCGAATTCCCGAACCAGACCGCGCGCCTCGATCAGCGGCGCCTCGCCGGTTTTCGAAGCGGCCTGAGCCTGCTCGGACATCGTCGCGCAACCCGCTGTTGATCCAAAATCTTCGGCCACCCTATAGTGCCGCCATGGCGGCGCAAGAAGCAGATCCCAACCCCTCCGCGGCGGCGGACGATTCGTTCGATCTCTACGATCTGCGCGTCGAAGTCGTCGCGCCGGAGGGCGGCAAGATTTTCTGCGGGGCCAAGCCTGGCGATTATTTCGAATTGCGGGGCGAGATGTTGCATCTGCCGGCGGGCCAAGGCTTCTCTATCTATTCCTTGGCCGCTTTGCTGCCGCTCCTGCCCGCCAAGCAGCGCCCGACTCATCGCAACGATTGGATGACGAGCGACGCCGAGGTCGCCTGTCCCGATCCCAATTGCTCGACTCGCTTCCGCATCACGCGGATGGGCTTGCGCCGCTTCCGCCATGGCGAGACCACCTCCGTCCCGCGCGGCGAGAGGTGAGCGGATGGAGCGATTTCGCCTCGCGCCGGACTACGATATTTCGCGGGTGATCCGCGGCGGCTGGCAGATGGCGGCCGGACACGGCGCGCAGCGAAGCGACGATCCGATCGCCGACATGATCGCCTTCGCCGATTCCGGCGTGACGACGTTCGACTGCGCCGACATCTATACAGGCGTCGAGGAGCTGATCGGGGCGTTTCGCCTGCGCTACCGCGAGCTGCGCGGCGAGGAGGCGGCGCGGCGCATCGGCGTACATACCAAGTTCGTGCCTGATCTCGACCTTCTGCCGCGCATTCAAAAGCGCGACGTCGAGCGCGTCATTGATCGCTCGCTGCAACGGCTGCGCATGGAGCGGCTGGATCTCGTCCAATTCCATTGGTGGGATTACGCAATCCCCGGCTGGCTCGAGACGGCGCATTGGCTCGACGAACTGCGCCGCGCCGGCAAGATCCGCCTGCTCGGCGGCACCAATTTTGACACGGCGCATATGGTTCAGATGATCGAGAGCGGCGTTCCGCTCGCGGCGATGCAGGTTCAATATTCGCTGCTCGATCGCCGCCCGGCCAAGACGATGGTTGCGGCGGCGGCGAAATACCGCGTCTGGCTGCTCTGCTATGGCGCGGCGGCGGGCGGGTTTTTAAGCGACAAATGGCTCGGCGCGGCCGCCCCGCGCGGCGACTTGGAGAATCGCTCGCTGATCAAATACCGGCTGATCGTCGAGGAGTTCGGCGGCTGGGACTTGCTCCAGGCGCTGCTCGCCGTTCTGCGGCGCGTCGCCGATCGCCATGGCGTCGACATTGCGACCGTGGCGAGCGCAGCGGCGCTTCGGCGCGACCGCGTCGCGGCGGTGATCGTCGGAGCGCGCGATCGCGCCCATCTCGAGGCGAATCTCGCGATTTCGGCGCTGCCGCTGACGGCGGCGGATAGAGACGAGATCGACGCTGTTCTGACCGGGGCGAAAGAATTGCCGGGCGAGGTCTATGCGCTCGAGCGGGATCGTACTGGGCCGCACGGCGCGATCATGAAATACAATCTCAATCGAGAGATTGCCTGACGGGAAAGGGAACGCCCATGCGAAACACTGTGCTGGCCGCGACGTTGCTCGCTTCGCTTGCGTTTGCGCCGACGGCGCATGCGGCGTCCCAATGCGCGATCGAGATCGGCTTGGTGATGGAGCTGACCGGACCGGCCGGCGCGTACGGCCAGGCGGGCGCCAAGGCTGTGGAGATGGCCCTGCGCGATTTCAACGAGGCGGGCGGCGTTAATGGCTGCAAGATCGCCGCCGAGATCCGCGACAGCCAGAGCCAAGGCACGGTCGCGGTCGATCAAGCGAGCCAACTGGTCAACATCAGGAAAGTTCCGGTGATCATCGGCGGGATCATCTCCTCGGTGTCGATCCCGATTCTGACCTCGGTCACGGCGCCGGCCGGCGTGGTGCAAGTCTCGCCCGCCTCTTCCTCGCCGACCCTGACCGAGCTCGGCCGAGCCGGCAAGACCAACGGCGTCTTCTTCCGCACCATCACCTCCGACGCGCTGCAGGGCGTCGCGGCGGCCAAATACGCGACCGACCAGGGGCTGAAGAAGCTCGCGATCATCCATGTCAACAACGATTTCGGCGTCAACATGGTGCGCGAGTTCAAGGCGGCCTACGAAAAGCTCGGCGGAACGATCACCTCGATCACGCCGTACAACGAGAAACAGGCGAGCTATACCGCCGAAGCCGATGCGGCGATGGCCGGCGATCCCGAGGCGCTGTACCTCGTCTCCTATCCGGTCGACGGCGCGACCATCGCGCGGGCCTGGATTTCGAATGGCGGCCCGCAGAAGTTCCTGCTCAATGACGGCATGAATTCGAGCGACTTCATCAACGCGGTCGGCGCGAAATATCTAAACAACGCCTACGGCACGTCGTCGGGCACGAGCGAGACCGCCTCCACCGATTACTTCAACAAGAATTTCGAAGGTTTTTCCGGCGGGATCAAACCGGACGCGCCGGCTGCGGATCGATCGTACGACGCCGGCGCGATCGTCGCGCTCGCCGTCGCCAAGGCCGGCAAGGCGGAGCCGGCGGCGATCAAGGCCGCGATCCGCGAAGTCGTCGCCGAAAACGGCGCGCCGATCCACGCCGGCAAAGAGGAGTTCGCCAAAGCTCTGGCGCTGATCAAGGAAGGCAAGCCGATCAAATATGAAGGCGTGATCGGCCCGATCAGCTTCGATCAATATGGCGACATAACCGGGCCGTTCCGGCTGTGGCGGATCGAGAACGGCGAGGTCAAGACGGTCGGCGAAATGAGCGCCGACGAGGTGAGGAAGATCAAGGCGGGGCTGGGGAAGTAATTCCCGCCAGCCCGCGCAAGAAAAGCCTCTCAGCCCGCCGCCGCGGCGGCGGTCAGCTTTTTCTTGATCTCGCTCTTCAGCGCCCGCGCGCCGGCGGAAAGCTCGCTATCCGCCGATTTGAGCAGGAAATTGTCGAGCCCGCCGCGATGCTCGACCGAACGCAGCGAGGCGGCCGCGACGCGCAGCCGCACCGACCGGCCGAGCGAATCGGAAATCAGCGTCACGTTGCAGAGATTCGGCAAGAAGCGCGTGCGCGTCTTGCGGTTGGAATGGCTGACCTTATTGCCGGTTTGAACGGCCTTGCCGGTCAATTCGCAACGGCGTGACATGGCGCGTGTCTTCCTCAGCGGAATGGAATTTTTCAAAGAAACCAGAGAAATAGATGTCGCCAGGGCCGCTCGAAAGGCGTCCCGCGGCCTAAATTCCGGCTTCCGGGGTCGCGGGTCTATAGGGGAGGGCGGCCGAAGCGTCAAGCCAGCTCGCTACAGCCAGCTCGCTACAGCCAGCACGCCGGCCGGGCCTTTCGCCGGACAAGCCAATCGGGCAATAAGGCGCGATGGCGAGTCCAGAAGCCGCGGCGACCAACCTTCCCGAAATCTCGGTCAGCGAGCTGTCGACCGCGCTGAAGCGCGTCGTCGAAGACCGCTTTTCCTATGTCCGCGTCCGCGGCGAAATCTCGAATTACCGCGGCCCGCATGGGTCGGGCCATGTCTATTTCTGCCTCAAAGACCAGAACGCGCGCATCGACGCAGTGATCTGGCGAACCACTTTCGCGCGATTGCGCGTCAAGCCGCAGGAAGGGCTGGAAGTGATCGCGGCCGGGAAGGTCACGACCTATCCCGGCAAATCGTCCTATCAGATCGTCATCGATTCGCTCGAGCCGGCGGGGCTCGGCGCGCTGATGGCGCTGCTCGAAGCGCGGCGCGTCAAGCTC
>JAJPHH010000050.1 GCA_021325385.1 Alphaproteobacteria bacterium
CATCGCTCAGAACCAGACGATTCAAGGCTTCCTCCATTTTGGAAGCCATGAATCAAAGCTACCTTGCCTCGCGCTTGCCTCAATGCGCGAATGTCAACAGACCCTAGCCGAACGGGAGCGCGGGCCGCTCCGATAGGACCAAAGAGTGAGCGCGACGATTCAAACCAAGCCGGCCGCCGCGCCGCTCCCCGGCGGAGCGTCGCTCCCTCGCGACGCGCTCGTCTCGTTGCGCGGCGTCTCCAAGGTCTTCGCCAATCGGGTCATGGCGCTGTCGGAGCTCAATCTCGACGTGCGCGAAGGCGAATTCCTGTCGCTGCTCGGTCCTTCCGGTTGCGGCAAATCGACGGTCTTGCGGCTCATCTCGCGCCTGACGAATCCGACCGCCGGGGCCATCGAATGGCGGGGCGGCCGGCCGGAAATCGGCTTCGTCTTCCAAGAGCCGACGCTGATGCCGTGGGCGACGGTTTTTTCCAACGTCTATCTGCCGCTGCGCTTTCGCGGCGTGTCGCGGCGCGAAGCGCAGGGCCGCGTCGAAGAGGCGCTCGAGCGCGTCGGCCTCGCCAAGTTCGCCAAGGCCTATCCGCGCGAACTTTCCGGCGGCATGAAAATGCGCGTCTCGATCGCCCGGGCGCTGGTGCTGCGGCCGCCTTTGCTGCTGATGGACGAGCCGTTCGCCGCGCTGGACGAGATCACGCGCATCAAGCTCAACGACGACCTCGTGCAGCTTAAAGTCTCGCTCGGCGCGACGATTATTTTCGTCACGCATTCGGTCTTCGAGAGCGTCTATCTCTCGACCCGAATCGTGGTGATGGCGCCGCGCCCCGGCCGCATCGTCGCTGAGATCCCGGTCGAGGCGCCGCTGCCCCGCGACGAAGAGTTTCGCTTGAGCGCCGCCTATGCGGAGAAATGCCGCGAGACGTCGCAGGCGCTTCACTCGGCAATGGAAGGCATGTCGTTGGCGTAACGTTCGAACCTCGAGGACGCCGTGTTTCGTGAGAGATTGCTGGAATTTGCGTTGCCGGCGGCGGCGTTGATCTTTGCGCTGCTGTTCTGGGAGTTCATCGTCTGGTACGAGCAGATTCCTCCTTATGTGCTGCCGGCCCCAAGCATGATTTTGGCCGAGCTCTATCGCTCCTGGGGCGCACTCTCCGCCTCGCTTTTGATAACGCTCCAGACCACGTTCGAAGCCCTCCTGACCGCCATGATCGGCGGCGTCGCTCTCGCCATTCTGTTTGCCCAATCGCGCGTTATCGAGCGCGCCTTCTTTCCTTTCGCGGTGGTGATGCAGGTGACGCCGATCGTCTCGATCGCGCCGCTCCTCCTCGTCTATCTTTCGACCGGAACCGCGGTGCTGGTCTGCGCCTTCCTCGTCGCCTTTTTCCCGATCCTGTCGAACACCGCGCTCGGCCTCGCCTCGGCCGACCACAACCTCATCGATCTGTTCGAACTCTACGGCGCGTCGCGCTGGCAACAATTGCTGTGGCTGCGTCTGCCCTCGGCCTTGCCCTATTTCCTCGGCGGCTTGCGCATCGGCGGCGGCCTGGCGCTGATCGGCGCGATCGTCGCCGAAATTGCCGCGGGTTCGGCCGGGCAGAAGTCGGGCCTCGCCTATCGCATTGTCGAATCCGGCTTCCTCCTCAACATTCCGCGCATGTTCGCCGCGCTGCTTTTGATTTCGGTCGCCGGCATTCTGATCTTCCTGTTCTTCACCGCCCTCTCGCATCTGCTCTTGCGTCGCTGGCACGACAGCGCCCGCCGCAAAGAGGCGTGAGATGGAGCGCGCCTTCAAGATCGCGCGCGCCGACCGCTACACGCTGATCGGCGCCAAGGCGCCGCGTTCAGCGCTCCACGGCGACTTTCCCGTCGATTCGGACGGCCTGGCTGCGCTCGACATCCATATCGAGAGCGGCCGCATCGCCGCTTTGGCGCCGGCGGGCTCGCGCCCGATCGACGACGCGGTCCCCCGCTTGGCGCTGGACGGCGGGATCGTCCTGCCGCTCTTGGTCGACGCGCATACTCATCTCGACAAGGGCCATATCTGGCCGCGCGCGCCGAACGCCGACGGCTCGTTCGCGAACGCGTTAGCGACGGTAAAGGCCGATCGCGAGCGCTGCTGGTCCGCCGCCGACGTCGCCAAGCGGATGGATTTCTCGCTGCGCTGCGCCTACGCGCATGGGACAGGCGCTATCCGCACCCATATCGACAGCATCGGGCCGCAGATCGAGATTTCTTGGCCGGTTTTCGCCGAAGCGCGCGAGCGCTGGCGCGGCCGGATCGAGCTGCAAGGCTCGCCCTTGTTCCTCATCGATTATGCTTTCGACGAGGCGCATATGCGCGCTGTCGAGCGCATGGTCGACGCGCATGGCTCGGGAATTCTCGGCGCGGTCACCTATGTTTTTCCGCGCCTCAGGGAAGGGCTCGACATTCTTTTCAGTCTCGCCGAGCGCAAGGGCTGGGAGCTCGACTTCCACGTCGACGAAACGCTTGATCCCGAAGCCTGCTCGCTTCGCGCGATCGCCGAGACGGCGCTGGCGCGCCGTTTTTCGCGGCGGATTCTCGTGGGCCATTGCTGCTCGCTCGGCGTTCAGCCCAATGATGCGGCCAAGCGGACGATCGAGCTTGTCGCCGAAGCGAAGCTGAGCGTCGTCTCGCTGCCGATGTGCAATCTCTATCTGCAAGACCGTTGCGCCGGCGCGACGCCGCGGCGGCGCGGCGTCACCGCGCTGCACGAATTGAAAGCCGCGGGGGTTCGTACGCTGATCGCCAGCGACAATACGCGCGATCCGTTCTACGCCTACGGCGACCTCGACATGATCGAGGTCTGGCGCGAGGGCGTGCGCATCCTGCATCTCGACCATCCGATCGAGCCGTGGACGCCGGCCGTCTTGACCGCGCCCGCCGCTGCGCTAGGCCTGGACGATGCAGGCGCGCTGAAGGTCGGCGCGAGCGCCGACATGATCTTGACCAAAGCGCGCTCCTACACCGAGCTCTTCGCGCGTCCCCAGGCCGATCGCGCAGTGTTGCGCGCAGGTCGCGCGCTCGATCTGGACCCGCCGGATTACGCCGAACTCGACGGCCTCGAAAGTCTCCGCCCATGAACCAGAACTACGACATCGCCGCTTTCCGCAAAGCGATCGGCCCGATCAAGTGCGAGGACAATCCCGTCCTGGTTCGCCAGAAGAGCCGCGATTTCTACTGGTATTCGCCGATCCTCAAGAGCGAGCTCGACCGGGTCGTCGCCGACCTGATCGTCTCGCCGCAAAACCAAGGCGAGATCATCGAAGTCTTGCGCGCCGCGCATCGGCTGAAGATTCCCGTCACGCCGCGCGGCTCCGGCACCGGCAATTACGGCCAGGCCATGCCGCTCGCCGGCGGGATCGTGCTCAACTTGGCGGACATGAATCGGGTCTTGTCGATCAAGCCCGGCCGGGTCGTCTGCGAGCCTGGCGCCATCCTCGCCAAGATCGACGCCGAAACTCGCGCCTCCGGCCAGGAGCTGCGTATCTTTCCTTCGACTTACGCCACCGCTTCGCTGGGCGGCTTCGTCGCCGGGGGCTCGGGCGGCGTCGGCTCGATCAATTGGGGCGGCTTGCGCGATTTCGGCAACATTCTCCGCCTGCGAGTCCTGACCATGGAGGCGGAGCCGCGCGTTCTCGAACTGACGGGCGAGGATCTGCACAAAGCCGCGCACGCTTACGGCACCAACGGCGTCATCGTCGAAGTCGAGGCCCCGCTCACCGCCTCCTACGATTGGATCGACCTCATTATCGGGTTCGACAGTTTCGAGGCCGCCGCGGCCTACGCCAATGCGCTCGGCGAAGAGGACGGGATTTTGACGAAGCTGATCACCGTGATCGCCGACCCGGTTCCGCACGACTATTTCCTGCGCCACCGCCGTTTCCTGCCGCCGGGGCAGAGCGTCGTCGTGATCATGGTCGCGGCGCACGCCCTCGATCCGCTTCGCGCCTTCACCCGTCGCTATAGGCGCGCGACCACCCTGTTCGACGCTTCGCTGCTTTCGCCGGAGGAGCGCAAAGGCCTACCGCCGAATTACGAACTCGCCTGGAACCATACGACCCTGCGCGGGTTACGCGTCGACCCTGCGATAACCTATCTGCAGGCGCTTTATCCATTCCCGGATCAGCTCGAGACGGTCAAACGCATTCACGAGCATTTCGGCCAGGAAGTCATGGGTCATCTCGAATTCGTGCGGTTCAACGGCAAGATCACTTGTTTCGGCCTGCCCCTGGTGCGCTTCACCACGCCGGCGCGGCTCGACGAGATCATCGCCATCCACGAAGCGATGGGCGCGCCGATTTTCAACCCGCATCGCTACACGCTGGAAGAAGGCGGCATGAAACAGACCGATTCGGTGCAACTCGCCTTCAAGCGCGAGGCCGATCCGCTCGGCCTGCTCAACCCCGGCAAGATGATCGCCTGGGAGGACCCGAATTTCGATTTCTCCGCCGGCCGGAATTTTCTATTTCCCGGGCTGGAGGAGCGCGCCCGCGCCGCTGGTGCGTGAATGCGGATCCTGGTGCTCTTCGCCCATCCGCTCGAGACGAGCTTCGGCGCAGCGCTCCACCGCGAGGTCGTGGCGATCTTGCGCGGCCGCGGCCACGAGGTCGACGATTGCGACCTCAATGCGGAAGGGTTCGATCCGGTCCTGACCCGACAAGACCGGATCGATTATCACGACTTGACGCTCAATCGCGCCCGGGTCGCGTCCTATGTCGACCGCCTGCTCGCCGCCGAAGCCCTGGTCCTCGTCTTCCCGGTCTGGAATTACGGCTATCCGGCGATTCTCAAAGGCTTCTTTGACAGGGTCTTCCTGCCTGGCGTGTCGTTCAAGCTGAACCAAAACGGCGGCTACACGCCGACTCTTCGCAACATCAAGCGCATCGCCGCTGTCTGCACCTATGGCGGCGATCGGCTGACCACAATCCTGATGGGCGATCCGCCGCGGCGCGTCTTCAACCGGTCGCTGCGCTCGCTCGTGGCGCCCGACGCCCGGCGACGCTACCTCGCCCATTACGGCATGAACCGCACCACACCCGCCCGGCGGGCGCGGTTCTTGAACAAGGTGAGACGGTACTTTTCGACCTGGTGAGGGCGCGCGTTGTCGATGTCGAGCGCTGCGATGCTTGCCCATGGCGGGGAGAAGCGCCCGGCCTGTAGCCCGCCGACCGCGGTTACAGCGCCTTCCTTGCCACGTTGGAGCCCTAGGGCTAGAAGGCGCGATCGCGAATTAGCGGAGAATCGGGAACGATGCGCATAGCGATGGTGGGGGCCGGCTATGTCGGGTTGGTCTCCGGGGCGTGTCTTTCCGATTTCGGCCACGAGGTCGTCTGCATCGACAAGGACGCCGACAAGATCGAGGCGCTGCGGCGCGGCCAGATTCCGATTTTCGAGCCGGGTCTGCAGGAGGTCGTCGCCAACAATGTTCGCGCCGGGCGCCTCTCGTTCAGCCCCGACATCAAGGCGGCGAAAGGCGCGAAGGCGATCTTCATCGCGGTCGGCACGCCGACAAAGGCTGACGACGGCCAAGCCGATTTGACCTATGTCCGCGCCGCGGCGCGCGAGATCGCGGATATCGTCAATGACGGCGCGGTCGTCGTGATGAAATCTACGGTGCCGGTCGGCACCGGCGACGAGATCGAAGCCATTATCGCCGACCGCGCCCCGCTTAAGCGCGTCTCGGTCGTCTCCAATCCCGAATTCCTGCGCGAAGGCGCCGCGATCGACGATTTCAAGCAGCCGGACCGCGTCGTCATCGGCGTCGAGGACGAGGACGGCCGGAAGGTGATGCGCGAGATTTACCGGCCGCTCGAACTCAATCAGACCGCGCTCCTCTTCACCAGCCGCCGCTCTTCGGAGCTGATCAAATACGCGGCCAACGCGTACCTTGCGATGAAGGTCGCCTTCATCAACGAGATCAGCGATCTTTGCGAACAGGTGGGCGGCGACATTCAGGACGTCGCCCGCGGCGTCGGCCTCGACAATCGGATCGGCTACAGGTTCCTCAACGCCGGTCCAGGCTTCGGCGGCTCGTGCTTCCCGAAAGATACGCTCGCCTTGATGAAAATCGCGAAAGAGGCGGGCGCGCCGTTGCGCCTCGTCGAGACGCTCGTCGAGGCGAACGAGAACCGCAAGCTCGCCATGGCGCGCAAGATCGTCAAAGCATGCGGCGGCGTGAAGGGCAAGACGATCGCCGTACTCGGCCTGACTTTCAAGCCGAATACCGACGATATGCGCTCGGCGCCGAGCCTGACCATCGTCCCGGTTCTGCAGGCCGAAGGCGCGAGGGTCGTCGCCTTCGACCCGGAAGGCGCGAAATCCGCCAAGGAGCTGCTGCCCGACATCGAGTTCGCCGATGGACCCTATTCCTGCGTCCAAGGGGCCGACGCGCTCGTCATCATCACCGAATGGGACGCGTTCCGGGCGCTCGACCTGGCTCGCGTCAAAGCGGCGTTGCGGCAACCGATCGTCGTCGATCTGCGCAACATTTATCGCCGCGAGGAGATGATTGCGCTGGGCTTCCACTATGAAAGCCTGGGACGAGGACGGCGCGGCGACAAAGCGCGCCGCAGCTGACCAACGGAGCGCGTCTGGCGTCGGAAGTTAGCTAAGGACATTCGGGACAATCCAGCCGAAGGCTTGTTCACGTATCGGGAGCGACCGGCGCGCTTGCTCTGCGCCTTGCATGCGGGCGCAGCCCTCTTTCGCGCCGTCATCCTGCGCGATTGCGGATGCTGCCCAGATCGGACGCCGCCCGTGGTTGGCCTCGGCCCGCTCGCGGAGTAACTTGGCCTCGTGATGGAATATGCAGATCTCGAAGACTTCGTCGATCGGCGCCGCAATCTCTTCATCCTGACCGGCGCCGGCTGCAGCACGAAATCCGGCATTCCCGACTATCGCGACGCGGACGGACAGTGGAAGCGCAGGCCGCCGGCGACCTATCAGGCCTTCATGACCGAGGAGGCGACGCGCCGGCGCTACTGGGCGCGCAGCCTGATCGGTTGGCGGCGCTTTCATAGCGCACGGCCGAACGCCGCCCATCGCGCTTTGGCGCGGCTCGAGGCGCTCGGCAAGAGCGAGCTGCTTCTGACCCAGAATGTCGACCGGCTGCATCAAGCCGCCGGCGCCGCCCGCGTCGTCGATCTGCATGGGCGGCTCGACCTCGTCCGCTGCATGGGCTGCGAGCGGAGAATCTCGCGCGACGAGATGCAGGACGAACTCGGCCGAATGAATCCCGACTGGCTCGCGCTCGACGCTGTCGACGCGCCGGACGGCGACGCCGACCTCGACGGCGTCGAATTTTCATCGTTCCGCGTTCCTTCCTGCCGGCGCTGCGGCGGCGTGCTGAAGCCTGACGTCGTGTTCTTCGGCGAGAGCGCGCCGCGCGAACGCGTCGAGGCTGCTGCGCGTCACCTCGAAGAAGCGGACGCGATGCTGATCGTCGGCTCGTCGCTCATGGTCTATTCGGGCTTCCGCTTCGCACAGATGGCGGCTTCCGCCGGCAAGCCCATCGCCGCCGTCAATCTCGGCCGAACCCGCGCCGACGACCTGCTGGCGTTGAAGCTGGAGCAAGACTGCGAGACCGCGCTGGCCTTTCTGTTACGTACCGAAGCGCCGGCGTCCTGACGAGGCGCCGCGATGGTTCGTAACCTTACCGCCGACATTCGTTTGAGTTTGGGCAAAAACTGTCACAGATTGCCTGGCCATGCTGCCCACTCGCCATCTCTTCGTTGATGCGCCTGACAGGCAAGTCGGCCCGAAGAATCCATGGCTCTTTCGGGCGCTCGTGTTGGCCGCGATCTTGGCGACGGCGGCGCTGGCCCAAATTATCGAACCAAGCGGCATCTGGCGTCGCTGAGCGCCGGCGCGCAATCAGCCTCGCGAGGCAACCCCCGCGCGCGCCTTCAACGAATTCTTTCCAAGAGGCTCGATCGCGCGCGGCTGCTAATCGCAGACCCGCGTGCTGCGCGAGCCGGCGTAGTCGCCCGCGGCGTCGTAAAGCGGCTGGCGCACCCAGTGGCAGCGGACGATGGGCGGATCGTCCTCGACATAGACGGGCGGCGGCGGAGGCGGCGCAGCGTAAACCGGCTGCGGATTCGAATTGACCAGCGCCCCGATGGCGAGGCCGCCGAGCACGCCGGCCGCCACTGGCGCGTTCCAGCGGTGATTCCAGCCGCCGTCGCCGGCGATCGCGGCCCCGCTGGTCGCGCCGAGCATGGCCAGGCCTGTCAAGCCGGCGATCAACGACGTGGTCGGGTTTCGACGGAACGGCGACATGGGTCCACTCTCGCTTCCCGAAGCGCGCGAACAAGGGCGCTCCAATGGCCGGGAACGCTAAACGGAAGCTTATTAAGACGCCGTAAATTTTAGAGATCGCACGGACCGCGCATGCGCTGGAATCGTCCGGCTAGGCGCGAGCGTCCGCCTTCGCACAATGCGCCGCAATCGCTTCGACCAGCGCCCCGATCAACGGCGTTGGAAAATCGTGGCCCATGCCTTCGACCAGCATGAACTCCGCCCCGGGGATATGCGCCGCGGTGTCTTTGCCGCATTCGGGCGGGACGAGCGGATCTTCCGCGCCATGGATGACCAGAGCAGGCGTCGCAATCCGTTTGAGCAGGCTTACTCTGCTGCCATTGGCCATGACCGCGAGGAGCTGGCGGGGCACGCCCTCGTAGTAATTCGAGCGGTCGTAAGCGCGTTCGACCCTGGCTCGTAATTCGGATTCCGCTTCGGGGAGAGTCAGACTGCCGATCGCCCGCTGGCATCTGATCGCGTGGGCGATAAAGGCCGGTCGATCCTCCGGCGGAGGCCGTTTTAGGGTGAAGACCGCCATAGCCTCCGGCTTGCCCTGCGGCAGGTCGGGATCGCCGCTCGTCGACATGATCGAGACGAGGCTGCGGACCCGCTCGCCATGATCGGCGGCGATGATCTGCGCGATCATGCCGCCCATCGACGAGCCGACGATATGCGCTTTATCGATGTTCAGGGCGTCGAGTAGGCCGATCGCGTCGCGCGCCATATCGGGGAGGCCATAGGGCGGATCGATCGCCTCGCCGCGCGTCAGCTTCCGATCGGCGATTTCGACATCGGCGGGAACGCCGTCGAACTTGGTCGACAGGCCGAAATCGCGATTGTCGAAGCGCACGACGCGAAAGCCGTGCGCCGCGAGCGCGTCGACGAACGCGTCGGGCCAGAAGGTCAGCGGCGCGCCAAGCCCCATAATGAGCAGGACGGCCGGCGCCACGGGATCGCCGGTTTCCTCATAAGCGAGTTCGAGTCCGTTCGCGTTGGCGAGGGGCATGAGCCTGCCGCTTCGGCGCTCACAGCCCTTCGAAAAGAGCTGTCGAAAGGTACCGCTCGGCGAAGGAGGGAATGATCACGACGATGTTCTTGCCGGCGAATTCGGGCCGCCTTCCGATTTCGATCGCCGCCGCCACCGCCGCGCCGGAAGAAATGCCGACGGGAATGCCTTCGAGCCGCGCCACGAGTCGCGCCGTATCGAACGAGGTCTGATTGCCGACGGTCACCACCTCGTCGATGACGCTCCGATCGAGAATGGCCGGAACGAAGCCGGCGCCCAGGCCTTGAATCTTGTGCGGTCCCGGCTGGCCGCCGGAGAGAACGGGCGAATCCTCCGGCTCGACCGCGAAGATTTTCAGCGACGGCCGCCGCGGCTTCAACACCTGGCCGACGCCGGTGATCGTGCCGCCGGTGCCGACGCCGGAGACGAAGCCGTCGATCTCGCCGCC
>JAJPHH010000195.1 GCA_021325385.1 Alphaproteobacteria bacterium
CATCGCTCAGAACCAGACGATTCAAGGCTTCCTCCATTTTGGAAGCCATGAATCAAAGCTACCTTGCCTCGCGCTTGCCTCAATGCGCGAATGTCAACAGACCCTAGATAAGCGAGCTTGTCATTCCCGCGAAAAGCGGGAAGGATCCAGGCTGACCGAGCTTTCAAGCGCGGCGGTTCTCTGGATTCCCGCTTGCGCGGGAATGACACCGAGCCAAACGCGCGCCGTCCTGCATGCCATCGCCGTGCTCGGCGTCAAGCCCAAGCCGCTTCGCGGTCGCCTCGCCACGGCAAGCTCAGAGTACATACCCCGCCCGTCGAGCAATGGCGAGGCGAGGCTTGACCCCTGCGCGCGGCGATGGCTTTCTTGCTATCAAGACGTTTTGCTGACCGAACCGGCCGACGGCCGGTTTCGTCAGCAAAACGTCTTGATCGCCAACAATGCCGCGCCGGCCGATCGCAGTCACCCGCAGGGGCGGAGCGGAGCGAAGCACCCGCCATGGCGCCACATTGGCGGATATCGCTTCGCGCGTACCTTCGAGGCGCCATGGCGGGTTGACGGCGATCGGGCGGCGTGGCGCCGCGGTGTCGAAAGCAAGTCATCAGCTCCGCCGCCGAGCGCAGGCTTTCCCCGGACAGCCCTGCGCTTGCGCGGGAATGACAGGCGCCCAGGATGATAAGGCGTCACTCCGCCGCCATAGCCGGCCGTTCGAACGGCAGGCCGATCTCCCGCCAAGTCTCGACCATCGCCGCGACCAGCTCTTTGATCAACTCGTCGCTGTGGTGCGGCGTCGGCGTGATCCGCAGGCGCTCCGTGCCGCGCGCGACGGTCGGATAATTGATCGGCTGGATATAGACGCCGTGGCGCTCGAGCAGGCGGTCGCTGGCGGCTTTGCAGAGTTCTGCGTCGCCGATCATCACCGGCACGATATGCGACGGATTGGCGAGGACCGGAATGCCGGCCTCGCGCAGTCCGGCCTTGGTCTTCGCGACCTGGAGCTGATGGCGGGCGCGTAGCGCGTCGGCCGTCTTGACGATCCGCACCGCTTCGGCGGCGGCCGCCGCGACCGGCGGCGGCAGGGCGGTGGTGAAGATGAAGGCCGGCGCGTGCGAGCGGACCGCGTCGACGATCGCTTTGCTCGCCGCAATATAGCCGCCGAGCGAGCCGAAACCCTTGGCCAGCGTGCCCTCGACAATGTCGATCTCGTCCATCACGCCGTCGCGCTCGGCGATTCCGGCGCCCCGCGCTCCATAGAGCCCGACCGCATGGACCTCGTCGATATAGGTCAACGCGTCGTACTTCTTGGCGAGATCGACGATCGCCCGAATCGGCGCGATATCGCCGTCCATCGAGTAGAGGCTCTCGAACACGATCAGGGCCGGCCGGCCGGGCCGTCGCGCTTTCAGAAGCGCCTCCAAATGAGCGAGGTCGTTGTGGCGGAAAATCTGCTTCTCGCATTGCGAGCGCCTGACGCCTTCGATCATCGAATTGTGGTTGAGCGCGTCGGACAGGATCAGGCAATCCGGCAGAAGCGATGCGATCGTCGAGATCGCGGCGAGATTGGAGATCCAGCCCGAGGTGAAAACCAAAGCCGCCTCTTTTCGATGGAGGTCGGCGAGCTCGGCCTCGAGATCGACCAATGGCCCGTTGTTTCCGGAAATGTTGCGCGTGCCGCCGGCCCCGGCGCCGTAGCGGCCGGCCGCCTCCTGCATCGCGGCGATCACCCGAGGGTGGCGGCCCATGCCGAGATAATCGTTGGGGCACCAGACGACGATTTCGCGTTTTTCCGTCTCGTTGCGCCGCCACAGAGCGCGCGGAAAGCGCTCGGCGCTGCGCTCCAGCGGGGCGAAGACGCGGTAGCGGCGCTCGTCGCGCAGCCGATCGGTCGCTTCAACGAAATAACGCGAATAATCCATTCCAGGCTCCGCGGCGCCAATCCGCCGCTTCAGTCGGTAGCGCGGCCATTTTCTTCCGGCATGATCCTGATCAAATCACGCCGGCTTTTCCGTCTGACGGAGACCGCGCCCAGTCGCGGCGATTAGCTTATAAGCGCTCCAAACTGCGAAAGCGACCGCCGAGATGTCGCAAGCGACCGGCGCAGAGCCCCTTCCGGCCTCTTTCGCTGCCCGTCCATTCCGCTATATTGCACCGCACAATTCGATGCCAAGGTCATGGAGCTTTTATGACCGCCCGCCCGCGCCGCAGCGTCCTTTATACGCCAGGATCCAATCCGAGAGCGCTGACGAAAGCGCGGGCGCTCGCCGCCGACGCCCTGATCCTCGATCTCGAAGATTCGGTGGCCCCCGAGCAAAAGGCGCTCGCCCGCGAGCAGGTCGCGGCCGCGATCGGCGAGGGCGGCTTCGGCCGGCGCGAGGTGGTGGTGCGCATCAACGCCCTGCAATCGCCCTGGGGCCGCGAGGATTTGCTTGCGGCGGCTTCGGCCGGGCCGAACGCGATTCTGCTGCCCAAAGTGGACGGACCAGGCGCCGTCATGCAGGCGGCGCGCGAATTGCGCGAGGCGGGCGCGCCGGAGAGCCTGCGCGTCTGGGCGATGATGGAGACGCCGCTCGCCATCCTCAACGCCGGCTCGATCGCGGCGGCGGGCGCCGATCCTGCGGCGCGGCTCGATGTCCTGGTCATGGGCCTCAACGACCTCGCCAAGGAGACGCGGGCGCGGCTGACGCCGGGCCGAAGCGCGATGACGGCTTGGCTCGCAACCTGCGTCGCCGCGGCGAGGGCTCATCACGTCGACATTATCGACGGCGTCTATAACGACATCGCCGACCTCGAAGGCTTCAAGGCCGAATGCGAGCAGGGCCGCGATATGGGGCTTGACGGCAAGACGCTGATCCATCCGAGCCAGATCGAGATTTGCAACGAAGTCTTCGCCCCGACCAAGGCCGAGATCGACGCGGCCGCCGCGATCATCGCCGCCTTCGACGAGCCCGAAAATCACGGCAAAGGCGTCATCCAGATCGACGGCCGCATGGTCGAGCGCCTGCACGCCGACATGGCGCGCCGCACGCTCGCCATCGCCGAGGGGGTCGCGGCGCTGGCGCAGAGCGCGTGAAAAGCGCGACAGTTGGAATCGATCGCGGCAAAGATTAGACCGGTCCGAGCAAGTTCAGCGCCGCTTTGGAGCCTTTCCGATGACCTACGTCTATCGTCCGATCCTTCCGATCGGCGCCGACGAAACGCCCTATCGCAAGTTGACGGGCGACGGCGTGCGCGTCGAGAAGGCGCTCGGCCGCGAGGTCGTGATCGTCGATCGCGAGGCGATCCGCCTGCTCGCCGAGCAGGCGATGATCGACATCAACCACTTGCTGCGCCCCGGCCATCTCGCTCAGCTCGCCAAGATTCTCGACGATCCGGAAGCGACGCCGAACGACAAGTTCGTCGCCTACGACCTCTTGAAGAACGCCAATATTGCCGCCGGCGGCGTGCTGCCCATGTGTCAGGACACAGGCACGGCGATCGTTGTCGCCAAAAAGGGGCGGCTGATCTGGACCGAGGGCGACGACGAGGCGGCGATCGCCGAAGGCATAGGCGGCGCGTACCAAAAAAAGAACCTGCGCTATTCGCAACTTGCGCCGCTCTCGATGTTCGAAGAGAAGAACACCGGCGACAATCTGCCGGCCCAGATCGAAATCCTCGCCGAGGGCGAGGACGCATACAAGTTCCTGTTCATCGCCAAGGGCGGCGGCTCGGCCAATAAGAGCTTCCTGTTTCAGGGCGTGCCGTCGATGCTGACGCATGACCGCATGCTCGCCTTCCTCAAGGAGAAGATCCTCACGCTCGGCACGGCTGCTTGTCCGCCCTACCATCTCGCCATTGTCATCGGCGGAACCAGCGCCGAGCAGACGATGAAGACGGTGAAGCTCGCCTCGACGCGCTATCTCGACAGCCTGCCAACCTCGGGCGGTCCGGACGCGCATGGCTTTCGCGATCTCGCCCTGGAGGACGAGATTTTCAAACTGACGCAGTCGCTCGGCGTCGGCGCGCAATTCGGCGGCAAGTACTTCTGTCACGACGTTCGGGTGATCCGGCTGCCGCGCCACGGCGCGTCGCTGCCGATCGGCCTCGGCGTCTCGTGCTCGGCCGACCGCCAGGCGCTCGGCAAGATCACGCGCGACGGCGTGTTCCTCGAAGAGCTCGAGCATGACCCCGCGCGCTATCTGCCGCCTATCGACGAAGCGGCCCTGGGCGGCGAAGTCGTGCGGGTCGATCTCAACGCTCCGATGAAGGAGATATTGGCGACGCTGACCAGGCATCCGATCCGAACGCGGTTGTCGTTGAACGGGCCGATGATTGTCGCGCGAGATCTCGCCCACGCCAAAATCCGCGATCGGCTCGAGCGCGGCGAGCCGATGCCGGATTATTTCAAGCGCCACCCGATCTATTACGCCGGCCCGGCCAAGACGCCGGCAGGCTACGCCTCGGGCTCGTTCGGCCCGACCACGGCCGGCCGCATGGATTCCTATGTCG
>JAJPHH010000134.1 GCA_021325385.1 Alphaproteobacteria bacterium
AGGCCGGACGTGCCCGGCTTCTGATCGTCGAAGGGCTTGGTGTCGATGGTGAGGATCATGCCGCGGCGCTCCCTGCCCTGAACGGGCAGGCGTCGCGCCGGCCCCGGCGGGAGACTAGCTCCGTGTCATTCCCGCGCAAGCGGGAATCCAGGAGCGCCGCGGCCATGAGGCGAGGTTGAAGCGCCGCGGCGCCACGCCGGCCGATCTCCGTCAACGGCCACAGCCCGCCCGAACGCTGAAGGACTTCCTTTCGACGATGGCGCGACGGGCTATGGCCGGCGCCTCGCCCCGCTACGCCCCGGCGAGTGACGGCGATCGTCGGGCGCGGCTTGTTGGCGACCGTGAACTTTGGTGACAAAAGCGGCCAGAGGCCACTTTTGTCACCAAAGTTCACGGCAGCAAAAAGCCATCGCCGCGCGGAGGGGTCAAGGCTCGCCTCGCCATGGCCGTGCGCTTGGAGTACGTTCTCCGCGCCCGTTGTGGCGAGGCGACCGCGAAGCGGCTTGGCCTTGACGCCGAGCACGGCGATGGCATGCAGGATAAAGCGCGTGAACCGCCGTCCATGCGCTGTACCGTTGCAAGGCGCGTCCGCCGCCCTACGAATGGATTGCTTCGTCGCTGCGCTCCTCGCAATGACGGAGAGACGTCCCCCTCACTCCGCCTTGGCCGGCCACAGCCCCTTCTCGATATTCGCCGCGGCGATCACCGCTTGCGTCCGGCTTTCGACGCCGAGCTTCTGCAAGATCGCCGAGACATGCGCCTTCACCGTCGCTTCCGACACCGACAGCTCATAGGCGATCTGCTTGTTGAGCAAGCCTTCCGACAGCATCATCAACACGCGCACCTGCTGCGGGGTCAGCGAGGCGAGGCGGCGCAGCGCCAGGCTCGCCTGATCGGCCGGCGCAGCGAGGTCGAGTTCGGGCGGAATCCAGCGGCCGCCTTCGAGCACCGTCCGCACCGCCGCGCGCATCGTCTCGAGATCGAGCGATTTCGGAATGTACCCGGCGGCGCCGAGATCGATGCAGGCGCGCATCACCGCGGGATCGCGATTGGCCGAAACCACGACGACGGGGACGCCGGCGTGCTGGGCGCGCAGATAGATGAGGCCGGAAAAACCGCGCACGCCGGGCATGGCGAGATCGAGCAGCACCAAGTCCATGTCCGGCGTCGCCTCGAGCGCCGCGGTCAGCGTTTCGAGGTCGCGGGCCTCGTGAATCTCCGCGCCTTCGATGGCGCCGGTCAAAGCGTGGCGCAGCGCGCCCAGGATCAGGGGATGATCGTCGGCGATGAGGATATGGGTCTTGTCGTTCAACCAGGTCGTTCCCTCGCCTCGGTTCAGCGCTGCCGTTGCGAGGGCGGAAGCGACGAAGCAAACCACGCGCATGGCGCCGCGGTAGGAATGGATTGCTTCGCTTCGCTCGCAATGACGGTCATCTGACCTTCCGCCCTTGGCGGCGAGCGCCATTATATCTCCTGGCGGCGCCGGCCGCACCGCGCCTCTTACGGCCAGCGCGCTGTCGGCGGCAGCGAGGAGAGGATCGAATCGACGTTGCCGCCGGTCTTGAGGCCGAAAATCGTGCCGCGATCGTAGAGCAGGTTGAATTCGACATAGCGGCCGCGCCGCACGAGCTGCTCGTCGCGGTCCTCTTCGCTCCACGGCTTGCCGAGATTGGCCCGCACGATCTGCGGATAGAGGGTCAGGAACGTCTCGCCGAGATCCTGGGTGAAAGCGAAGATCGCGGCGTAGGCCTGATCGTCGGCGCAAACGAGGTCGTCGTAGAAAATGCCGCCGATTCCGCGCGGCTCGCCCCGGTGCTTCAAGAAGAAATACTCGTCGCACCACGCCTTGAAGCGCTGATGGGAGGCGACGCCGGCGTGGCGGCCGCAGAGCGCTTCCATCTCCCCGTGGAAGAGGCGGGCGTCGGGATCGTCCTGGCTGCGCCGGCGCGCCAGCATCGGCGTCAGATCGGCGCCGCCGCCGAACCATTGCCGGGTCGTGACGACGAAGCGCGTGTTGAGATGAACGGTCGGAATTTCCGGGCTCCAGGGATGCGCGATCAGCGACAGGCCGGCGGCCCAGAAGCGCGGATCGCTCTCGGCGCCTTTGATCTGCGCTGCGAATTCCGGCGCGAAAGTCCCGAACACGACCGACGAATGTATGCCCGCCTTTTCGAACAGGCGGCCGCGCAGAAGGGCCATGCGGCCGCCGCCGCCAGGCGCGCCGGAATGGTCGGCGCGCGACCATGGCTTCAGTTCGAACCGCCCGGGCCTGGCGCCGTCGCGGCCGGGCGCTTCGTCCTCGAGCGCCTCGAACGCGGCGACGAGCCGGCGCTGAAGCTTTTCGAACCATTCGGCGGCAGCGTCCTGGCGCGCCGACAGCGCATCGTTCATTCAGCGCCTCTCCTCGTCGCGGGGCCCGATCTGGCGGATCGCTTCGCTGAGCGCGATTGCCGCCGCGACGCTGACATTGAGCGAGCGCGTCGACGGCCGGATCGGAATGCGCAGGCGCGCGTCGGCCGCCGCATGGACCTCGTCGGGAACGCCGGCCGATTCGCGCCCGACCAGGATCACGTCGCCGGCGGCGAAGGCGAAATCCCAATGCGCGATCTCGGCCCTCGTCGTCAGCAGAACGAGCCGGCGCGCGCTCGCTCGCCGCCATTCCTCGAAGGCGCGCCACGAATCATGGCGCGCGATCGTCACCTGGTCGAGATAATCCATGCCGGCCCGGCGGAAATGACGATCCGAACTCGGAAAGCCGGCCGGCCCGATGATCGCCGCGGCGACGCCGAAACAGGCGCAGCTCCGCAACATCGCGCCGGCGTTTTGGGCGATGTCCGGCTGGTAAAGCGCCAGCGTCAGACGCATCGGCTCGAGGCTCATCGCCTCGCTCTAAAGCCAAGCCCGAAAAAGGAAAAGCCGGAATCCGGTCCGGGCCGAGACGGCGCCGCGGAAAAGCCCGCGCGAGCGTGACGACAAGCCGCGCCCAGGCCTCGGCGCCGCCTATGGACAGAAGGAAAGAAGCGTGCGAAATAGCGCCGAAACGGCCAGCCGGGGCGCGCATTGCTGAAAAGCCGCGCGGCGCTGAAAGCCGTCGGGCGCAAAGCGCGCCTGAAAGGGGTCAACGCGGAGGCGCTTCGAGCTTGGCTCGCCCGCGCCGCGCCTCGGCTTGCCGGCCAAGGCGGGAAGAGAAGAGATTGGGGGTTCATTTGTCTGGCGAGGCCACGGTCGATCAGTCCCGCAGGGATTTTCTGTTCATCGCCACAGGCGCCGCCGCCGCGGTCGCAGCCGGCGCGACGGTTTGGCCGCTGATCGACCAGATGAACCCCGACGCGTCGACCCTCGCTCTGTCGTCGACCGAGATCGACCTCGGCGCCGTCCCCGAGGGCCAGATCCTCACCGTGAAATGGCGCGGCAAACCCGTCTTCGTCCGCCATCGCACGAAGAAGGAAATCGAAGAAGCGCAGAATACGCCGCTCAACGAGCTGCGCGACCCGCAGAGCGACGCCCAGCGCGTCAAGAAGCCGGAATGGCTGATCGTCATCGGCGTCTGCACCCATCTCGGCTGCATCCCGCTCGGCCATCAGGGCAAGTATGACGGCTGGTTCTGCCCCTGCCACGGCTCGGTCTATGATACGTCGGGCCGCATCCGCCAGGGGCCGGCGCCGGCCAATCTCGAAGTTCCGGAATATGCGTTCTTGTCCGACAGCAAAGTGCGGATCGGCTGAGGCGGCGCTTCGCCAAAGCGCCGCCTCGCCCAATCTCACGCCTCGCCCTAGAGAAACACAATCATGAGCGGAACTTCGACCTACGTCCCCAAGAGCGCGCTGGGCAAATGGTTCGAGAGCCGGCTGCCGATCATCGGGCTGGTTCACTCGTCCTTCGTCGCCTATCCGACGCCGCGCAACCTCAACTATCTTTGGACGTTCGGCGCGATCCTCTCCTTCATGCTGGCGGCGCAGATCGTCACCGGCGTGATCCTGGCGATGCATTACGTGCCGCAGGCCAATCTCGCCTTCGACTCGGTCGAGCACATCATGCGCGACGTCAATTATGGTTGGCTGTTGCGCTATCTGCACTCGAATGGCGCGTCGATGTTCTTCTTCGCTGTCTATGCGCACATTTTCCGCGGCATCTATTATGGATCGTACAAGGCGCCGCGCGAGGTCTTATGGATTCTCGGCGTCATCATCTACCTACTCATGATGGCGACGGCTTTCATGGGCTATGTCCTGCCTTGGGGCCAGATGAGCTTCTGGGGCGCGACCGTCATCACCAACCTGTTCTCGGCGATCCCGCTGGTCGGCAAGAGCATCGCCACCTGGCTCTGGGGCGGCTACGCCGTCGGCGATCCGACGCTCAACCGCTTCTTCTCGCTGCACTACCTGCTGCCGTTCATGATCGCCGGCGTGGTCGTGCTGCATGTCTGGGCGCTGCATGTCGTCGGCCAGAACAATCCCGACGGCGTCGAGGTCAAGAACGTCGCCCGCGACACGGTGGCGTTCACGCCCTATGCGACCTTGAAGGACGTGTTCGGGCTGGCGGTGTTCCTGATCGTCTACGCCTGGTTCGTCTTCTACATCCCGAACTATCTCGGCGACGCCGACAATTACATCAAGGCCAATCCGCTGCAGACGCCGGCGCGCATCGTGCCGGAATGGTATTTGCTGCCGTTCTACGCGATTCTGCGCGCGATCCCGAACAAATTGCTCGGCGTCATCGCGCTGTTCTCGGCCATCGCCCTGCTCGCCTTCCTGCCCTGGCTCGACACGTCGCCGGTCCGCTCGGCCAAATACCGGCCGGTCTTCCGCGTCTTTTTCTGGGCGTTCGTGGCGGTCTGTCTCGGCCTCGGCTGGCTCGGCTCGCAGGAAATCACCGACGCCTACGTTCTGGCCGCCCGCATCCTGGCGATCTGCTACTTCGCCTTCTTCCTTGTCGTGCTGCCGCTGCTCGGCCTTTTGGAGACGACGCGGCCGCTGCCGCCGAGCATCGCCGACGCGGTGCTGGCGCGAACCAAGGGCGGTTCGGCCAATGTGGCGGTCGGCCCCGCCGAAAAGAGCGCGGTTTGATGGGCGAGCGATCCGAGAGAATGACGATGATCCGTTTGAGAACAATCGCCCTCGCCTCGGCGGCGCTGCTCGGCTTCGCCGCCTTCGCGCCCGCCGGCTTCGCCGCCAACGAGCAGCCGAGCCCGCCGCCGGCCAACGAAGCCAAGCAGGGCGCCAGCCAGCCGACGCCGCCGACCGAGGCCGGCGAAGAGCAGCCCTCGCCGACGCGCCAGAGTTGGAGCTTTTCCGGCTTGTTCGGGACCTACGATCAGGCGCAGTTGCAGCGCGGCTTCAAGGTCTATCACGACGTCTGCGCCAATTGTCACTCGCTCAGCATCCCGTTCCGGACCTTGAGCGACCCGACCGGGCCGGGCTTCAGCGACGCGCAGGTCAAGGCGCTTGCGGCGACCTATCAGGTCACCGACACGGAGCCGAACGACAAGGGCGAATACGCCAAGCGGCCGGGCCGGCCCTCCGATCTCATCCCCGGCCCGTACCCGAATCCCGAAGCCGCCGCCGCGGCGCTGGGCAAGGCGCCGCCGGACATGTCGACCTTGGTCAAGGCGCGCAAATATGAGCGCGGCTTTCCCTGGTTTATCTTCGACGCGCTGCCTTTCGACCAGTACCAGGAGGTCGGGGCCGATTACGTCTATGCGGTGCTGAACGGCTATACGAAAGCCGACGATCTCAACTGGAACCTCTATTACCCCGGCCACAAGATCGCGATGCCGAAGCCGCTCTCGGACGGCCAGGTCGACTATACGGACGGGACGCCGACCACCGTGGCGCAATATGCGCGCGACGTGGTGTCGTTCCTCTACTGGGCGTCGGAGCCGACCCTGGTCGAGCGCAAGAAGATCGGCATGCGGGTGATGGTCTTCTTGATCGTCCTCTCCGCCCTGCTCTATTTCACCAAGAAGCGGGTCTGGGAGAAGGCGCACTGATGCGGAGCACAGAATTCCTCCTTCCCGCAAAGCGGTGAGAAGGACCGGGTGAGGGGGGCGGCCGGAACTCGAAAGGTCGAGAATAGCCAGACGCCAGATCAGAGCGCGGGGACGAGCATCGCGATGCCCGAACTGTTTTTGATCCTAATGTACGGGCCGCGGAAGAGAAAAAACCGGCCGTAAACCCTTGCCCAAACCGCAAAGGGCGGCTCAAGGGCAGAAAAAGCGCGGCCAGGGTTATTTTCCCTATTTGATCGACAAATTGTATTGTTAGCAATTTGAGAACGAATAAACTACAGGGTTGTTACAGGAACCAAATCCGGGAGAGGACCGGTGGTTGAGAGAGTTTCCCTGGGATTTGCTCCCCCAGATCGCGCCGACCTTCGGCAAAAGATCGCTGCCTCAATCGCTAAAGGCATGACCGACGAAGAGCTTGCGGAACAGCGCGCTAGCTTCGTTTATGGCAACGCTCCGGCTGATTCTAAGATCACGAAGGATTCCGCCCGCCACGCCGTTGCGCACACGAGAATAGGCGTCCGGTAATTAAGCGAGCAACCCCGCCCGGATCGGCGGGGTTGCTCGTTAGTGGGGGCGAAAAACGTGTTTGTCCTCGAACAAGAAGATCAAGACTTATATGACCGCCTGCAAGAGCGGAATCTTGCCAGACAGTACGATCTGCTCATTAATTGTATCGAAATAGGAATTATTCAGGGCGTCCGGTCATTCGATAAATTTCTGCTTTGGTCACTGAACGCCGCTGCGGTCGCCAATATCTCTCAATTTGGCGGTCGGTTCCGTGAAGAACCGGTCTATTTAAAGGACCATAAACCTCCGCACTTCGAAAAAGTCCCCCATTTGATGGATCAATTCATAAGTACGGTACAAGAGAATTGGTTTGTCTGGTCCGAATTTGCGCTCGCTTCTTATGTTTTATGGCGCTTAAATTGGATCCATCCGTTTATTGAAGGAAACGGCCGCACTGCCCGAGCGGCATGCTATTTCGTAATCTGCGTGAAATCGGGGGGCTTGCTCGGCGGCGGAATTATTTTACCTGAACGAATTCGCCATGATAGGTCGCCTTACTATGAAGCGCTGAGCGAAGCTGATCGTGCGTGGGAAAATGGCGACCTGAATTTCCCGCGAATGGAAGAGTATATCTCCCGCCTCCTGGACGAGCAGGTCATGGACACTCCCCTTCATGCCCATAGCAACGAGGCTGTGACGCCAGCCTTCGGCGACGCTTCTAATTCAAACTGAGACACTGCCCTGCGGTTCTTGTTCTTTGCAAGGTATTCTTCGGGGGCCGCGAGCCAGCTTACAAACTATGACGGATTGCGCTCTTTCTTCGGCAGGCGGATGGACTAGGCAGAGTCCCTCACCTGACCCTCCCACCGCGTCGCAGCCGACGCCAAGGAGTCAGTAATGGCCAAATCCATTATCGGCGTCATCGGCGGCTCGGGCGTCTACGACCTTCCCGGCCTGACCGATCTCCGCGAAGAAAAGATCGCCACGCCCTGGGGCGAACCCTCCGACGCCTTGCGTTTCGGCCGAATTGGCGACACCCAGGCGGTGTTCCTGCCGCGGCACGGCCGCGGCCACCGCTTTTCGCCGTCAGGCGTCAATTATCGCGCCAATATCGACGCGCTGAAGCGCGTCGGCGTGACCGACATCGTTTCGGTCTCGGCCTGCGGCTCGTTCAAGCGCGAACTCTATCCTGGCCTGTTCGTGCTGATCGACCAGTTCGAAGACCGGACCTATCGCCGCCAGAACAGTTTCTTCGGCGACGGCTGCGTCGCCCATGTCTCGATGGCCCATCCGATCTCGCCCGGCCTGCAGCGACGCATCGCCGACGCCGCCGCGGCGGAGGGAATCGCCTTCAAGCTGAACGGCGCTTACGTCTGCATCGAGGGCCCGCAATTCTCCACGCTCGCCGAGTCGCTTCGCTTCCAGGCGCAGGGCGCCGACGTGATCGGCATGACTGCGGCGACCGAAGCCAAGCTCGCCCGCGAGGCGGAGATTTCGTACGCGACCATCGCGATGGTCACCGACTACGATTGTTGGCACGAGGAGCATGGCGCGGTCGACGTCGCCGCGGTGATCAAGGTCCTGCAAGAGAACGCCGCCCACGCGGCGACGTTGGTCGGCCGGGTCCTGCGCGATTTCCCGGCCGAGCATGAGCCCTGCCCGATCGGCTCCGACAGGGCGCTCGACAACGCGATCATGACGCATCCGAGCCGCCGCGATCCGACGCTTCTCGCCAAGCTCGACGCCGTCGCCGGCCGCGTGCTGAAGGGCTGACCCCGCTTGCATGAGCCGACTTCGTTCATAGGTTGAGGCCGCGAACGCGCGGCCGCCGGAGACAGCGGATGACCATCGATTGGGCGCATTTCACGCCAGGCTCGGGCTTCGCCGGCGGCTTGCTCATCGGCTTGGCGGCGGCGATTCTGATTTTAGGCGCCGGGCGCGTCCTGGGCGCGGCCGGCATTCTCGGCGGCGCGCTCGCCGCGCGCCCTGGCGATACAGCTTGGCGCCTGTCGCTGATCGCCGGCCTCTTGCTTGCGCCGAGCCTCCTTGGGCTTTTCGGCGCGGCGGACCGGCCGCGTTTCGACGTCTCTTGGCCCGTTCTGATCGCCGGCGGATTGCTCGTCGGCTTCGGCACGCGGCTTGCCTCCGGCTGCACGAGCGGGCACGGCGTCTGCGGGGTGGCGCGGCTGTCGCGGCGTTCGCTCGTCGCCACCGCGTTGTTCATGCTGGCGGGCTTTGCGACGGTGTTCGTCGTACGTCACGTCGTCGGTTGAGGACGCCATGCGCAACCTCCTCTGCTTCATCGTCGGTCTCCTCTTCGGCGTCGGCCTTTGCGTCTCCGGCATGACCCATCCCGACAAGGTGCTCGGCTTCCTCGATCTCGCCGGCTCATGGGATCCCTCGCTTGCTTTCGTGATGGCCGGCGCGGTTCTCGTCGCCTCCGTTGCGTTCAGCCTCGCCAAACGCAGGCTGCGCGACCTGTTCGGCGCGCCCCTCGCCTTGCCGGACGCCCTCGCGATCGATTGGCCCCTGGTCGCCGGCAGCTTGATTTTCGGAATCGGCTGGGGACTCGTCGGGGTCTGTCCCGGGCCAGGGATCGTCGATATCGGCTTTCTCGAAAGGAAAGCGCTGGTCTTTGTAGCGGCGATGGCGATCGGCATGGTAATTCACAAATTCGCCGATCTTCGCGCGCCGGCGCAGCGCGCCCTCGAAGAAGACGCCTGAAAGCCGGCTTGAACGAGGCAAGGGCAAGGGGCTTTTCACAGGCATGATCGAACGCGTGCTCGAAAGACTTCTGTTCGGCAGCCGCTGGCTGCTGGCGCCCTTCTACGTCGCGCTGGCGATCGGCTTGATCGAGCTCTTGGTCAAGACGGGCGAGAAAGTTTACGACCTCTCGCGCAGCTTTCTCGGGCTCAGCGAATCCGGGATGATCCTCGGCGTCCTATCGATCGTCGATCTGACCTTGACCGGCTCGCTGGTTGTTATCGTGATCTTCTCCGGCTACGTCAATTTCGTCTCGCGCGTCGATGCGAGCGCGCACCGCGATTGGCCGCAATGGATGGCCAGCATCGAGTTCAGCGAGCTCAAGCTGAGAGTGATGGCGTCGATCGTCGCGATCTCGGCGGTCAAGCTGCTCGAAGCCTATATGGATATCGACCAGACGTCGGACCGCGACCTCTGGTTTCTGGCCGGCATTCACCTGACCTTCGTCGTCTCGGCCCTGCTCTTGGCGTTCGCCGACCGCCTCGGCCATCGGCCGGAGAACGGCGCGACGCACTGAACCCGCGCGGCGCTCTCCCGAACCGACGCAGGATTGTCCGGGAAAGGGCTGCGCCTCGGTCCGGCGATTTGGCTTATTTTCAACAGCGCGGCGCCACGCCGCCCGATCGCCGTCAACCCGCCGTGGCGCCTCGAAGGTACGCGCAACGCGACGTCTGCCCGCGCGGCGCCATGGCGGGTGCTTCGCTTGCGCTCCGCCCCTTCCGGGTGACGGCGATCGCTCGGCGTGGCTCTTGGTTGCAAAAGGTCATCGAGGCGGCGCGGGTCAGGGCTCGCGAAGCGCAACGGAGCGACCGGCGAAGCCGGCTTGGCCTTGAGGCGCGCCTGCCTCGATGGCGGCTCGGTGTTTGGGGATTTGCGTCCTCGAGCGCGCTCTTTCTGAGTCTCGATCGCCAGAAGCCCGCGAGGGCTACCTTTCCAGCAGCACTTGGCGGCACGCCGGCGGCAATTGCGCGAGCGTCAGCGGCTTGGCCGGCGGCCCCGGCTTGGGATGCAGCGCCTCGTCGGTGAACCACCAGTCGAGCGATTTGTCGCAGCCGTCGCCGGGCGGGACCGGCTCCTGCGGCCGGCATTCCTCCTCGCCCTTGGGACAGGCGAGGCGCACGTGGAAATGATAATTGTGCCCCCAATAGGGACGTACTTTTCTCATCCAGGCCTGGCCCTTATAGGCTTGGCACAGCGCCTTCTTGATCGCCGCGTTGACGAAGATGCGCTCGACCTCCGGCTCTTCGGCCGCGGCTTTGATGATTTCCCCCTGACGCGGCGTCCAATGGGCGGGATCGACCGAGAGCCCGTCCTCGCTCACCATGTTGACCGCCGACATTTCTTCGCGCTCCGCGCGGGTCAAGCGGCGGTCAGGCATCGGCGTCAGCCAAATATCGACGTCGAGGCCGATCTGATGCGAAGCGTGGCCGGTCAGCATCGGCCCGCCGCGCGGCTGCGACATGTCGCCGACGAGCAGGCCCGGCCATATCCCTTCGGCCGCCGCTTTCTTCGAGAAGCGCTCGAGAAAGGCGAGCAGCGCCGGATGGCCCCAATTGCGGTCGCGCGACAAGCGCATCACCTGCCAGGTCTCGCCGTCGACCGGCAGGGCTTTGGCGCCGGCGAGACAGCCGCGCGAGTAAAAGCCGATCGAGCGCGCTTGTACGTCGGCCGGCGTCAAGGCGCGGCCGAACAATTGCTTGGCGGCGAGGCCAGGATCGTTCGGATTGGCGAGCGGCGGCAACGGCTGAGGATTGAGCGTTCCCTTCTCCTGCCCGGCGGCTCCGCCGCCGAGCAATGCGAGACCGAACGCGACGAGCAGAAGCTTCGAAGGCGGACGCCGTTTCGACATTCGTTCAAGCGCCTTTCTCGGCGACGATGAAGAGGCGCGGAAAGCGCAGCAGCGCGCGGCCGTCCGGCAAGGGCGGATAGGCTTCGGCGATTGCGGCGCGGTATCGCTCGAGGAACGCCGCCTTCTCCGCCGGATTCAGCGGATCGAGGAAGGGGCGAAGCCCGGTCCCCTTGACCCATTCGACGATCGCGTCAGGCCCGGCGAGAATATGCGCGTAAGTCGTGCGCCAGAGATTGAGACGCGCCGCGCGTGGCGCGAGAGCGGCGTAATACTCTTCGAACGATCCGAGCGGCTCGCGCGCAGCCGCGGCCTCAGCGAGTTTGGCCGCGAACGGCTCGAGCGACGCGGTCTCGCGCATGAGCCTATGCGTCGGCTCGTCGAGATTGTCGGGCATCTGAACCGCCAAACGTCCGCCCGGCGCCAAACTCTCGATGAAACGCGCCATGAGGTCGATGTGTCGCGGCGTCCATTGCATCACCGCGTTGGCGAAGATCACGTCAGGCGGCGCTTCGGGCCGCCACATTGCGAGATCGGCTTTTTCGAATCTGACCTTGGCCAGCCGTTTGCGCGCTTTGGCGAGCATGTCGTCCGAATTGTCGATTGCGATCGCGTCGGCCTCGGGAAATCGGGCCACGAGAATCTCGGTGGAGTTGCCCGGCCCGCAACCAAGATCGACGACCCGCCGCGCGGTCCCGCCGACCTGCGCCAACAGATCGGCGGCCGGGCGGGTGCGCTCCGCTTCGAATTGCAGATATTGACGCGCGTCCCAATCGCTCATTCGCCGAATTTCCTCTTGACGCCTGTCGGCGAAGACGAGGCTGAGCGCCCGGCCGAAGCGCGCATGCAAATCGCCCGCGATTCAATTATTTGCAGGCAAAGATGGCGTTCGCGCCGCGGCCCGCCGACAAAATTCTGTCGCACAACCGCCAAAATTGTCGAGGCCGAGATTTTTTTTCGCCGCTGTGACAAATCGAACTTTCCTTACGTCACAAGGTCTTGCGCTTCGACCGGTCGCGGCCTGTTAAACTCGCGGCCCGCGCGGCCGCGGCAGCGTGAAGCTTTTGTTACGACTCATGTTGCTCGCCCTCAGCGACCATGCAATAGTTTCGGGGTCGGCAGCAACGCTGATCGACGCTTCACAAACGATAACATTTTCAGTGGCTGGCCATGCATTGGCGGTCAGAGGGGGACGTCGTGCGCGCAAACGGCATCGTTGAAGAAAATCATGAAACGCTAGAAAATAAGCCCTGTTTGACCTTATTGATTTCATAGCTCGCAGCTAGGTTCGAACAATTTAGCGCCTGATTTCCGCAGCGCGACGTCTGCGGCAAGGGAAAATCATGCCTGATCAATCCGCCGCCGGCTATGCCGGCGATATTTCCCCATCCGAGGCCTATTCGATCCTTGAAAAGGACGAGAGCGCCGTTCTGGTCGACGTCCGCACCAAGGCCGAATGGGCCTATGTCGGCGCGCCGGATCTCGCCGCCCTCGGCAAAAAGACCCTGTTTATCGAATGGCAGGAATTTCCTTCGATGACGGTCAATTCGAATTTTGCGGCGAAGCTCGAGGCGGCGCTGCGCGAAAAAGGCGCCGGGCGCGACGCGCCCGTACTTTTCTTGTGCCGCTCCGGCGCGCGCTCGCGAGCCGCCGCCATCGCCATGACCGCGGCCGGCCATACGCAGTGTTTCAACATTGCGGACGGCTTCGAAGGACCGCTCGACGAGCAGCGCCACCGCGGCGCGACCGCCGGATGGAAGGCGCAAGGCCTCCCCTGGTCTCAATCCTGAAGAGCTTGCCATGATTCATTCCTCAATTCCGGCGCGCGCCGAAGCCGTCGCAACTTTCGAGATGAAGAATCGCGCCATGCTGCAGCCGACCGACGAATTCTCGAACCGCCTCCAGGCCTGGAAAAAATGCACGATGCGCTTGCGCGCCGAGCTCGGCGAGGACGTCTATTCGAGCTGGTTCGGCCGGCTCGAGCTCGACGAGATCATCGACGGCGAGGCGCGGCTGTCGGTGCCGACGAAGTTCCTGAAGAGCTGGATCGACAATCACTATATCGACCGGATTCTCGCGGCGATGAAGGCCGAGTTCGCCGACGTCGACGGGCTGACGCTTTCGGTACGATCGACGACCCGACCGGCCGGCGGATTCAGCGAGGCGCGCGCCAAGTCTGTCGCGCCCGAGCCGAGTCCGACGCCGCCGCCGGAGCGCGAGCCGCCGCGCGCGAGCGGCAAGCGCGGCGACTATGCCGCGAACGAGGAGGCGATGGCCGGCTCGCCGCTCGACCGCCGGCTGACTTTCGCAACTTTCCTCGTCGGCAAGTCGAACCAGCTCGCCTATTCGGCGGCGCAGAAGATCGCCGAGCAGCGGCCCGGCCAGCCGCCGGCCTTCAGCCCGCTCTATATCCACGCGTCGGTCGGCCTCGGCAAAACGCATCTTTTGCAAGCCGTGGCGCACGCCGCGACCCAGCAGGGGCGGCGGGCGTTCTATCTGACCGCCGAGCGCTTCATGTACGGTTTCGTCGCGGCGTTGCGCGCGCAAACCGCGATCGCCTTCAAGGAAGCGCTGCGCTCGATCGATCTTCTGATTTTCGACGACGCGCAGTTCCTGCAGGGCCGCTCCATCCAGCATGAATTCTGTCACGCCCTGAACGCGCTGGTCGACGCTGGACGCCAGGTCGTCGTCGCCGCCGACCGGCCGCCGAACGAATTGGAGTCGCTCGAAGAGCGGGTGCGCTCGCGGCTCGCCGGCGGGCTCTGCGTCGAAATGGGCGCGCTCGACGAGGCGCTGCGCTTGAAAATTCTCGAGGCGCGCGTCGCCGCGGCGCAGGCTCTGCAGCCCGGCTTCGAGGTGGCGTCGCCGGTCCTCGCCTACGTCGCCAAGACGATCAACTCGAACGGCCGCGATCTCGAAGGCGCGGTCAATCGCCTCCTCGCTCATTCTTCGATCGCCGGGCAGCGACACACGATCGAAAGCGCCGAGATCGCGATCCGCGATCTGGTGCGCACGCGCGAGCCGAAGCGCGTCAAGATCGAGGATATCCAGAAGCTGGTCGCCAACCGCTTCAGCGTGACGCGCGCCGACATCCTCTCGGCGCGACGCACCGCGACCGTGGTCAAGCCGCGGCAGATCGCGATTTACCTCTCCAAAGTGCTGACGCCGCGCTCGCTGCCCGAGATCGGCCGCCGTTTCGGCGGACGCGACCATACGACGGTGCTGCACGCCGTACGCAAGATCGAGGGCCTCGCCAAGACGGATTCGAGCCTCAATGAAGAGCTCGAACTGTTGAAGCGCATGCTGTTGGAATGAGCGGGCGAACGTCGGCGGCGCCCCAGTCCGAGCCCATGTCGCTCATCTTCAAGATCGTCGCCGAAGCCGAATGGCGCGCGGCTGAAACGCAGGGCGCCTTCGAAGGCTCGGCCGTCGACCGCGCCGACGGATTCATTCATTTCTCCACCGCCGAACAAGCGCCGGAGACGGCGGCGCGGCATTTCGCCGGGCAGACGGGACTGCTGCTCGCCGCGATCGACGCCGACGCGCTCGGGCCGGCCCTGAAATGGGAGCCGTCGCGCGGCGGCGCGCTGTTCCCTCATCTCTACGGCGCGCTGCCGCTCTCCGCGGTGCGCTGGGCGCGGCCGCTGCCGCTCGGCGCCGACGGGCGCCATGTCTTCGGGACGCTCGACGGATGATCGCCGCGCTCTACGCGCTGGCGCGGCCGCTTCTCTTTTCGTTCGATCCTGAAACTGCGCATCGGCTGGCGATCGCGGCTCTGTCCGTCGTCCCGCGCGCGCCGGCTGAGCCTGACCCGCGCCTCGCCACGACAGCGTTCGGCCTCTCCTTTCCCAATCCGCTCGGCGTCGCCGCGGGCTTCGACAAGAACGCCGAAGCGCCGGACGGCCTGCTCGGCCTCGGCTTCGGCTTTGTCGAGATCGGCACCCTGACCCCCCTGCCCCAGCCCGGCAATGAACGGCCGCGCCTGTTTCGCCTGCCGCGCGATCAAGCGCTGATCAATCGGCTCGGCTTCAACAATCAGGGCTACGCGGCGGCGCATGCGCGGCTCGCGCGCCGAGCGGCGCGCGGCGTCGTCGGCGTCAATATCGGGCCGAACAAGGATTCCGCAGACCGGGTCGGCGACTATGTCGCCGGGATAAGAGCCTTCGCCGACGTCGCCAGCTACTTCACGATCAATGTCTCTTCCCCGAACACGCCGCATTTGCGCGACCTGCAGCAGCGCGCGGCGCTGGACGAGTTGATCGCCCGCGTCCTCGATGCGCGCGACGCCTGCGCCGAGCGCCGGCCGGTTCTGGTCAAAATCGCGCCCGATCTCGACCTTGCCGCGCTCGACGACATCGTCGCCGTGGCGCGCGCCCGCCGCCTCGACGGCATGATCGTCTCGAACACGACGATCTCGCGCCCTGCCGGCCTCGCCGGCCCCGCCGCGCGAGAAGCGGGCGGGCTTTCCGGCCGGCCGCTCTTTCCGCTGGCGACGCGGCTGCTCGCCGAGACGTACCTGCGCGTCGACAGGGCGTTTCCGTTGATCGGCTGCGGCGGGATCGACAGCGCCGCGGCGGCCTACGCGAAAATCCGCGCAGGCGCGAGCCTGACGCAGCTCTATTCCGCATTGATCTTTCGCGGGCCGGCGCTGGTCGGAGAGGTCCTGGCCGGGTTGAGGGCGCTGGTCGAGGCCGATGGGCTCACGTCCATCGACGAAGCGGTGGGCGTCGGGGCGCGCGCATTGGCGTCAGGCGAAGCGCCTCGATAGGTTCGACGCCCTACATGTACGAGAATCCGCGTTCTACCGCTGCCCTGTCGCGGCCGCGCCGTCGGATTGCCCTTCGCCGTTCCCGACGCCCGTCAAGACCCGTTCGATCGGAGTCGGCGACGCCCTGAAGAGACCGTTATAGGGAGCGCTCAAGTCGACAATCGCGAAGACGGCCGTCGACACCGCGGCCGCGCCGACGGCCATGACGGCGTAAGCCATGCGGTTGCCGCCGGCCGTAAGACCAAATCCGCAGAACAGCAAACTCACCCAGGCGATCACAATGGCAAGGAGCGGATAGGAGACCGGGTCGGTCAGCGCCAGCGCCATTTGCAACCGCGCCTGACCAACGGAAGAGTGCGCTTGATTGGCCGCGGAGAGCGCCAATCTTTGCGACTCGGTGGACGGACGGAGCAAATCCAGGGCCGATTGGCCGGCGCGCAGATTTTCAACCGCAGCGCGATAGTTGCGGGAGACGAAGTCGACGTCGTGCGAGCCCCATATATCATCGATCGTTCGCGCCAGCCGCTCGCGCAGCTTCGCCCGCGCCGGCGCCGCATCAGGCCCGTAATCGGCCAAAGCGAGATCTTCCTGGAGGTAGCGCACTGCTAGATTTTGTACTGCAGTATTCTGGCCGGCGTAAACGCCGTAAGCGGTCCAGATCAGCAGGCCCGTCACCAACGCCGATAGCAAGGTCATCAGTCCGGAGACCGCCGAGATCATGTCCTTGGACCGGCCGGTCGTGTAACGCTCGGGCAACCTCCGCCGCAAGAGCAGGCCGAGCCCGCCCCCTCCAAATGCGAGCAATCCGGCAAAGAGCGCGATCACGACCGAATCCATGATCCTCCCCCAACTTCCGCTCTACCGAGGTACCTCCCGCCCACCAAAAGCCGATCGATTTCTCCGAAGTCACGCAGCAGGCCGACGCTGAAGGACGCGGCCTCGGCCCGCCTCACCGCGAGCGGCGCGAATCGAGCAACCGGATGACGAGCCAGATCGGCACGACGACGATGGCGCCGGTCAGCAGCGTCCGCCCGAATTGGCGGAAATCGACGAGCCCCTCGTCGATGATCCGGCGGACGAGCCGCCCGACGCTGGCGACGATGTCGCCCGGCTCGACGCCGAACATGACCAGGAGCACGCCGACGATGAAGGAGACGACAATGAGCCTGACCGCGACCGCCGCCGGCGAGCCGCCGAGGAAACGCTCGAGATTCGGATTGGCCATGTCGATGATCCTTCGATCTGGTAAGGCGTGCGCCTCTAGCATATCGAAGGCCGCAGGTCGAAATCCGCGCGCCAGGGGGGCGCTTGGAGCCCCGCAGCTCAGTTGGCGGAGATCGGCCGGATGCGGAAGAAGACCTTCCGCCGCCGCTCCTCCGCCCGGATCTTGGTCCTGACCCGCATCAGGTCCTTCCAGCCGACATAGCCGACCAAGCGGCCGTCATCCGGCGAGATCACACAGACATGCGCCGGCGCACCTCGCTCTCGACCATCGAGCCGCGGTCGCCGGCAAGGACCACGGCGCCGCGGTCCATGACCACGTAATCGTCGCAAAGGTCGCGCGCCCATTCGAAATATTGCTCGACGATCAGGATCGCCATCTCGCCTTTCTGACGAAGGTAGGCGATGGCGCGGCCGATATCCTTGATGATCGAGGGCTGGATGCCTTCGGTCGGCTCGTCGAGCACGAGCAGTTTCGGCCGGGTGACCAGGGCGCGGCCGATCGCCAATTGCTGCTGCTGGCCGCCGGAAAGATCGCCGCCGCGCCGGCCAAGCATGTCGGAAAGGACGGGGAACAGGCTGAAAATCTCGTCGTCGATGAAGCGCCTGGCGCGGGGCTGCGTGACGAGGCCGGTGAGGAGATTTTCGCGTACGGTCAGGAGCGGAAAAATCTCGCGGCCCTGCGGCACATAGCCGATTCCGCGGCGGGCGCGCTGATGGGCGGGCAGAGCGCCGATCTCCTCGCCTCGCCAGGAGATCGCGCCGGAATTGATCGATTGCAGGCCGACGATCGCGCGCAGCAGCGACGACTTGCCGACGCCGTTGCGGCCGAGCACGCAAGTGACCTTGCCGATCTCGGCCTTGAGCGATACGCCGCGCAAAGCCTGCGCCGCGCCGTAAAAGAGGTCGATCTTATCGACGCTCAGCATGGGCGTACCCCCGGCGACCGCAACCTGTCATTCCCGCGTAAGCGGGAATCCAGGAAACCTCCGCGCTCGAAAGCTAGCTCAGCCTGGATTCCCGCTTGCGCGCAGGGCTGTCCGAGGAAAATGAGGGCAAATTTGACGCTCGGAGCGCGCCCGTCGCGAAACAAGGCGATATCGAGTTTATTCGCGGGCTTCTGACGAGCGAGACTCAGTAACGAGCGCGCTCGAGAAAGCAAATCCCGAACACCGCGCTGCCATCGAGGCGGGCGCGCCTCAAGGCCACGCCGGCTTCGCCGGTCGCTCCGCTCCGCTTCGCGAGCCTTGACCCGCGCCCGCCTCGATGGCCTTTTTGCAACCAAGACGTTTTGCTGACCGAAACGGCCGAACGGCCGGTTTCGGCAGCAAAACGTCTTGGTCGCCAATAGC
>JAJPHH010000171.1 GCA_021325385.1 Alphaproteobacteria bacterium
GACGGCCTCGTGGTAAATTGAGCGCGTCGAGTATTTCTGGGGTTGAAATCCATTCGTCCCACTCACGCGTGGGACGGCCCTTGAGGCTGGCAAGGACAGCCTTTGCGCGAGCGTCAGCATCGAACCTCGCTTGTTGCGCCGCCTTGATTCTTGCCTCGGCCTCTGACCTAGATTGCGCATCGGCTGCGACTTTGGCGCGGGCCGCCTCAAGCTGCCGAGCTAAGGACGAATCTCTCCCGCCCAAGGAATTGGCAGACCGTTCGGCTTTCAGTCGATTGGCGAACGCGGTCATAGGGCCTGAAATGGTAGGTTCTGAGTGCTGAACGGGTAAGCTGCCGAGAAACTGATGCGCGATCTGTTGCGCATCTTGCTGTCAGGTTTAGAGGCGCAGTCCGGCAGGAGCACGGAGAGCCCCAGACAAACAAACTGATGCATCCCCAAAATCGCCGTTACGGCACATACGTCGTGCAGTCGAGAGCGTCGCATCACTATCCCCCAGACCCCCTAGGGCGAACTGATGCACGCCCTGCTGGAGGCGGGCGGCACAGTTGCCCAGCGACCCGGTCCCGCATTAGTTGCGTCAGTAGGTTTTTGAACTGATGCGCGAACTGATGCGCCACTCAAATCTGCCTCCTCCGCCGGGGCATTGGGTCCAGGGACGATGCGGTTTCGCTTAATCCGGTTGCTGTCCTTGATTTCAGCCTTCGCGATGATGCCGCGGGCCTCCATATCCTCCAGCAGCGTTACAGCAATCCGGTCCGCGTCATTTGATTTGCATCCCACGATTTCAGTGAGAACCTCGCAAAGCACCTCTATCGCGACTGGCGCGCCGGAGCCGCCCCGCGACGACGGCCGCAGTGCATTCCCCGCGCCCTGCGCTGACCGCACGCGTTTGACAAACTCGCGCTCGACAACAGCTTGCTTGCTCGCATCAAGGCGTGTCGCTGTCGGTCCGCCAGCCGGCTTGACGACCGCTTGCACGCTATCGCCGTAAGGATAATCCGGCGGCTCGGCGTTGGGCAGTGTGACCGACTCAAGATACAGCCAAACATCGCTGTCCGCCGGAGGTGAGAGATTGGCCTTGAGGCTGACGACGCGCAACCATCGGGATTGATCGCCCGGCCAAACGCCGAACGTCTTGGCGCTCGCATTATCCATACTCTCAATCGTGAGGGCGGCGCGGGCGTGGTTAACGATCGCCGATGCTCCGCCGATGCTCTCCGCGCTCCCATCTGCTCCTTTTTTGAAGTGGTGAAGGATTAACAGAGCGAAATTTCCCGCTACTGCCGCTTGCTTGAGGCTCAGTAGCAGTCCGCCCATTAAACCATTTTCGTTAAGGCCAGACGGCACAAGCGGGCCGAGCGGATCAAGGATCAGGACATCGGCCTTTGCCTCACGCGCGAGTTGGGCGAGCGCAATCACCCCGTTTTGGTTGACCGTGGGCGCGCGCTCGGTCTCGCTGGTCAAGGTGAACCTGACCCCATCGACACCAATGATTCGGACGTTGGCGAGGTCTGCGCTTGTGAGGCTGTGCGCTATCGCGGCGGCTCGAAAACGCCGCTGTAGCTCCGCCCCATTGTCCTCGGTCGAGACATAGACGACGCGTTTTACTGGGCCGTGGACACGGTCGCCGGTCAAGTCCCTGCCGCTAGAAAGGGAGCACGCCCAGGCGGTCGCAAGGACCGTCTTGGCGCGACCGCCAGGCGCCGCCAAGATCGTAACCTCACCGCGGAGGAGGCGCGAGCCGAGGACGAACTGGCGGGGCGGGATCGCAGCGTTGAGGTCGATCGCCTCCGCCGCGCCCAGCAACTTGTTTATAGTGGCAGCCGACGCCGCGCTTGGGCTGAGAGGCCGAGCCGGCGCGAAGGCCGCTCCTGGACCGTTTATGGCGTTTGTGTAGCCCACCCCAAGCTCATCGTTGATGGCCGATACGTCCGCCGCTTCCGCGATCGCCGGAGAGGCTACAACCTGAAACCCCTCAGCGTAGGCGCGCCATCCCTCCCGGTCAAAACCGCGCTTTGCCGCCTCGGCGATCAGCGTTCCGATAGATACTCCGCCGGGACGCTCGCCGAAGGACGCCCATTGCGTATCGAACTCACTATTCGTATGGCGCGCGTCTTGCGCTGACCAACTACGCGCCAGCGCTTCGGCGTTGGGCGAGCCGGACCGAGCCGCAGCCATGAGCGTCTTGATCCATCCGTCGCGTGTGCCTATGGCGAGGTCCGGGCAACAATCGAGCATTTGCTGGAGTGCTTCGTCTTTTTCGGCGTCTGGCAGAAGATCGAACCAACCTTGCGTTTCGATACCCGCCGCCAGTTCATCATTGGAGCGGGGTAAGGGCGGCTCATATGCGTATGAGTAGATCGGCCCGCCGCTACGTTCGCCAAGGCCTTTAGAAAGCCGCTGACCTTGGGCGAACGGGATGACCGCATTAGTGACCAGCCTGAAGGCGTCCACAATCTCGGCCGTCTTGTACCGTCGCGGCAGGCCATCCTTCGCGTGCAGCGTCACCAATTGCGGTTTGCGTTTGAGGTGCAGCGTTCCGGGCAGGCGCATGACGCGAGGCAAATCCACAACAGCGGCGTCGGACCCAAAACATTCGGCCAACGCCTTTTGCAGCGGCTTGAACTCCGCGAGCGACAAGTCCGTCAGCCAATAGGCGTGCAGCCTGCCGCAGCTGGACTGGACAAGCATGGAGGGTTTCGCAGCTGTGCTGCGAATGATGGCAATGGCTTTAGCCCTGCTGTCGGGGGTGTCGGCGTCAATAAAAAGCGCGCGCGCCCGGACGATATTCGCCGCCGTCCTACCCTTGAAGTTAGTTTCGTTGATGGTGACGAACACGCCGTAGCCTCTGTCGGGTTGGTTGTGCTTGAGGATCGTCGGCCATATTTCCTCAAGGCTTGCGTGCCGCTCGATCGGCGCGCGCTTGTCCGGCCCGTCACCCACCAGAAGGAACGTGAACCGGGGGGCGTCCGGGTCGAGCAGCCGCAGGAAACGGGCGGCTCGATCGATGTCATGTATCGGCGCTTGCGTACTGGTTGCGGCGCTGGTCATGAGTTCCCCCTAACGTCAAGGCGGAACCTGGCCCGGAGTAAGTCGATACCGGGGATCGTCCCGCCCCGGGAGACTTCGATGTTGAATTCCTTGGCGTGCTCACTCACCGCGTTTTGCATTGCGCGGAGAACGGTATCGAAAGTGAAGCGTTGCCCGGGTATCCCGGCCAAGCCCACTCCCTCGGCGGCGTCCCAAAGCAGACCTATTGCGGTTTGGCGCTCGGCTACGAAGTTCGATTCTGCCGCTGCTTGCTCAACGATCTTATGCAACGCCGCCAGCGTTTCGTCGGTCACCTGAAAGTAGAAGGACTTTTCATCCTCAAGCAACGCCGTACGCAGGTGTAGGCCGTCGTAACCGTCGATGATCGCGGCAGCGGCAGCGCCGATTCGCACCCGCAAACCATGCATCCACATACGGAACCGCTCTTGCAGAAGCGCGACTTGCTGCAACTGTCGTATGGTTTTTCGTTGCCGCTTAAGCTCCCGCTTCGTTGTGGGCATGGGTGCGCCGGGCAGGGTCGCGTCAATTAACGCCCCAGCGGCTCTATCCTGTGAGACTGTTTTTCTGCGAGGTTTCATGACGCGCGCTCCTCGCAGCCGGTGCCGGCCAAGTGGTCGGACTGCGCCATGCCGTTGCTTTTCGGCGGCGCGTCAAGCGCATCGTCCCCGGCAAGGAATGCTTTCAGCGCACTTATGCGGTATCGGACGAAATCTCCGTTCTTTTCGAAGCGGGGTCCCCGACGCTGGCTACGCCAGTTCGCCAACACGCCCGTTGATGTGTCGAGGAAAGCCGCCGCGTGCTGAGAGGTCACAGGCGCAAAATCGGGAAGTGCTCTGATTTCGGCTAGCAGTTCGGCGCGAGAGCGCTGACCATAGGGCATGTATTTCGCTCCACCTAAAGGTTGCTTTTTAGAAGTAACGAAGGTAACCGCGCTTGGATGGCGGAGCGCTTAATCAATAAAGATCATCGTTTGCGAGAGCTGTCGAGAAACTATTGGGTCATGATTATGTAATAATTATTGGCAGCTGATCTTTACCCGAGCCCTGCCAGTCAAGTCGTAGCCGAGCTCAGCCTGACGAGGCTCAAGTTTGGCCAATCAGCTCAAGTGCTCATTTCGGCCGGCGTGAATCCGATGCTTAAAAGTATTTGTTGAAGGTCCACCCCCTCAAAATTCCGCCGCCATCAATGATCGCCGCTCGTATTTGCGGCTCTAGCCGATGTGATTCCGGCCATCGCGCGCTCTATCGCCTCGCGTCCGGCGGTCACGTCCAAATGTGCATACGCCTTCAAACTTTGTGGAGATACATGCCCAAGGACCTTGGAAATAGTCGTTCCCGCCACGCCGTCCATCGCAAGGCGTGATCCGAGCGTTCGGCGTATGTCGTGCAGCGTCGCGTGCTCTGCCACGCCGGCCGCCTTCAAAACCCGCCGCCATGGCTTCTCGGGATTTACGGCGTGACCCGTCGTGCTGTCCTGGGATGGCCAAACCCACTCAAGCCCCGCCGGCTGCCGTCCGCGCCGGTCGCGCAGTATACGGACGGCATCGCTGGACAGGGGGATCGCCATTTCGCGCTTTGACTTCGCCCACTCAGCGGGAACCGTCCAAACTCCCACGTCAAGGTCAAGATCGCGCCATCGCATCGCGCAAAATGGCGTTCGGCGCGCGCCTGTCAGAATTAAAACCCGAAAGAAGTCACCCCAGTCCCTCTCGCCCTCAATGGCTCTCCATACGCGTACTAATTCGTCCGCGCTCAGTCGGCGGGTCCGCACGTGTTCTCGGTAACGCTCGACGTGGCGAGCCGGATTATCGGCCCAGCGGCCCGACTTCGAAAAAATTGACGCAAGCAGGACAATGACTTTGTTCGCGGTGCGGTACCGTGAACCCAGCACTCGCTTCGCGTTTTCGACGTCCTCGCTCGTCACGTCTCCTACGGCCTTTCGCTTGAGCGACGACGGTACGTGCAAACGCCAAATGGTCTGATAGTCCGCGACAGTGCGGCGTCGGCGCTCCTTAAGCTCTAGGAATCGTTCAAATGCCTTTTGCATCGTGGCCGCCTTGGCGGGAGCATTCGCGGCCTTTTTAGTGGCGCGCACGTCGATACCCAGCGCCATTTCGCCGTGTAGTTTTGCAGCAGCCCGCCGAGCATCGTCCAGCCGCATCGCGCCTGCCCGCCCAAGAGTGATCCGGGTGAGCCTGCCATCCTTGAACTTTGTAAAAACGAACGCCTTCACACCACGCGCCGAGACGCGGATAGACAGGCCCGGCTGCTTCGCATCGTTTACGTAATAGGTCGCGCCATGAGCGGGCAGCTTCTGGACCCGAAGCTCTGTTAGAGTTTCGTGGCGTGTGCGTCGCCCATCTCGGGCGGATTGCGGTTTAGGGAAGAACAAGACCTCGGCCATTCAGCCCCTTCCCAAGCGCTTTGATATGCACTTGATATTCCCTTCGATGATTTACGGTGAGGGAGGCTGATTTGCAATGTAATAGTTCTGAAAGAAACTGGTAATGATCTGAGGTTGCTAGACTAAAAACCCAGCAATACATAATCTAGACTTGTGGAATCATAATCCGCGTGTCGGGGGTTCAACTCCCTCCCCCGCTACCAGTCCGCGAGCGCGAAGTTTGTCCGCGTCCGCGCATAGGCGACTGGCCGCCTTGCTCACTCCACAATCGTGTGGCGTATTTCGCGCGCGGTTCGCTGCAATCGCCTCGTTTCGGGAAGCTTTAATCTCCCGACCCTGCGCCTCAGCTGCGGCGTCGACCTTTGGGATTGGCCGGGTCCCGATTTTCCGCGAAATTTCAATTTCGGCCAATCAGTTGGGTCCGTCATGAGCGTGCATAGGGGCGTTCCAAGGAGCGGGCGATGAATATTCTTCTTGGCGGGCCGGAGGCGGCGCGGCTCAAAGCGGCGGCGGGCCCGCTCGGGCGAGCCGAACAAGCCGTGGCGCGCCGCGGCGACGACTTCTTTCGCGGCCTGCTCGACGCCCTGCCCGCCGCTATTTACGTGACCGACGCCGCCGGCGCGATCGTCTATTACAACGAAGCCGCAGCCGAGCTTTGGGGCCATCGTCCGCCGCTCGGAACCAGCCAATGGTGCGGCTCGTGGAAGCTTTTCTGGCCCGACGGAACGCCGCTTCCGCACGACCAATCCCCGATGGCGATCGCGCTCAAGGAAAAGCGCGCCGTCCGCGGCATGGAGGCGATCGCCGAGCGTCCCGATGGCGCGCGTGTGCCCTTCGTCCCGTATCCGACGCCTCTTTTCGACGAATCCGGCGCGCTTGTCGGCGCCATCAACATGCTCGTCGACATCACCGAACGCCGCAGCGCCGAATTGGTTACGGAGCGGCTCGCGGCCATCGTCGAATCGTCCGACGACGCGATCGTGACCAAGGATCTCAACGGGATCATCACGACTTGGAACAAGGCGGCCGAACGCATTTTCGGCTATACGGCCGAGGAGGCGATCGGCAACCCGATCACGATCATCATCCCGGCCCATCTCCAAGACGAAGAGCCGCAAATCCTCACGCGCATTCGCGCCGGCCAACGCATCGACCATTACCAGACCATCCGCCAACGCAAGGACGGTCGCTTGCTCAACATTTCGCTCACCGTCTCGCCGCTCAAGAATTCGCAAGGGGTCATTGTTGGCGCTTCGAAAATTGCTCGCGACGTCACCGAGCACCAACGGGCGCGAGAGCAGCAAGATCTGCTGCTCAAGGAAATGAACCATCGGATCAAAAACCTGTTCAGCCTGGCCAGCGGCGTGGTGAATTTGAGCGCGCGCGCCGCCGGCGCGCCGCAGGAATTGGCCGCCGCCGTGCGCGAGCGTCTCGCCGCGCTTTCTCGGGCGCACGCCCTCACGCTCGCCACGACAATGCAAGCCGAAGCGCCGGGCGAGCATCCGGCGACGCTGCACGCCCTCGTCAGGACAATCGCCTCGCCTTATGAAGATCGGCCCGGGCAAAGGATCCGGGTGAGCGGGGCGGATGTCGCGCTTTCGGCGAGTTCGGTGACCAGCCTGGCGCTGCTCCTGCACGAATTTGCGACCAACGCCGCCAAATACGGCGCGTTGTCGACGCCGAACGGCGCCGTTGACGTCGTGTGCGCGGAAGACGGCGATTATGTCGCTTTGACATGGGCCGAAAGAGGCGGGCCGCCCGTCGAGCGAAAATCCGAGGGCGAGGGATTCGGCAGCCTGCTGGCGCGAACCGCTGTCAAGGGACAACTCGGCGGCGCGATTTCGCGCGAGTGGAATCCGGAAGGCCTGACTATTCGGCTCTCGGTCGCGCGCAGCCGTCTCTAAATCCGGCAAGGCTGCTTTCCTCGTCGGGCATTGGGCCGCAAAGGCGGCGCCGCGGAACATTTGCCGGCCCGCAAGGTTGCTTGTGGTCGCGGAAGTTCCCCCATGATCGTCTCGAAACGAGCCGTCTCCTTGCGGCGCGCCGCTTGGCTCATCATCCATGCCAGCCGCTCCGTCGCGTAGGCGGTATCGGGCCGGCGCCTTCTATTCCCTCGCGACGGCGGCGCTCCTCGCTACTCAGGAGCCTTTCTCCGCCTTGGCCGCGCAGCGACTGAGCCCGCCGCTTTTTGTCGCCGTCGCTCAAGCGGCGTTGCTCTTGTCCGTACCGCTGCTGATCTCCGCGTCGGCAAGCCGCCGCGACCTCATCGCTCTGCTCGCCGATCGCGCCAATTATTGGAAGCTTGCCGTCATCCTGCTGATCGGGATTGCGGGCCTGCTTCTGTACAATCGGAGCCTCAGCAACGCCCATCCAATCATCGTCGCGGCGGTGCTGAATCTATCTCCGCTTTGGGCCGCGCTCGTCGCGCTTGCGGTGTCGAAGAAGCCGTTTCCAGTCTCTTCCGCCGTCTTTTTCGGCTGTCTGGCGGTCGCCTTCGTCGGCGCAATGACAATCGCCTGGAGCCAAATGAACGACCCGGCGAGATCCTCGCTCGGCGAGCTGGCCAAGAACCTGGTCAACGCCACCTGGATTTATGCAATCCCGATACCGATCCTCTACGCGCTGAGCGGCACGCTGATCGGCGAGTGGTTTCGCAAATTCGACGAGGCGGCGGCGATCGCAGCGAGCTTCCTCGTTTCCGCTACCGTTCTCATCCCGGTCTGCTTGCTTCTGCTCGCTCGCCAGCCGGGCCCCGTCTGGACGGGCCAGACGGGATTGGCGGTCGGCTTCCTGCTCGTCGGCACTTTAGCCTCCGCGGCGGCGGGCCGCGTTCTTTATCAGATCGCGTTGACGCTGACCGACAACGACAACGGCTTTGTCACGATGTTCTTTCTTCTGGTCCCGGGATTGACCACTCTGATCTCGATCCCGCTGTCCTGGTTGATTCCCGCCCTCAAATTTTCGACGGGGCCGCTGTTCTACGTCGGCCTGGCTCTGGTCGCGGCGCCGCTCCTGTTCTTCTCGATCAAAGCGTGGCGATAGGTCGTCGCGAGGAGCAATCCCTCAACGGCGCTCCAGCAAAAAGAGAGCCCCGGCCGGGAGGTCCAGGCCGGGGCTCCGTGCTTCGCAAAGGATCGGAAGGCTTAATTGTTCCGGTTCGAGCCGGTCAGCATCAGCAGCGATTGGAACAGGTTGATGAAGTCGAGGTAGAGGCGGAGCGCGCCGAAGATCGACTTTTTCTGAACCATTTCGTAGCCGTCGCCGGCATAGTAGCTCTCCTTGATCGCCTGAGTGTCCCATGCGGTCAGGCCGGAGAAGACGATGATGCTGAGGATCGACAGCGCCCACATCAGGCCGGAGCTTTGCAAGAAGATGTTGATCAAGCCGGCGATGATCAGCCCCCAAAGGCCCATGACCATGAAGGAGCCCATGCTCGAAAGCGGTCTGCGGGTCGTGTAGCCATAGAGGCTGAGGCCAGCAAAAGCGGCCGCCGTCTGGAAGAACACGCGAGCGATCGACGCATGCGTGTAGACGATGAGCAGAGCCGACATCGACAGGCCGATCAACGCCGCGAAGGTGAAGAAGGCGTTGCGGGCTGTCGCCGCCGAGATCGTGTTGGCGCGCGCCGAGATGTAGAAGACCACTGCGAGCGGCGAAAGCACGATGATCCAGCGCAGCGGCGAGCCGTAGATCGCCTGACCGAACGAGTTGGCGACGAGATGGCCGCCGACCAAGTGGACGTCCGCGAGCGTATACGCCGCGAAAGCGACCAGCCCGGTTATGCCCAAGCCCAGCGTCATGTAATTATAAACGCCGATCATATAGGCCCTGAGGCCCTGATCGACGACGCCCACGCCGGACCGGGCGACGCCGGCGCCGTAACGAGCGTTCGCAAAGCGGTCATAGTCCGACATTGA
>JAJPHH010000126.1 GCA_021325385.1 Alphaproteobacteria bacterium
AGGCTGTAGATATCGGAACGCCCATCGGGCTCGACGCTGTCCTCGAATTGCTCGGGCGCGGCATAGGAATATTTGCCGATGAAGCCGGCGCCGACCACCGTGTGCTCGCCGCCTTTTTTCGATTTGGCGATGCCGAAATCGATGATCTTCGCCTGCTCGATGCGCCCGCCCGGCAGAATGATGTTGTCGGGCGACATGTCGCGATGCTGCACGCCCTGGTCATGCGCGGCGGCAAGGCCGAGCGCCAGGCGGTCGCGCAGGACGCGCACCTCCTCCGGATTGAGGCGCCGCTCACGCAGCACCGCGGCAAGCGAGGGGCCATCGACATATTCCATGACGAGATAGCGGCGACCCGTCTCGTCGAGAAAGAAGCCCTCATATTTGACGACGGCGTCGTTGTTGACGTCGTGGAGCGTGATCGCTTCGCGCGTCATGCGCGCGACGATATCGTCCTCCTGCGCCAGCTCCGGCAGGATCACCTTGACCGCATGCTCGGTGCCGAGGAGGACGTGGCGCGCGCGATAGACCGCGCCCATGCCGCCCTTGGCGAGAAGCGCCTCGATGCGATAGGTGAAGCCCAGGATCTCGCCGACCTTGATCTCGGCGCGATCATTGCGGCCCGAGAGCGGCACGCCGAAAGAACCATCGCGCGGCCCGCCCGGACCGGCGGACGGCCCCGGCGACGCCGCGATCGTCTGCATCGGCGGCGTGATGCGCGTGACATCGGGCTCGTCGCCCGGCGCCGGCCGATTGATGCGCGTGGGCTCGTCAGCCATCTTCCGCCGCGACCGCTTCGACGAGGACGACCGTCACATTGTCGGGCGCGCCGCGCTCCAAGGTGGTCTGGATCAGTTGCGCGGCCGCCGCTTCGATCGGGCGCAAGGCAAGGAGCGCCGCGATCTCCTCATCCTCGATCATCTTGGTGAGGCCGTCGCTGCACAGGAGGAAAAGATCGCCGATCCTGATCTGATCCTGGACCATCTCGAGCGTCAGCATGTCCTCGGCGCCGACCGCGCGCGTCACCACATTGGCACGCGGATGCGTGCGCGCCTGCTCCGGCGTCAAGAGTCCGGCATCGACCAGCTCCTGGACTTCGCTGTGGTCGCGCGTGATCTGCTGAAGCCGGCGATTGCGGCAGAGATAGAGCCGGCTGTCGCCGGCCCAGGCACAGGCGAAATGCTGACCGAAGGCGAGCAGGGTCACCACCGTGCTGGCGATGACGCGGCCATCGTCGCCCGCCGCCGATTCGAGGCGGAGCAGGCGATTGACCGCCTGGAGATTGTCGCGGACCTCGGCGAGAAACCCGGCGGCGGTCTGGGGCGCGCCGACCCGGTTCAGCGCCTCGACGACAAGCGCGCTGGCGCGATCGCCCGCCCGTTCGCCGCCGACGCCGTCGGCGACCGCCCAGAGGCCGATTTCGCCGCGCTCCATGAAATTGTCTTCGTTGATCTTGCGCACGCGGCCGACATGGCTGCGCGCGGCCGAAAGCCAGCGGATCTCGCGCGGCCGCGTGAGCTCGATGGTCGCGCCTTCGCCGTCGTCTAGGCTGTCGTCCATCCCCAGCGCTCCCATTGGCCATCGAGGAAAGCGGCAAAGCCTTCCTTGGGCGGCAGCCCCATCGCCGCCATCATACCGGGCCGCATCCGCTCCGACCCCGTCGTCGCCCAGAGCGTCCAGCGCCCGCCTCCGCCGGCGAGGATGCCGTCGATGAGTGCGGCTGCCCCCTCGCCCGGCGCGGCGGTATCGAATTCGACGAAGGCGGCTCCGTCCTTGAGGCGAAGCGGCATCTCCTCCGCCGTGCTCTCCGCCGGTGCGCCAAGCGCCTCGACCTCGCGCTCGAACCCGTCAAGATCGGCGGCTTCGTCGAGTGCGGCAAGCGCCAAGGTCTCGACCTCGGCAAACCAGGATTGCGCCGCAGCCATCATCCGGAACGGCGCCCGACATTGGGCGAGCGGCAGGGCCAAGGCCAGCGGAAAATAGCGGCCGACGCGATCGACGCTCGGCATCATCACGCCGATCGCCGCCGCGCCGCCGCACACGCCTGCGCCCAAGACGAAGCGCCAGATCGGCGCGGTGAGATAGGCGGGCAGCCAGTCATCGCCGAGTTGCTCGCGGCTCGCGGCGATCGCCTCTTGCAGCCATTGATCCCAGGGATCGATGAAGTCCCGCGGCAGCCGGCGGCTCAAAAAATCGCCGCGCATCGGCACCTTGCCGTAGAAGCCGAGCCGCGGCGCCTCCGCCGGCGCCGCGATGGCGCTCAGAGATGCGGGCACCGGAACTCTCCCAACTCCTTCATGGTGAGCGGGTTGATCACGCTGTTGGCGCGCAGATCATAGGTCGCGCTGTGATTGCCGATGGTGAAGCTCAAGCGCGCGCGGTCGGCCTGCCCCCGCCCCTCGATCGTCGCCGCATCGAAGAGGCGGAAGAGCGACCACGGCCCCTCCCGCGTGAGGCTCGAAGGCTGATCCGGCGTCTGCGGCGAGAAGGCGACGCGCCCGCCCTGGGCGCCCGCCTGTCCCGGCCAGCGCAGTTGCGCGGGGCGCGGCGGATCGTGGCGGTAGGCGATCTCCTGGCCATCGACCTCGACCAACACCTGCGTCGATTTCGCATCGAGCGAGACGGGCGTGAGTTCGAGCCGGAGCGACGGCGTCGCGGCGCCGGCGGGAAAGAAGCCGTCGCGGATGGCGGCGGCGCGTTGGAATTGCAGGAGCGCGTCGGCGGAGAAGCCGAGATCGACGTCGCCCACCTTCTGCCAGCGCCACGGCGCCCGCGAGGTGTCGACGAAGGGCTTGAGATCGGCGGTGAAGAACGCGTCGATCAACCCGTTCGGCGCGAAGAGCCGGGTGAAGTCGTCGAGATTCACGTCATTGGCGCTCGTCCGCACCATGGGATAGCGGTCATCGACGGCGTTGCGGCAGAAGGGCAGCACCTTCGTCGTCCACTCATCGCGAATCTGCTCGCGCAGGCCGCCGGTCGCGACATTGGACGCATTCTTCTGGATCTGCGCGAGGATGCCGCCGACGCTCGGCGGGACGCGCGTCGAGGCGGTCTTGAGCGCATCGAGCGCGCCGCCGCTCGACGGCTTCGCCTTGGCATCGCCGCCCGCCTGCGCCAGGCCGTTGATCTGGAGATAGGCGTCGTTGAGCGCACGGATGGTGTCGTCGATCGGCGCCTTGCCATTGCCCTCGCCGACATAATCCTGGAGCCATTTGAAATGATCGGTGACGATCTGCCCATAGGCCGGGCGCGCCAGTGGATTGTTGCCGGCGATCAGCTTCTTGAGCGAATCGGGCGCCGCCCCCGCCGCCTTGTCGGCAGCCTGACTCGCCGCATTCTGCGCCGCCGCGGCGGGGTTCTTGGGATCGAGCGGCGGCGGGCGCGTCAGGTTGGTCTCGGCGGCGATCGCGGTATAGAGCAGCTTCAACGGCGAATTGGGGCTCGAGAGCACGTTGAGCGCATCGGCCGCCTCGCGCATGCCGTGGAAGGGAGCGACATTCACCTCGCGCAGAAGGCGGTCCCACTGCCCCATATAATCCGTCATATAGAGCGAGGCGACTTCGCTTTCGAGCTGCCCGGTATTGGTCGCCGGCGCGTTGTCGCCCAAGACCCAGCTCTCGCGCGCCATCGTCGCCGAGACCGAGCCGAGCTGCGCTAGGAACACCTTCTGATAGCCGTCATAGGTGTAGAGCCCCGGTACGCCGCTCGTGAGCGTCCCGCCCTGACGCGCGAGCACGCGATCGGCGGCGGGACCGGCATGGTCCGAGATGCGCCATTCCGGCAATTGCCGCGCCTTGTCGCTCTGCTTGATGAGGCCATAGGCGCGGCTCGCGAGCGGCGATTTCAGCAAGACGGCGCGCGCGCCGTCGATCACCGCGCGGTCGAGCGCGATCGGCTCGGCCGTCTGCTCGAGAAGCGCGTCGAGATGCCCGGCCAGCTCCTGGCGCATCGCCGCGCGCTCGGCGCCGGGATATGACGCCTCCCAATCATAGGCGAGAGCGAGCTTGAGGAAATCCTTGTCGATCGTCTTGGCGCTG
>JAJPHH010000086.1 GCA_021325385.1 Alphaproteobacteria bacterium
CGCGGAGCATGTGATTGTCGATCTTCCGAAACAGCGGTTGGGTCACCACGGCTATTTGTCCTTGAGCAGTGTCATTCCCGCGAAAGCGGGAATCCAGGCTGCGCCGGCCTCGAGCGCGGAGCCGCTGGATTCCCGCTTGCGCGGGAATGACAAAGTACGTCTTATCAACGGGAGTGCGTCGTCTTCGCCCAGAGCTGCTCGACCTTCTCCTTCATCATCAAGGCCTCGCGCCAGCGGTCGGTCGTATCGTTTCCGTCCGGGCCGGTGATCGCGTAGGGCTTCGGGCCGAGCTCGCAGGTGAAGGCGAGATCGTCGTTCGGTCCTGCGCGCCTGCGCCAGCTGCGGAAACCGTAATCCCACCAATCGAGGAAGAGATCGAGCCACATCCTGTGATGCGGGAAGGAAATCTCGATCTGCACTTGCTCGCGGCTCGCGACGCGGCCGTGAAAGGCCCAGGACTTGTCGAGAATGCGATGGATCAGCGCGTGGTTCTCGTCCGAAACCGGCCAGGCGAATTCGCGGCCGACGAGGAAATGCGACAGGTCGGCGAGCAGCTTCAAATCCGGGAAGCAATCGAGAAGGTCGAGCGTGAAATAGAGGTCGGTCGTCATCCTGTCGCGATGCGTCTCGATCAAGACCGGGAAGTCGACCTGTTCGGCAAGGCGCCGCCAGCCTTCGAGGAGCGGGACGCAATCCTGCAAGCGGCGCGGCCTCACGTCCGGCTGGATGTCGAGATGATGGACGCCGAACTCGGTCGCAATGTCGAGGACCGGCTTCAACTCGTCGACGTTCTTGGGAAAGCATTGGCCCTCGGCGCGCATGCCATGCGCCTTGAGCAGCCCGGCGAGGCGCTTGACGAAATCGCGATCGCGATAATCGGCGCTGATTCCGGCGAAACCGGCTTGGGCGATCATCTCGATATTCTCTTCAAGCGATCGTTCGAAACCGTCCGTGTGACGGCGCTCCATCGCCCAGAGAGACTGAAAGATCGAAAGCGTCTGCATCTGCGTCCCCTCCCGCCGGCGCCTGCGGTCGCTTGAACACGCGCGGGCGAACGGAGCATAGCGGAGCGACGCGCCTCACTCCACTGTCGCCGCCGACGCAAGCGCGTATCGATTCCGATCGACGGAGCTTCGGGCCGCGCGCGCGATCAGCGCGCTGTCGCCGAATTCGTGGCCGCGGAAATCGCCGGCGATGAAGGCGGCGGACATGCGGTCGAGCGTTGAATCGTCGGCGAAGGCGCGGAGCAGTTCGAAATGGCTCTCGCCGGGCTGATGCGCGCCGGTGAGCAGCGCGTCGACGACGCGAAGAGAGGTCCCGCGCGCGATGCGGCCGCGCGCGACGCCGTCGCCGGCGCCAACGACGCCGCTCGCATCGGCGGCGGCCTCGAGCGCGCGCACGACGCTCGTGCCGATCGCGACGACGCGACGCTCTTCCGCTTTGGCGCGCGCGATCGCCGCCGCGGTCCGCGCCGGGATTCGGTACGCCTCGTCGAGCGGCAGGCGCCGATCGAGCGCGGAATCGCCGGTCGAGGAAAGGCCCGCCGCATGGCTGAGCGTGGCGAAGCCGACGCCGCGCTCGCGCCAAGCGGCGAGCATCGCCCGGTCGAGCGCATATCCCGCGGACGGCGCTTCGAAGGCGATCGGCGCGGCGGCGATGCGCGTCCAGACGTCCCAAAGCGCGAGCGGCGACGGAAGATGGGCGTATTGGATCGGCCGGCCGTGACGGGCGAGGCCGGCGACAATTGCGTCGCGGCCGCCGAGGAAGCGCAGCGCGACCAGCCGGGAATGGTCGAGTACGTCGTCGATAATGGCGTGGAGCGGGCCGAGGGCGAGCCGGTCGCGCGCGGCGAACGGCGGCGGAAGCGGCCGGTCTTCCGTACGCGTGCGCCAATCGCCCGCGCCGAAGGCGACGGCGACGAAACGGGTCGGATCGCCGAGCCTGATCCAGCCGGCAAGGCGAATCTCCATCGGCGCGCCGCTCGCGACATGCGTTCCTTTGAGGCTCGCCGGCAAAGTCGCGGCGTCGTTCGCCACGACCAGGTCGCCGGGCGTGAACAAGTTGGCGAGTTCGGTCCGCGGCGCGCGCCGCATGCTCCCATCGGAACCGACGATCAGCAGCTTGCCGCCGCGGCGATCGAAACGCTGGGCGGCGATCATGCGCGTGATCCGACAGGACGGAAGGCCTCTCGGCCGTGGCGCAGCGACGCTCTGATCGCCTCGGCGATCTCCGCGGCCGCGTCCTCGGGCGGCTTCAGCGTCGATGGATCGGTCTCGGGAGAAGCCAAGGCGTGCAGCGGCGTATCCATGTCGCCGGGATCGAGCGAGAGAAAGCGAACGCCGTCGTCCTTCTCCTCCTTGTCCCAGATCGCGGTCAGGTGGCGCAGCGCCGCCTTGCTCGCGCCATAGGCGCCCCAGCGCGGGTACGCCGCGACCGCGGCGTCGCTGGAAATATTGACGACGACGGCGCCGCGTCCGTCCCGCGCCGAAGCGGCGAGCGCGCCGAACAAAGCGCGGGTCAGGCGAAAAGCGCCGAGGACATTCACCGCCAAGGCCTGCTCCAAGTCCTCGCATTCGGTGTCCGAGAGCAGCGCGAGCGGTACCGGGCCAAGGCTCGAAGCGTTGTTGACGAGGACGTCGGGCCCGCCGAGATGGGTCAGGATTTGCAGCGCGATCGGATAAATATCGTCCTTGCGGCCGACATCGCCGACAATTCCGTGGGCGCCGATCTCCTGCGCGGTCCGCTCCACCGCCGCGGCCGTGCGGGCGACGAAGGCGACGCGGGCGCCGCTTCGCGCGAAGAGCCGCGTCAGCGCCAGGCCGAGGCCGGACGTCCCGCCGGTGATCGCGACGCGAAGGCCTTCGAAATCATTCTCGCTGCGCATGGGATGACGCTCCTGAAACGAAGAGCGGTTGGCCTACAAGTTAAAGTAAACTTGAAGTCAAGCGGGATTCGTGCTTCGCTTTTTTCCATGGAGACGGTCCTCACGATCGGCGAGACCGCGCGGCGCAGCGGCGTCGCCGCCTCGGCCTTGCGCTTCTACGAAGAGAAGGGGCTCATCGCCTCGGAGCGGGCGGGCTCCGGCCATCGCCGCTATCCGCGCTCGAGCTTAAGGCGCATCGCCTTTATCGTCTTCGCGCAGAAGATCGGCCTGAGCTTGGAGGAGATCGCCGCGGAGCTCGCCAAGCTGCCCGCCGGCCGCACGCCGACTCGCGAGGACTGGGCGAAGCTGTCGGGCGCCTGGTCGAAAAGGATCGATCAGAAGATCGCCGAGCTGCAGCGCCTCAAGCTCGGCCTCGACAAATGCATCGGCTGCGGCTGCCTGTCGATCGACAAATGCCGCCTCGCCAATCCCGCCGACCAGGCGGGGCGCAAAGGGCCGGGGCCGAGGTACTGGATGGGGTGAGCTTCACGTCCGCGCAGCGGGAACGGGGCGACTGCCCGGCGGAGCAGCGCCGCCCGGCGTCGCCATGCATTGCAGCTGAGGCCGCCGACTCTAAAGCGGGTTGCTTTTGAGTAGACCAATCGTCATTGCGAGCGAAGCGAAGCAATCCATTCGTAAGGCTCAGCCCTATGAATGGATTACACGGTCGCTTCGCTCCTCGCAATGACGGCCCCAGCGATTCAGCCTAAACGCAATTCGCTCTAGTCTTCCGTACCCGTCAAGCCCTGCGCAGCCCCTCATCCGGCGCTTCGCGCCACCTTCTCCCGCTTTCGCGGGGAGAAGGGAGTACCCCGGCGCCGCGCCCCTCACCCCGCCTCGAGCAGCTTCACCGCCTCGTCCCGCTCGAAAAGGTACAGAAGCGCCCGCAGCGCGCGTCCGCGCTCGCTGGTCAAGCGTGGGTCCGCCGCCAGCGCAGCCTGCGCCTCGTCACGCGCCAACGTCAGCAGCTTGGCGTGCAGATCGAGTCGCGCCAGGCGAAAGCCGGGCGCGCCGGCTTGGCGCGCGCCGAGCACATCGCCCTCGCCGCGCAGGCGCAAATCCTCTTCGGCGATGCGGAAGCCGTCCTCGGTCTCGCGCAGGATTTCGAGCCGCGCCCGCGCCGCCTCGCCGAGCGGCGCCTTGTAAAGCAGAAGACAGCTCGACTTGCCGGCGCCGCGGCCGACTCGGCCGCGCAATTGATGCAATTGGGCGAGGCCGAAGCGCTCGGCGTGCTCGATCACCATGATCGTCGCCTCGGGCACGTCGACGCCGACCTCGATCACCGTCGTGGCGACCAGCACCTTGGTCTCGCCGCGGGCGAAGCGCTCCATCGCCGCATCCTTCTCCGCGCCCTTCATCCGGCCATGGGCGAGGCCGACCTTGCCGCCGAAGAATTCGCGCAAATTCGCCGCCCGCTCCTCGGCGGCGGCGACGTCGAGGGCTTCGCTCTCTTCGATCACCGGACAGACCCAGTAAGCGCGCGCGCCTTTCCTGATCGCGCGGCCGATCGCCTCGATCACGTCCCCCAAGCGGTCGAGCGGCATCGCGCGGGTGTCGATCGGCACGCGGCCGGGCGGCTTTTCGGTGAGAGCGGATACGTCCATGTCGCCGAAAAAGGTCAGAACCAAGGTACGGGGGATCGGCGTCGCGGTCATCACCAGGAGATCGGCCGCGTCGCCCTTGCCGGCCAGCGCCAGGCGTTGATGCACGCCGAAGCGGTGCTGCTCGTCGACCACGGCAAGCCCGAGATCGCGGAAGGCGACGCTCTCCTGAAACAGAGCATGCGTGCCGACGACGATGTCGATCTCGCCGGCGGCGAGCGCGGCGAGCGCGCGGTTGCGCTCGCTCTGCTTGTCCCTGCCGGTGATCAGCGCAATGCGCAGATCCGCGCCGAGCGCCAGCGGCTGCATGCGCTCCAAATGCTGGCGCGCCAGAATTTCCGTCGGCGCCATCAACGCCGCCTGCCGTCCGGCTTCGACGACATGCGCCATGGCGAGGAGCGCGACGATAGTCTTGCCCGAGCCGACGTCGCCTTGCAGCAGGCGCAGCATCCTCTTGTCGGAGGCGATATCGGCGCGAATTTCAGCCAGCGCTTTGCTCTGCGCGCCGGTCAGGCGGAAGGGCAGGGCGGCTTCTATCCGCCTTGCGATTCGTCCCTCGCCGGCGCTGCTGCGGCCCTTCAACGCGCGCATGCGGGCGCGTACCATCAGCAGCGCCAGCTGGTTGGCGAGAAGCTCGTCGAAGCCGAGCCGCGTCGCCGCCGGGCCGGCGGCGTCGATATCGGCCGGCTGCTGCGGCGAATGCAGCGCATGCAGCGCGTCGGCGAAGCTCGGCGCGCCGAGGCGGCGAAGGGTCGCCGGGTCGGTCCATTCCGGCAGGCTGGGCAGGCGCTGCAGCGCGGCTTGGGCGGCGCGGCCGACGACGCGCGGAAAAAGCCCTTCGGTGAGGCCATAGACCGGCTCGACCGGCGGCAGCTTGGCGAGCGCCTCCTCGTCCATGACCTTGTCGGGATGGACCATCTGCAGATGGCCGTCCCACAATTCGAGCTTGCCCGACACCCAGCGTGTCGCGCCGATCGGCAGCGCCTTCTTGATCCACTCGGTATTGGCGAGAAAGAAGACGAGCTCGACGTCGCCGGTCTCGTCCTCGACGAGAACCTTGAACGGCGCTTTCGAGCGCGGGCTCGGCGGCGGCCGGTGCTCGACGACCTTCACTTCGAGCGTGGCGATCTGATTCCAGACCGCGTCGCGGATTTTCGGTCGCGCGCGCCGGTCGAGCGCGGCGTAGGGCAGGTGAAAGAGCAGATCGACGACGAGCGCGCCGCGGCCGTCGCGGCCGAGCAGCCGATCGAACAGCTTGGCGTTTTTCGGGCCGACGCCGGGCAGGGTCGCGACCGGCGCGAAAAGCGGGTCCAAAAGGGCGGGACGCATGGCGCTGTTATAGCCGAGGCGGCGGCGCGGCAAGAATGGGCGCGGATGGAACTCCGCCGCTCCGAGCGGCTTATAAAATTCGGCGGGCGGTTTCAGGCTCGCGGTCAGCGGCTCTCGCCACGATCGACGGAGGCTCACAATGGCCAAGGCCAGCAAGACGCATAGCGGCCCAGGCGCCAAGGGCAAAGGCGCCGGCGTCGGCGCCATGACCGACCTGCCGAAAGACAAGATTGAAGAAAATATGACGCTGTCGAACCGCGACAAGTCGCGCCACTCAAGAGAGCGCGGCCTCGACGGCAAAGAGATTCAGACCGAGCAGCTTCAAGATCACGCCGGCAGTCGCCTCGAGGACGACTAGGCTCGCCGGGCGTCAGCCACGCCGGCGATCGAGGCGTTGCTCGTCCGGGCCGACCGAAAGGTTCAGCCCCGACGCTGATCGTGGGCGACATCAGCTCGGGAGCAAACCAGGCGCTCGAGCTTCGCGGCCAAGCTTCGCGGCTACGTACTCTTTCTTTCAGGTCGAGACCGATTGCCTCGCCGAGCAACAAAAGCAGCCGGCCGAGCTGGGCCTACCCGCGCGGCCGCCGCACCGTCGCCTCTTCCCGGATGAACTCGTAGACCGACTGCGCCGCCGGCGAGAGGGCGCGATTGCGCACCGCGATCAGGCTATAGGGCTGGACGACGATCAGCCGCTGGGTCGGCAGAATCTCGACTGGTCCGCCGCCGCTCGAGCTTTGCGCCATGAATCTCGCAGCTTCGACCGAGATCGGCGCGATGGCGTTCGATTTGGCCACCATGATCATGGTCATGAGCAGCGACGTCGTGTTCGACAGGCGCTCCGGCATTGGCACGTTCTCGGCGAGGAACATCGTCTCGATCGTGCGCCGAAGCGGCGTGCCGCGCGGCTGGATCACCCATTCGTAGGCGCCGAGATCCTTGACCGAGACCGGTCCACGGCCGGCCAGCGGATGGCCGCGCCGCACGATCAGGCAGGCTTCCTCGACGCCGATCGTGTAGCAGTTGAACAGTCGCGGATTGAGGTCGTCCGGCACGCGCGCGATGATGAAATCGAGCCGTCCGGCGAGCAGGTCGCGGGCCAGCACGTTGCTGGCGTCGATTTTGATCGTCAGCTCGATCCGCGGATGAATGGCGCGCAGCTTGGCGATGGCCGGCGCGGCGAGGTCGATGGCCGGCCCGCTGACCGAGCCCAGAGCGGCTGCGCCGGCGCGGCCATCGCGCAGATCGGCGATTTCCCGCTCGGCCTGGGCCAATTGCAGCAGGACCGAGCGCGCGTGGCGGGCGAGCGATTGGCCGAGCGGGGTCAAGCGGACGCCGCGCGCGAGGCGCTCGCAGAGCGGAGCGTTCAGCAGCGCCTCCATCTCGGCGATCATGCGCGAGGCGGCGGGCTGCGAGATGTTGGTCGCCAGCGCGGCGGCGCTGACCATTTCATGCTCTTCGAGCGCGACGATCATGCGGAGGTGCGACAGTTTGAGCCGATGGCCGGGCGTCGCGCTTTGGCTCGGCGCCGCCTCGTCGATAGCCTGGCTGAGCCGCTCCCTCAGATCGTCCATAACCGCCCCGGAGATTGCCGATCTATACCAATTATGGATAGATCGCGATTGTCATATTATTTGACTGTCATAGGAAATTCCACCAGCATGCTTGCCAAAGAGCGAGGCGGCTGAGGCGTTTGCGGCTGCGGCCGGCCGCCAAGGGACGGATTCGAGGAGAGGGCCTGCAGATGACCGCCGCGATGGCCGAGAGCGCGTCCTTCGCGAATATCGTCCGCCTGGCCGGCGTGCAGAAATATTTCGGCGCCGTGCATGCGCTGCGGAACATCAATATGGCCGTCGGCCGCAACGAAATCGTCGGGCTGATCGGCGATAACGGCGCCGGCAAATCGACCTTGATCAAGACGATCACCGGCGTCCACAAGCCGACCTCGGGCCGCATCTTCGTCCGCGACAAGGAGATCGACCTCGACGCCTATTCGGTCGGCAAGGCGCATGATCTGTCGATCGAGACGGTGTACCAGGATAAATCGCTCGGCGAGAAGCAGCCGCTGTGGCGGAATTTTTTCGTCGGCCGCCAGATCGTCAACCGCTTCGGCTTCATCGACGTGAAGAAGGAGAAGGAGATCGCCAACGACATCCTTCTCAATACGATCGGCTTCCGCGGCGTCGGCATTTCGGTCGATTCGACCGTGCAACTCCTCTCGGGCGGCGAGCGGCAGGGCATCTCTATCGGCCGCGCCATGCATTTCAATTCGGATTTGATCATCCTCGACGAGCCGACCGCGGCGCTCGGCGTCAAGGAAGTGAGGAAGGTCCTCGACTTTGTCCGCCGCATCAAGGAATCCGGGCGCGCCTCGATCTATATCGAACACAATCTCGCCCATGTGCACGAAGTCGCCGATCGTCTCATCGTGCTCGACCGCGGCGAAATCGTCGCGGAGATCCGTCCGTCCGAGATGACGGTCGCCGAACTCACCAAATACCTGATCAATATCCAGCACGAGCGCTGAAACATGAAAACCGCCGCGCGCTCCCGCTTCGCCCGTATCGAAGGCCTGCCGATCATCGTCGTCTCGGTCCTGATCATCGGCCTGTTCATGATCACGGCGCCGAGCGTGTTCTTGCGGCCGGAAATCTACACCTCGACGATGCTGTCGACGGCGCCGCCGCTGATCCTGCTGGCGACGGGCTTGACCTTCGTCATCGCCGCCGGCGAGATCGATCTTTCCTTCCCGTCGATCATCGGCTTTTCCGGCTGCGCCTTCGCCATTCTGTTCAAGCTGCATGGTCTCGGCTGGATCGCGATCCTCGCAGCGCTCGCCGCCGGCGTGCTGATCGGCTTCATCAACGGCGTGCTGGTCGCCAAGGTCGGCATTCCGTCCTTCATCGCCACGCTCGGCACCGGCTTCTTCTGGAACGGCATGGCGACCTTCTGGTCGGGCGGAAAATCCTACGCGCTGCGCGGCGTCGAAGACACCAGCGTGTACCAGATCTTGGTCGGCAATTTGCCGATCGGCGATCCCGCCACCTATGTCTGGTACTCGCAAATCTCCGTGCAAGCGGTCTGGATGGCGGCGATCGTCGTTTTCCTGTGGTTCGTCCTGAACCGTCACCGCTTCGGCGAGCACATTCTGTTCATCGGCGATTCGAACGATGTCTCGCGGGTCGTCGGCGTCGATGTCGATTGGGAGAAGATCAAGCTGTTCACCATGATGGGCCTGCTCGCCGCGATCGCCGCGATCATGCTGACGCTCGAGAACCGCAATTATTTCGGCAATCAGGGGCAGGGTTATCTGCTCACCGCCATCGCCGCGGTGCTGATCGGCGGCACGTCGATTTTCGGCGGCAAGGCGACGATCGTCGGCACGGTTTTCGGCGCCGTGCTCATCTATCTGATGGAGCCGGGCCTGGTCGCCGCCGGCGCGACGGCCGAGACGGTGCAGATCATGCGCGGCCTGGTCTTCCTCATCGCCGTTATCTTCTACCTGTTCATGGACGAGCCGGCGCGGCGGCGCGCCCTGCTGGCGCGGTTCATGATCAGAACGAGTTCCGGTCCGGCCAAGCCGGCCGGCGAACGCCCCGCCCAACCGACGCGGGGTTCGTAATCGAGGCCATGCGGCCTCGGGCTTAGGGAGGGAAAGAATGAAGTTGCGACATGTGCTACTCGCCGGGGCCGCGGCCCTGAGCCTTGGCTGGGCGGCCGCCGCGCAAGCCGCGGACGCGCCCGGCAAGGGGGTCACCATCTATATGCAGATGGGCGGCAATCCGGGCGACGGCGCGACCTTGGCGCGCCAGACCGGCGCGGCCGCGGCCGCGACGGCGCTCGGCGTCGACAAGCTCAACCCGCAATTCTCGGCCTGGGCGCCCGAGACGATGATCGCCCAGTTCAAGGAGGCGCTCGCGGCCAAGCCGTCCTGCATCGTGATCATGGGCCATCCCGGCTCCGACGCGTTCGCGCCGCTGGTCAAGCAGGCGGTCGATCAGGGCATCGTCGTCACCGACGGCAATTCGCCGCTGACCCCCTTGCAGAAAGAGTACGGCACCAAGGGCTTCGGCTATGCCGGCGTCGACCTCTACGCCGGCGGCTCGCTCACCGCACAGAACATGATCGCCGACGGCCACCTCAAGGCCGGCGACGAGGCCATGGTCTATGGCGTGTTCAGCCAGGCCGAGCGCGGCCAATCCGAGAAGGGCCTCGCCGACACGCTGGAGAAGGCCGGCCTCAAGGTCGACCGGCTCGAGATCACGCAGGAAGCCAATTCCGACGTCTCGCTCGCCGTGCCGATTCTGACCGCGTACGTACAAGCCCATCCCAATCTGAAAGCGATCGGCACTCAGCATGGCGGCATCACCGGCATTCTCGCCGACGTGCTCAAGAAGGCCGGCAAGAAGCCGGGCGACATCACGGTCGGCGGCATCGACCTCGCGCCAGCGACGATCGACGGGCTGAAGTCGGGCTATGTCTCGGCGACGCTCGATCAGCTCCTCTATCTGCAGGGCTTCGTGCCGGTCCTGCAATGCGTGCTGACGTCGAAATACAAGATGCCCGGCCTGACGCTGAACACCGGCGCCGGCGTCGTGACGCCGCAGACGATCGGCGGCCTGGTCAAGCTGATCGAAGAAGGGATCCGCTGACGCCATCCTCCCCCGCGAAGCGGGGGAGGGGGACCGGCCGAAGGCCGGTGGAGGGGGCCTGGGGCCTGGGCGGTTCAGGATAAAGTCCTGGCTCGGCAGCCCCCTCCACCGCGCTGCGCGCGGTCCCCCTCCCCCGTCTTCGACGGGGGAGGATAGTACGTCGCCTTAAGGCCCTTTCTCGACGATCTCCATCGCCAGTTTCGCCATCAACGGCACGGCTTCGCCCAGCATGCGGCCGCGCAGGGGGTTGGAGGCGTTGCCGTCGAGCGCGCGCTTGTAGACGCCTTGCGCGATCGCGGCGTAGCGGAAGAAGCTGAAGGCGAGCAGGAAGGGCCAATCCGGCACGCCGCCGATGCCGGCGCGCCGGCAATAATCGGCGACGTACTCTGCTTCGGTCGGAACGCCGATCGCCTTGCGGTCGATCCCGCCGAGCCCCTTCGATTCGCCGACGCGCGGCGGCTCGCCGTAGGCGTTGGCGGCCGGCAAACGCCATTGCATGCATTGATAGGCCAGATCCGCGAAAGGATGGCCGAGCGTCGAAAGCTCCCAATCGAGCACCGCGACCAGCTTCGGCTCGTCACGATCGAAAATCATGTTGTCGATGCGCCAGTCGCCATGGACCAGGGCGACGCGGCCGTCGTCGGCTGGAACGTGGTCGGCGAGCCAGGCCATGAGGCGATCCATGTCGGCGATCGTACCTGTCTCGCTCGCCCGGTATTGCTCGGTCCAGCGCTGCAATTGCCTGGCGAAGTAGCTGCCGGGCTTGCCGTAATCGGCAAGGCCGATTGCGGCGACGTCGATTTTGTGCAGATCGGCGAGGCCTTGCGCCATGGCGGCGAAAATCGCGGCGCGCGCTTCGCGCGGCAGTTCGGGCAAGGCCGGGTCCCAGAAGATGCGGCCGTCGACATGCTCCATCAGATAGAAGGCCGAGCCGATGACGGCGTCGTCTTCGCACAGCGCGATCGGCCGCGGCGCCGGGAAGCCGGCCTTCTGCAACGCGGAGAGGACGCGGAATTCGCGATCGACGGCGTGAGCAGACTTCAGCAGCTTGCCCGGCGGCTTGCGACGCAGGACGTACTTTCGATCCGGGGTCTCGATAAGATAGGTCGGATTGGATTGGCCGGTCGGGAACTTCGTCGCGACGGCGGGGCCGCGAAAGCCGGGCGCATGGGCGCTCGCCCAGGCTTCGACGGAGGCGACGTCAAGCGGCAGAGGGGCGGGGGCGGCGGTCATCGCGCAGATGTCATTCCCGCGCAAGCGGGAATCCAGGAGCGCCGGCGCTTGCAGGAAAGGCTGTCATGGATTCCCGCTTGCGCGCAGGGCTGTCCGGGGAAAATGAGGGCAAATTTGACGCCCGGAGCGCGCCCGTCGCGAAACAAGGCGATATCGAGTTTATTCGCGGGCTTCTGACGAGCGAGACTCAGTAACGAGCGCGCTCGAGAAAGCAAATCTCGAACACCGCGCGGCCATCGAGGCGGGCGCGCCTCAAGGCCAAGCCGGCTTCGCCGGTCGCTCCGCTCCGCTTCGCGAGTCTTGACCCGCGCCCGCCTCGATGGCCTTTTTGCAACCAAGACGTTTTGCTGACCGAAACGGCCGAACGGCCGGCTTCGGCAGCAAAACGTCTTGGTCGCCAATAGCCACGCCGAGCGATCGGCGTCACCCGAAGGGGCGGAGCGCAAGCGAAGCACCCGCCATGGCGCCGCGCGGGCGGACATCGTGTTGCGCGTACCTTCGAGGCGCCATGGCGGGTTGACGGCGATCGAGCGGCGTGGCCCCGCGGTGTTGAAAGCAAGCCAAATCGCCGGACGGAGGCGCAGTCCTTTCCCCGGACAGCCCTGCACGCAAGCGGGAATCCAGGAGCGCCGGCGCTTGCAGGAAAGGCTGTCATGGATTCCCGCTTGCGCGGGAATGACAGCGCGGCTTTTTGCTATCATGCGACCACGTGTTGAAAACATCTCTAATCCGCCGGCTGGTTCGAATAGCGCTTCAGCTCGGTCTTGGCGATCACCCGCCGATGCACGGCGTCGGGCCCGTCGGCGAGGCGCAGCGTGCGCACATGCACCCACATGTCGGCGAGCGGCGTATCCTGGCTGACGCCGGCGCCGCCATGCATCTGCACGGCTTCGTCGATGACTTTCAGGGCGACGCGCGGCGCGATCACCTTAATCTGCGAGATGAGCGGCGCGGCGGCGCGGACCCCTTGCGTGTCCATCGCATAGGCCGCCTTCAGACATAGGAGCCGCGCCATCTCGATCGACATGCGCGCTTCGGCGATGATGTCGTAATTGGCGCCGAGCTCGATCAGCTTGCGGCCGAAAGCTTGGCGGCTCACCGCGCGCCGGCACATCGCTTCGAGGGCGCGCTCCGCCTGGCCGATCGCGCGCATGCAATGATGGATGCGGCCCGGCCCGAGGCGGCCCTGCGCGATTTCGAAGCCGCGGCCGCGGCCGAGAATGATCGCGTCCTTCGGGACTCGCACGTCCTTGAAACGGATGTGAAGATGGCCATGCGGCGCGTCGTCATGGCCATAGACTTTCATCGCGCGCAGCTTCTCGATTCCCTTGGTCGCGGCCGGCACGAGCAGCATCGAATGGCGCCCGTGGCGGCTCTCTGCGTCAGGATCGGTCAGCGCCATGACGATGTAGAGCGAGCAGCGCGGATCGCCGGCGCCGGACGACCACCATTTCTCGCCGTTGAGCGCCCATTCGTCGCCGTCGAGCTTGGCCTCCATCGCGATGTTGGTCGCGTCCGACGAGGCGACCCCGGGCTCCGTCATCAGATACGCCGAGCGGGCGCGGCCGTCGAGCAAATCGGGCAGCCAGCGCGCCTTCTGCTCGGGCGAGCCGAAGCGTTCGAGCACCTCCATATTGCCGGTATCGGGGGCCGAGCAGTTGAAGACTTCGGACGCGAGCGGCGACCAGCCCATCTCCTCGGCAAGGTAGGCGTATTCGACCGTGCTCAGGCCGTACCCCTTGTCGGAGCCGGTGAGCCAGAAGTTCCACAGGCCCCTGGCCCTGGCCTTGGCCTTGAGGTCCTCGCGGATTTCGATCATCCGCGGCGTCGGCTGGAAGCGATCGCCATTGCGGCCTACTTCGGCTGCGTACTCTTCTTCGACCGGCATGATCTCGTCGCGGACCATGGCGCGCACCGCCGCGACAAGCGGCTTCACCTTCTCCGTCATGCCGAGATTCACGAGCGTCTCCTCCCTGTCGCAGCAGTTGAGCCGCATTTCCGATGGCGAGGCAAGGCGCCTCCGCCTCGCCCGCTTCGCTGGCGCGACTTGCGCCCGCCAAATGATTCCAAATTTTTGTTCGTCCGAATCGGGGAATATCAAAGGGCTATGCTGCAAAAAATTTGGAAAACGGTTTTTCACAGCTCATCATCGTATATAAGATCAGTTGGAAATGTAGCATGAATTCTGGAATTCAGAAAGCCGGTTCGGCGATTATTTTACGCGGCCGTTCAGGCGTTCTTAAAAGTCTTGGCGCATCTCTTCGGGGCTTGCGAGTTCGAGGAGGCGGCGACGACTGCGCTTCATGAGTCTTTGCGCCTGCCTTGCGGCGCGGTTCTCGCCAATCGCGTCGCCAAGGCGGCGATCACCGAAGGCCTGGCCGATCCGCGCGGCTGGCCGACCGAGGCGCTCGAGCGGCTCTATGGCCATTGGGCGAAGGGCGGCTTCGGGCTGATGATCACCGGCAACATCATCGTCGACGGCGATCATCTCGAGCGGCCGGGCAACGTCGTCATCGACGGCGAGCCGTCGGCGGAGCAGATGGTGAAGCTCCGATCCTGGACCAGGGTCGCGACCCAGGGGGGCGCGCATCTCTGGGCGCAGCTGTCCCATTCCGGCCGCCAGACCCAGAAGACGGTCAATCCTCATCCTTTATCGCCGTCGGCGATCGGCGTCGGCTTGCCCGGCGGCCTGTTCGGAACGCCGCGGGCCATGACCGAGAGCGACATTGTCGAGGCGATCGAGCGCTTCCCTGTCGCGGCGCGCGCATGCAAGGCGGCCGGCTTCACCGGCGTCCAGATTCACGCCGCGCATGGCTACCTGATCTCCTGCTTCCTCAGCCCCAACGCCAATCAGCGCACGGATCTCTGGGGCGGCTCGCTGGCCAACCGCGTCTGTCTGCTTCTCGCGATCGTCTCGGCGGTCCGCGCCGAGGTCGGCCGGGATTTCCCGATCAGCGTCAAGCTCAACTCGGCCGATTTCCAGCGCGGCGGTTTCGCCCCCGCGGAAAGCGAGCAGGTCGCCTTGATGTTGGAGCGCGCCGGCGTCGATCTCCTCGAGCTTTCCGGCGGCAGCTACGAGAGCCCGGCCATGGTCGGCGAAGCGGGCGGCGGGGCGAATGTGGAGCGCCCGCCCAAGGCCTCGACCGTTGCGCGCGAGGCCTATTTCTTCGAATTCGCCCGCGCGCTGCGCCGCCGCCTGACGATGCCGATCATGCTGACCGGCGGCTTGCGCTCGCGGGCCGGCATGCAGGCGGCGCTCGACGAGGGCGTCGACGCGCTCGGCGTCGCCCGGCCGGTCTGTCTCGATCCGGGCGCGGTCGGACGTCTGCTTTCCGGCGAAATCGACGCGCTGGAAAGCTGGGAGACGCGCATCCGTCGCGAGAAGGGATTTTTCGGGGCCAATTCGCCGCTCGCGCTGATCCGCACCCTCAACAGCTTCGCGGGAATCTTTTGGTTCTACGCGCAGCTTTATCGGCTTGGCCGCGGCGAGCCTGTCCAGCCGCGGCTCCGGCCGATCAAGGCGATGCTCGAAGTGATGTCGACGGAAAAGCGCATTCTTGGCGAGAGGGTTAAATATTTGAAGACGGCGCGCCGGAGCGCGCGCCGAGACGCCGGGGCCGCGGCGCCCGCCTTCTGGCGCGACGCGGCCTAGCAGATCACCCCGCCTTGGCCATCTCCGCGGCGAGATTGTTGTCGATCTCGTTCGCCCGGATCGCCGCCGGGCGTTGGCTGAGGCGGGCGAAATAAGCTTCGAAGGCGGGGCGCTTTTCGAGCGTCCCGAACATCATGCCCCAACCGACCGCCGAGCCGACATAAACGTCCGCGGCGGTGAATTGATCGCCGAGAAGATAGGGGCCGTTGGCGACGGCTTGTTCGAGCGCGTTGAGCGTATCGGCGTAAGTCCCATAGCCGACCATGCGTTCGCGGCCCGGCGGCACGGCGAAGTTGAGCGCCTTGTTGACCAAAGCCGCCTCCAGCGGGCCGGCGGCGAAGAAAAGCCAGCGATAGTACGGGCCGCGCAGCGGGCTGTCGACCGGCGGAGCGAGGCGGGCCTCGGGAAAAGCGTCGGCGAGATAGGCGCAGATCGCGGCGGCTTCGGTGACGACGACGTCGCCATGGCGGATCGCCGGCACTTTGCCCATCGGATTGATGGCGAGGTACGAGGGCGCCTTCATGGTCGTGCCGAATTGCAGCGGCTCCGTCCGATAGGGGCGGCCGACCTCCTCCAGCATCCAGCGCGCAATGCGGCCGCGCGATTGCGGGTTGGTGTAGAGGACAAGGTCGGTCATGGCGCTCCCAGGGCAAGCTCTGTCGGGTTGGTTCAGCGAAGCGCACACGCTTCGCGGCGTCGGCTTCGAGGCGTGATGGATTGCTTGACGGCGATTATGCGTCAGATTTCCCGGAACTCAAGTCTCACGGCGAGGCAAGGCGGCCAAGCCTCATGGGATCATGTCCTCGCCTAATCGCCCTTGTTCGACGCTGTCGGCGCGCCTGTCTCGCCTTTGACGGCCGCGTCATGCTCGCCCAGCGCCGGAACCCGTCCGTACCGCCGCGGCGCGCCGACGAAGATCGGCGCCGGGGCAGGGTAGGCGACGGCGCCGCCGGGCGTCTCGACCGCGATCCGCCGCAGATGCGGATGGCGCGACAAGGCGGCGAGGTCGTTGACGCTGGCGAAGGCGATGTCGGCGGCGGCGAGCGCGGCGATCAGATCGGCGGCGTCGCGCTCGCCGAAGGCGCGCTGAACCAGCGCGTCGGTCGCCGCGCGGGCGCGCACGCGGGCGATGTTGGTGGCGAACCGTTCGTCATCCGCGCAGGCGGCGTCGCCGAGGATTGCGATACAGAATTTCCGCCATTCGCGGTCGTTCTGAATCGAGATCAGGATGCGCCGACCGTCCTTGGTCGTGAAGGCGCCATAGGGCGCGAGCGAGGGATGGGCGAGGCCGATGCGCTGGGGCGGCTTGCCCGCTTCATGATGCAGGAGCGGAACCGTCATCCACTCCGCCATGACGTCGAAGAGGGAGACGCGGATGTCGGCGCCTTGTCCGGTTTGCGCCCGCGCCAGCAGGGCCTCGAGCAGGGCGGAATAGGCGGTCGCGCCGGTCGCGATGTCGACGATCGAGACGCCGACACGCGCCGGCTCGGCCGGGCCGCCGGTGATCGAGGCGAGGCCGCTCTCCGCTTGAACCAGCAGATCGTACGCTTTGCGGTCCGCCAACGGTCCGTCATCGCCATAGCCGCTGATCGAGCAGCAGATCAGCCGGGGATGGCGCCGGCGGAGCGCCTCGACGCCAAGGCCGAGCCGCTCCATCGCGCCGCGCTTCAGGTTTTGCACGAGGATGTCCGCCGTTTCGATCAGCGCGCGCAAGGCGGCGAGGTCGTCGGGCTCGGCGAGGTTCAGCGCGAGCGATTCCTTGCCGCGATTGAGCCAGACGAAATAGCTGCTCTGCCCTGCCGCGACGTCGTCGTAAGAGCGGGCGAAATCGCCTTCGGGCCGCTCGATCTTGATCACGCGCGCGCCGGCGTCCGCCAATCGCGCGGTGCAGAACGGCGCCGCCACGGCTTGCTCGATCGCGACCACCGTGACGCCGGCGAGCGGCAAGCTGGCGTCCATCAGTAAGACCGGGGCAGGCCGAGCACATGCTCGGCAAGGTGGCTCAAGATCAAATTCGTCGAAATCGGAGCGACTTGGTAGAGGCGGGTTTCGCGGAACTTGCGCTCGACGTCGTACTCTTCGGCGAAGCCGAAGCCGCCATGCGTCTGCAGGCACGCCTCGGCCGCGGCCCAGGACGCTTCCGCAGCCAGCATTTTCGCCATGTTCGCCTCGGCGCCGCATTCCGCGCCGCTGTCGAACAGCAAGGCCGCCTGGCGGACCATCAGCTCGGCGGCGCGCATTTGCGCATAAGCTTTGGCGATCGGGAATTGGACGCCCTGATTTTGGCCGATCGGCCGGTCGAAGACGATGCGGCTGCGCGCGTATTCCACCGCCTTGGCGATGAACCATTTTGCGTCGCCGACACATTCCGCGCCGATCAAGATGCGCTCGGCGTTCATGCCGGAAAGAATGTAGCGAAAGCCTTCGCCTTCTTCGCCGACGAGATTCTCGGCCGGGATCGCGACATTGTCGAAAAAGACTTCCGTCGTCGAATGGTTCATCATCGTCCGGATCGGGCGGATCGTCAGGCCGCGGCCTTTGGCTTCGCGCATATCGAGGATGAAAAGCGAAAGCCCGTCGCTGCGCTTCTTCGCGCGCTCGCGGGGCGCGGTGCGCGCCAGCAGCACCATGAGATCGGAATGCTCGGCGCGCGAGGTCCAGATTTTCTGGCCGTTGACGATGTAGCGTTCGCCCTGCCGCGTGGCGACGGTCTTGGTCGCGCTCGTATCCGTGCCGCTGTCGGGCTCGGTCACGCCGAACGCCTGCAGGCGCAGCGCGCCGGCGGCGATGTCCGGCAGATATTTCTGTTTCAAAGCCTCGCCGCCATGCCGCAGCAAAGCGCCCATCACGTACATTTGCGCGTGGCAGGCCGCGCCGTTGCAGCCGGCAAATTGGATCTCTTCGAGGATCGCGGCCGCCGCGGCCAGCGGCAGGCCCGAGCCGCCATAGGTCTCCGGGATCAGCGCGGCGAGGTAGCCGGCTGCGCTCAAGGCCTTGACAAACTCGGCCGGATAGCCGCGCTCGCGGTCGAGTTTGCGCCAATATTCGGCGGGAAATTCGGCGCAGACTTTTCGGACGCCCTCGCGGATGTCCGGATAATCTTCTCCCGGCGGTCCTTCGCTTCGGCGCATGAGGTCCTTTCGAGTCGGCGCAGCGGCTCAAGCGCATTTTGACGGTGTCCTGGCGGCGAAGCAAATTCCCGATTTTCGCGGTCCGCGGCCGAACGTCGGATGCGCCCGTCCGAGCGCCGTTCCGCCGCCGCAATCTTCTCATGAAGGATCGCCGGGATCGAACCCGGCCGGCCGCCAATCCATAGATCAAGCATTCACGCAAGCAAGCGTTTTGAACCGGCGTCCAAGTCGATCGGGCTTTTTTGGGGCGCCGGCGCGGCTGCGCTGGAACAAAATTGCGCCGGCGAACGTTCGCCTATCCAAGTCGCGGCCCGCCTGCTACTTTAGGAGGTACGAAATGCGCCTCATTATTCTGATTATTCTCATCATCCTTATTCTTGGCGCTCTTCCGACATGGCCTTATAGCTCAGGTTGGGGATATTATCCTTCCGGCGGGCTCGGCGCGCTTTTGATCATCCTGCTGATTCTCGGGCTCATCGGAATCATCTAGGTACGTCCGCAGATGATTGATCCGCTCCGCGTCGCGGACCCGTCGGGAGCCGCAGCGCGGAGCGGTTTGGTACGTCTCAAGGAACGCCCCAGCCTACGGCGGAGCGCTGCATGGCGAACGATCCGGTCAATCCGGTCGATGCTTGTCGACCGAGGCTTTTGGCGTCCTGGCCAGCAGGCCGAGCGCGACGCCGCCGAGCGCGACGAGCGGGATCAGGCGTTTGACGCCGACGGCGCGAACCAGCTGGAGGCCCGCCGCGATCACCATCGGATCCGTCGCGGCCGCTTGCAGCGTCGACTTGGCGGCTTCCTTCGGCCGCGCCGCCCGCTGCTTCAAGACGTCGAGCCAAATCAGAAGGAAGATCGTGACGACGAAGAAAAGGCCGGCGCCGGCAAGGCACGCCCAGAACAGGCCGTAGCTGTCGAGCACCACGACGAAAGCGGCGGCGCAGAGGAAGCACAAGGTCACGAAGGCGGTGAACGCCATCGCGGCCACGACTGCATAAGCGCGCGCGGCGGAGCGCATTCCGGCTTTCATCTCGTCGATAATCTGCAACATGGGAGGTCTGCTCGCCCCTCGCGCGGCTCGCGGTCGCGCCGCGGCGCGGCGCGACCGAGCGCGCCGCCGATCGGCGTCAACGCCGCCACGTCACGCCGATGAGAAAGCCGAGGCCAAGCGCGATCGCCACCGACGCGATCGGCCTCTCCTGGATGGCCTCCTCCAGCGTGTCGCCGATCGACGCGGCCGCGTCTTGCGCGGCGCCGGCGACCGCGCCGGCTCGCTCCGTCGCATCCGACATCACCGAATCGACATTGGCGCGCGCGCGCCTCAAGCCGCGCTTGGCTTGTTTCTGCGCGAGGGAGGCCAGCGCATTGACCGCGTCAGCGATCTGCTGCGACAGATGAGCGATGTCTTCTTTCACGGCTGACATATCCTTCACGAGGCGATCATAGGCGGCTCTCTCGCCGATGCTTTCTGCGGCGTCCTGCGGGGCGTCGGACATTTTGAAGTCTCCGGAGCGAAGTCGCGCATAACAATAAACGCCGCGCCGACGCGAAATGTTCCGCCGAATCGGCGGCGCGGCTATTCCTCGGGGGCGAGGCGCTCCTTCAGGATCAATCCGACGATGAGGAGCGGGGAAGAAAGGAACGCGCCGATCGGGCCCCAAAGCCAGGTCCAGAACGCGAGCGAAAGGATGACGGCGAGGCCGTTCAGCGACAAGTGCCGGCCGATGATCGACGGCGTTATGAATTGTCCCTCGAGCGTGATCACGAGCACGAATCCGGCGAAGGGAAGAAAGCCGGCGCCGATGCTCGGCGCGGTCGCTAGGCCGACCAGCAACAGCGCCAGCGCCATCACGATCGGCCCGATGATCGGAATGAAGTTCAAGGTCGCGGCGAGAAGGCCGAGGCCGATCGCGTCGGGAGTTCTGGTCAGCAGGCAGATCAAGCCGGTGGCGACGCCCACGCAAAGGTTGATGACGGACACGGTGCGCAGATAAGAGGCGAGCCGCGCCTCGATGTCGTTGAGTATCTTGAGCGCGGTCAGCCGCGATTCGCGTTCGGCAAAGGTCAAGACCAAGCCGCGCCTCAAATCCGGCCAACTCACCACGAAGAGGAGCAGCACGACCAGAAAAAGGGGAAAGCTCGTCAATGCCGACGACAGATAAGCGATCGTCGTCGGGAGCCAGTCGAAATTCGGCTTGGGCGTCATGGGCGCCGCGCTGATTCCGAGCGCCGACTGGATGTCGCTCCACCAGGCGAGGGCGGGGTCGAAAATATGCAGCTTGTCGCGCAAGGTCACGCCGAGATCAGGGAGCTTGGCGACCCATTCCGCCAAGGGAGCGGAGACGATCGCGGCGATTGCGGCGAACAATCCCGCCGTGGCGCAGACGATCAAGATCGCCGACAGGATGCTCGGCGCGCCGAGCCGCTCGAGGAAGCGCGCCGCGGGCGACACCATGACGCCGACGACGAAGGCGGAAACGATCGGCAACAAAAGCTCCCGGCCGACGTAGAGAACAAAGCCGGTTGCGATCAAAGCGAGCGTGATTTGCGCCCAGACGGCGAGTTCGGAAAGACGAACGACCGGCGGGAGAGGGCTGTCTTGGTCGGGGATCTGCGTCATCGCGGCTGCACCCTTCGCCACTCGGCGTATCCGGGGCGCAAATGCGCTGCCGCGGGGGGATTCAAGTCAGACGAACGCGGCTAAATTCCGGCCGGACAACGCTGCGGCGCCGCCGCAGACTACATCAACCAATACGGCGTCGCCCCGTAATAATCGTAGATCCACCGAATGTTTTCCGGCGTCTCCAGTTCGAGCCGGCTGGTCGCGCTGAAGCTCGGGGCGTCGCCGAGCCTGTCCTTGTCGATCCGGGCGACGTATCCGCCGCGCGTCAAGTCATAATTCAGAAGGCGCCAAGGCACCGGATAATAACGGTCGCCGGAGCCCCGAAACCCGCGCAAGGAGAGAATGGCGTACGCGACCTGGCCGGAGAGCTTGTCGATCATCACGTCGCGCACTTCGCCGATGGGACGACCGGCGCTGTCGAACACGTCGGTGCCGGCTACTCTATCTGCGGAGATCAAAGGACGTCGCGTCGCGGGCGGAGAAATCGTGACTGATCGCATCGCTCGGCACTCGGCGCTCCAAAGCGCAACCGGCGCCGGAGCGAACTGCAACGTCGGGGCCGGGCCAAGGTTCCTCGAATCGCAGCGGCTCCCGAAGCGCCGCCGCGTCGCTCTTGCGCTTTCTCGCCGCTCGCGGAGGGCGCGCCAACGAAAGCCATCGCCGCGCGTCTTAACGCTCGTCCGAGCGGTCCGAACGAGCCTCGCTGACCCGAGCCTCCCAGCGCGTCCCTTCAAGGCCCTCGGCCGAGAGCAGTTCGGCGAGCTTGGTGCGGGCGCGATTGAGCCGGCTCTTGATCGTGCCGATCGCCACGCCGCAAATTTCCGCCGCCTCTTCGTAAGAAAGGCCGGTCGCGCCGATCATCGTCAGCGCCTCGCGTTGCTCCGGCGGCAGCTTGGCGAGGGCCTTGCGAAAATCCGCGAGCTCGAGATGGCTCACCTGATCCCCCGCCACGGCGAGCCGGCCGGCATACATCCCGTCCGTGTCCTGAACCTCGCGGGCGCGTTTGCGATAATGGGAATAATAGGTGTTGCGCAGGATGGTGAACAGCCAGGCGCGGAGGTTCGTGCCCTCCTGAAACTTGTCCGAATTGCTCCAGGCGCGCAGCAACGTGTCCTGGACGACGTCGTCGGCAAGGGTCACGGAACCTGAAAGCGACGCTGCGAACGCTCTCAGATTTGGAATTTCAGCAATCAGCGCGTCCTTGAAACTATCGGCGCTCATCATCGCTCTCTTGCGCCGGCGTGCGCTGCTCTTTCAGCTCCAACCGAGCCAAGAGTTCGAGAAACTTGTCGGGTATCGGGGCGTGGACCAGGTCGTTGTAATGCGCTTTCAACGAGCGCCCGATGGTTTCTTGAACTTTGGCGTTGGCGCGTCCGTCCCGCAAATCCCGTGAGGCTTTAACCTCATCGCCGTCATCTGATGACATCTGACCCTCTGCGACCGGCGCTCCATTTCCCGGTCTCCTTCGCCAACTCCCGGCGCGCCGCCGCGAAGCCTAGAAACCCCTCGGTAAACTCCAGAACTGGATCGAGGTTCCAGGCGCGAGCAAAAATAATTTACTTGTCCGACCGACGCGATGATGATGGATTTCAGCCCGAATGCCAAATGACCATACCGAAAGAACGGGCGCAATGACCATATCCAAAGAAATCGCGCCGCAACTTCCCTTTCTTAGGCGGTTTGCCCGAGCTTTGAGCGGCTCCCAGACAAGCGGCGACGCCTATGTCGTGGCGACGCTGGAAGCCTTGATCGAAGATCCTTCGTCCTTTCCGCGCAATATGCCGCCTCGCCTGGCGCTGTACCACATCTTTGTCAAATTGTGGTCGTCGATGACCGCCAATATGGAGCCCGGCCCGGCGCCGGAGCGGCCGGCCCCTGAAAAAAATCTCAGCCTGCTGACGCCTCTCTCGCGGCAGGCTTTTCTGCTGCGCACCGTTGAAGGATTTTCACTGAGCGAAGTCGCCGAGATTTTAGGCCGACCGGAGGCTGAAGTGACCGATCTGCTCGACGTCGCCGCTCACGAGATCACTCAGCAAGTCGCCACCGACGTACTCATCATCGAGGACGAGCCGATCATCGCTCTCGATCTCGAGGCGATCGTCCAGGATTTAGGCCACCGCATCGTCGGCGTCGCCCGTACGCGCAAGGAAGCGGCCGGCTTGATCGGCGAACATCGGCCAAGCCTCATCCTGGCGGATATTCAGCTCGCCGACGGCAGTTCCGGACTGGATGCGGTCAACGACATTCTCCATTCGACCGACGCCGCGGTGGTTTTCATCACCGCCTATCCGGAGCGCTTCTTGACCGGCGATCGGCCTGAACCGGCTTTCCTGTTGACCAAGCCTTTCGAGCCGGAGGCTGTCAAGGCCGCGATCAGCCAAGCGTTGTTCTTCGACCGCAAGGCCAGTCGCAAAGCGGCATGAGCCGCGCCGCCGGGCGTCGCGGCCCGGCGTCAGGGTCTTGTTCGGCGCGTCAGACCCAGAACGCCTGAAATCGCGAAAGCGATCAGCGCGACGATGAAGATGATCTTCGCCGCGGCCATCGCCGTGCCGGCGACGCCGCCGAAGCCGAGAATTGCGGCGACGATGGCGATGATCAGGAAAGCAATGGCCCAACCGAACATCGTTCGCTCCTTTGGCTCTTGGCGCAGGCGCGCCAATGAACGGGGCTCGGCGCATAACGTTGCGATGGCGGCGACGGTTCCAGCCCGTCGCCCGGCCTGGAGTTCAAGCCAGGTCTGATCGGTAACGTCCGCGCCGCGTTGGCGGGCAAAAGTCGGCCGGCGCCAAGGCCAAGTCGGAACATGCGCTCTGGCGTCGCGTTGCCCCGGGACCTCCAACCCCGCGCGGCGCGGATCGCCGGGTCAATCATCGAAAGGGCGTGGCGATGGGCCTGTTTTCGAAAGACATTCAGAATTTGAACGATCTCTTTGTCCATCAGCTCCAGGACATTTTTTACGCCGAAAAGGAGATCGTGAAGAATTTGCCGATGATGATCGAGAAGGCGAGCAGTCCGGAATTGAAGCAGGGCCTTTCGAGCCATCTCCGCGAAACCGAGGCTCAGGTCGAGCGGCTCAAGCAAGTTTTCGAGATGAATGAGATCAAGGCGAAGGCGATCGATTGTCCCGCCATTGACGGCATTCTCGGAGAGGCGAAAGACGTCGTCAGCGAAGCTGGCGGCGACGAAATCCGCGACGCCGCCATGACCGCGGCCGCGCAGGCCGTCGAACATTACGAAATCGCCCGCTACGGCGCGCTGGTCGCCTGGGCGCAAATGCTGGGCCGCGACGATTGCGCCGCCCTTCTTCAGGAGACGCTGGAGGAGGAGAAGGCGGCCGATAAGAAGCTCACCCAACTCGCCGCCGACCAGATCAATTTACGTGCGGCCTGATGTCGTTCCGGCGCCGATGTCGCGAGCTGCGCCGGGGGCGTCTTTTTGCGCATGAACAAAAAGGGGGCGGAACCTTGGCGCGGGTTGAACGTTCCTGGGGCGATACTGAGTCGATTTTGGGCCGAAGAGGAGGGGGCCTTTTCGGAGACAAGCGAATCGCTTGGAAGGGGCAGTCATGGAGCAAATCTTCGGCGTGATCGGCAGCGGCAGCCTGTTTCTGTCCTATTGCGCATATTGTGAAGCCCGCGACGCGCTGCGATCGACTGCCTTCGGCATCTCGCCAGGGCGGGCCAAAATCGCCGGCTTGGCCGCAGCGGGCGCGACGCTGGCGGTTGCCTGGCTCATCTGCCTGTTGCTCGCCCGGGCGGGCGGCGTCTACGATCCGAGCGCTCTTTAAGGCGGCGGCAGCCTGGTCAAGCACGGCTGCCGGCTATAAGCCGAGGGAAACGAATGAAATCGGCGCGCGCCCACTTCGCGCAAGGGGAATACGGTCCGGAGCTCCTGCGGCTGATGACCGAGGCTTTGGACGGCGCGTGGCTTCAGGCGCGCGAGATGGTGAGAGACGCCGAACTCGGCCGCTTGGTGCTGGCGAGCGCGATCATCGAGCAGGTGGATCGCGGCGTGCGAAGCCCGGAAGCGCTTATCGAGAGTGCAAAACAGGCGTTGGCGGCCGCTTTGCGCCTTTCGTGCGGCGGCGCGCCGAGAATCGCCGACGTCGCGGATTGAGCGGCCCCGCAAGGGGTCGGCGCGGGTTTCGTTTTGCCGCCCGCGACCTTAAGCCGTCCTCGCCGCCCCGCCTCACCGCGGCTTGACGTTTAGGGAGGGCGGCGCCGCTTCCGCAGAATCCGCGGCCGCGCCTTCGCATTCCCACGCGTCGATCGACGAAAAGAAGACGATCGCCGCGAGCGCGGCCAAAGAAAACCCGACGCTGCTGAGATCAGCCCATTCCAAGCCCATGAGGCCGCCGGCGATCATGCAGCAGAAGGACAGCCCGACAATGGCAGACATGAAAGCAGCCCCGAAACACCCGCCGACTCGCTCCAGCTGGCGAAAACGCGGTCAATGCGTCAGAGTTCCGCAGGTCGGGCTCGATCGCCGATCAAATCTTGCCGCGCCGCAAGTCGCATATCCGAATTTTTGCGCTGGGCGAGACGCGAGCGGCGGTCCGGCCGAGCACTTCTCAGTAAACCGTAACTGTCATTCCCGCGAAAGCGCAGGGCTGTCCGGGGAAAATGAGGGGTAAATTTAACGCCCGGAGCGCGGCCCTCGCAAACGAGGCGATATCGAGTTTATTCGCGGGCTTGTGATTGGCGAGACTCGGGAAACGAGCGCGCTCAAAGACGCAAATCCCGAACACCGCGCCGCCATCGAGGCGGGCGCGCCTCAAGGCCACGCCGGCTTCGCCGGTCGCTCCGCTTCGCTTCGCGAGCCTTGCCCGCCTCGATGGCTTTTTGCAACCAAGACGTTTTGCGGCCGAACGGCCGGTTTCGGCAGCAAAACGTCTTGGTCGCCAATAGCCACGCCGAGCGATCGCAGTCATGTCTGGACGGCGCCCCTTGATCAAGGGATTTCTTGGGGATCTGCGAACATCTCGGGACGGCGCCCCTTGATCAAGGGATTTCTTGGGGATCTGCGAACATCTCGGGTGCGGTCATGTCTTCGGCCTGTTTGCGCGGAGATACCCGCCGGCCGTGATGATTC
>JAJPHH010000131.1 GCA_021325385.1 Alphaproteobacteria bacterium
GATATGGGCTTCGCCAGCCGGAAGACCTACGACATCGAAGTCTGGCTGCCGGGGCAGGGGCGCTTCCGCGAGATTTCCTCCTGCTCGGTCTGCGGCGATTTCCAGGCGCGCCGCATGAACGCCCGCTGCAAGGCGGCAGACGCCAAGCAGACCCGCTTCGTCCATACGCTCAACGGCTCGGGCGTCGCCGTCGGCCGCGCGCTCGTCGCGGTGCTGGAGAATTATCAAAATCCGGACGGCTCGGTGACCGTTCCGGATGTCCTCCGCCCCTATATGGGCGGCCTGGAGCGGATAGAGCCGCGCGCTCCCCTTCTCCCCGCAAAGCGGGGAGAAGGTGGCCGCGAAGCGGCCGGATGAGGGGCTGCACAGGACTCCGGAAGTACGCGCCTTCCGAGTCGCTAATCCCAGACTCAGCGGCGCCCTTCATCCATCGTCTTCGGCGGCGCCTTCTCCCAGATCCGCGGGAGAAGGATTCTCGCTCTTCCCTCTCGACGCGGAGGCGTATATCCTCGCATCATGACTAAGCGTCTTGATCGCGCGATGGAGGCTTTGAAGAAGCTCCCCGAAGGAGCGCAGGACGATATCGCGCGCGTGGTGCTGCAACTCGCCGGCGTTGACGATGAAGAGCCCGTTTCGCTATCGCCGGACGAGCGCGCCGCTATCGCAAAATCCAGAGCCGCCGCCGTTCGCGGCGAGTTTGCAACGGACGAACAGGTCGCCGAGGTCTGGCGCAAATACGGGCTGTGAGGGTTTGCTATACCCTTCCGGCTCTTGCCGATCTCGAAGCGATTTTTGAGTACGTCGCCGCGCATTCGCCACAAGGCGCCCGACGACGCATTCAATCCCGAATAAAAGCGGCCATTGCTCATTTGGCCGATCATCCGCACGTCGGCGTCCGCACTGAAGATACGGCCATCCGCCGGCTCGCGACGTCTCCTTATCCTTATCTCGTCTTTTACGAAGTCGGCGATACGGAGATCATTGTCCAGGCGATCAGGCATGGCGCACGCAATCCGAGCGGCATGCCTGGAGGGCTGGACCGTTGGTCTAGCGCCCACCGAGTCGGCAAATCCCAGACCCAGCGCTGCCCCTCATTCGTCGCCTTCGGCGGCGCGTTCTCCCCGCTTTACGGGGAGAAGGGGAGCCCGCACCACCGCGCCGGCGCCGAACTTCTCCCGCAGCGCGTCGATGGCCGTCTCGCGCGACTTCTCCTTGCCGACATCCTTGTCGATCAGATCGCCCTTGTCCGCCTCCTCGGCCGGCGCGAAATCGGCGGCGGCGACGCCGATCAGGCGGAAGCTCGCGCCGTCGGCCTCACGCGAGAGGAGATCGCGCGCGGCGGCGAAGAGACGGCCGGCGAGTTGCGTCGGCGCGGCGCTGGAGCGGGCGCGGGTGCGCAGCTTGAAATCGGGCAGGCGCAGTTTCAGCGTCACGCTCCGGGCGGCGAGGCCCTCGCGCTTAAGACGAAGCGCGACCTTCTCGCACAAGCCCAACAGGACGCGCTCCAATTCGGCCTTGTCCGAAACGTCATTGTCGAAGGTCGTCTCGGCGGAAATGCTCTTCGTCTCGCGCTCCGGCGACACGCGACGTTCGTCGATCCCATTGGCGAGCCGCCACAGCCGACCGCCTTCCGGGCCGCACTCACGGACCATCTCGGCTTCGCTGCGCCGCTGCACGTCGCCGATCGTCCTGAGGCCCGCCTTGACGAGCCGCGCCTCGGCGACGCGGCCGACGCCCCAAATCCTGCCGATCGGCTGCGGCTCGAGCAGCGCCAGCGCCTGATCGCGCGCGACAATGGAAAAACCGCGCGGCTTATCGAGATCGGAGGCGAATTTCGCGAGGAACTTGCAATAGCTGAGGCCGATCGAAACCGTGACGCCGACCTTCGTCTCCACGTCTTTGGCGAAGCGCGCCAGCGTCGCCGCGGCGCTTCTTGCGTGCAGCCGCTCGCAGCCGACGAGATCGAGAAAGGCTTCGTCGATCGACAGCGGCTCGACCAGCGGCGTCAGGCTTTGCATCATCGCGCGGATTTCGCGACCGACTTCGGAATATTTGCGCATATTCGGCGCGATGACGATCGCCTGGGGACAGAGCCGGCGGGCTTGATACATCGGCATGGCCGAGCGCACGCCGAAAGTGCGGGCGATGTAGCAGCAGGTCGAGACCACGCCCCGCCTTCCGCTCCCGCCGACGATCACCGGATGATCGCGGAGGGCGGGATCGTCGCGTTTTTCGATCGCGGCGTAAAAGGCGTCGCAATCGACATGGGCGATGGTCAGCTCCTTTTGCCCCGGATCTTCGATCAGGCGCGGCGAGCCGCAATTGGCGCAACGCTTCGCCGCCGCAACGCCGGTAAAGCTGCTGACGCAATCGCGACATATGAACGCAGCGGCGGTCATGGATCGTCTTGCGCTTCTTCTCCGACCAGGCGCGAGCGCGCCTGCATGACGATCTCAGGAGCGAGATTCTGTTGCGCGGCGAAAGCGATCAGAAGGGATTCGTCTCCCGCTACATAGTCGAGGATAGCGCCGAGAAAGCCGGGCTCGGCCGCCGCGGCGCGCAAATTTTGCGGACCGAGCCCCGATTGGGCGAGAAAGCGCTGGAGACGCTCCGAATCCTCAGCGATAAAGGCGAGCGCGGCGACGGCCAAATCTTGCGCCTGCTCTTTGCCTGTGGATGATCGCGATTTCGCCCCGGTGTACACGATTCAATTTTCCTTTCATAAATTTCTCCGGGATAGTCTTACGCAATCCCCGCCGCGTAAATGGGCTTTAAGAAACGTTAACGCTGGTCTCGGAAACGCTGATGTCGAAAACCGTGCTGATCGTAGAAGACAACGAGCTCAACATGAAGCTCTTCAACGATCTGCTGGAGACCCGCGGCTGTCGCGTGCTCCAGACCCGGCAAGGCGTCGAAGCGATGGATCTCGCCCGCAAGCACCGCCCGGACCTGATCTTGATGGATATTCAGCTTCCTGAAGTTTCGGGCCTGCAAGTCACCCAATGGCTGAAGGACGACGACGATCTGCGCGCCATTCCGGTGATTGCGGTAACGGCTTTCGCGATGAAGGGGGACGAGGAAAAGATCAGGCAGGGTGGCTGCGAGGCCTATCTCTCAAAGCCGATATCCGTGGCGAAATTCTTCGAGACGGTGGATAATTTCCTCGGACCCCGGTGAGCCGATGACCGCCCGCATCCTCGTCGTCGACGACATCGCGCCGAACCGAAGATTGCTCGAAGCGAAGCTGACGGCGGAATATTTCGACGTCATCACCGCCTCGGACGGCCGCGAGGCGTTGCAGAAATGCGAGCAGGATCTGTGCGACATCGTCCTGCTCGACGTCATGATGCCGGGCATGGACGGGTTTGAAGTCTGCCGCCGGATCAAGACAAATCCGACCACCGCCCATCTCGCCGTGGTGCTGATCACGGCGCTCGATCAGCCGGCCGACCGCGTCCGCGGCCTCGAAGCGGGCGCCGACGATTTTCTGACCAAGCCGATCGACGAAGTCGCGCTGATGGCGCGGGTGCGCTCGCTGGCCCGGCTCAAAGTCGTGGTCGACGAATTGCGCAACAGGGCCAACACGACTCTGGCGTTGCGCGCCGAGGACGAGAGCGCCGCGCTGCTTGCCGAGGACGACCGCGCGGCCCGCGTTCTCCTGGTCGAAGACCGCCAAGGCTCGCGCGAGCGGATCAGCCAGGCGCTCTCGGCCCGCTACGACGTCGTCGTCGAAAATGATCCGCAGGAGGCCTTGTTCAAGGCGGCCGAAGACAATTTCGATCTCTTCGTCGTCAGTCTCGGCCTCGCCAGTTACGACGGCCTGAGGCTCTGCAGCCAGATCCGCGCGCTCGAGCGGACGCGCCATCTGCCGATCCTGGTCATCGCCGAAATGGAGGATCGCGACCGCGTGCTGCGCGGCCTCGAGCTCGGCGTCAACGATTATCTAGCGCGGCCGATCGACCGCAACGAATTGCTCGCCCGCGCCCGCGTTCTCTTGCGCGGCAAGCGCTACGCCGACCGCTTGCGCGACAAGGTGCAGCAGTCGATCGAACTTGCCATCGTCGATCCGCTAACCGGCCTCAACAATCGCCGATTTCTCGAAAACCACCTCGCCGCCACCTTGGAGCAGGCGCGGGCTCGGCATAAGCCGGTGTCGCTGATGATCCTCGACATCGATCATTTCAAGCAGGTCAACGACACGTACGGCCATCAGGCCGGCGACGAGGTGCTGAAGGGCTTTTCCGAGCGCATCCGCCGCATCATCCGCGGCGGCGATCTGCTCTGCCGGATGGGCGGCGAGGAGTTCGTCGTGGTGATGCCCAACGTGCCGCTGGACGTCGCCCAGAAAGTCGCCGAGCGCGCTCGGGCAGCGATCGAGGAGGCGCCCTTCGTCATCGACAAGGCGGGCAGGAGCATCCCTATCACGGTGTCGATCGGCCTCGCCGAGCGCGGCCGCGACGCGCAGGCCGAGGCGCTCTACGAGCGCGCCGACCGCGCCCTCTACCGCTCGAAGGCGGAAGGGCGCAATCGGGTGACCGCGGACGCGGCGTGAGCGGCGCTGCGAATGATATTGTCGTCGAAAATTGACGTCTCGATTTTGACGTCCGCAACGCCGTCGATGGCGAAGCCGTCGCGTTAGTCGGAGTCCCAATGGCGCGCGACGATCCAGGTCAGAAAAATCTGAACTTCGATCGGAATTTCCTTTGGCAGGTCGACAGTCGTCTCGCTGTACGGATTGCGCCATTTCGGCGAAATCGCGCCGACTCGAACCTTGCCGTCGAGCAGCGCGAATTTTCGCCCGGTGAGGCCGACTGCGTTTAGCCGCCAGGCTTTGCCGGCGCAATCGACCGCATATCGATTGACGAGCGCGGCTTGCGCCGCCGAGGCGACGCGCTCGCCATCGAGCCACAGCTCGAAAGTCGGCGCGAACACGCCCGTATTGGTGACGGTGTAGGCTTGTCCGCCGATCGCGAATGAGGCGACGCCTGCTTTCAGCACGGCGACGGTTCGACCGAGTTCGTCGAGGAAAGCGAGTTCTTTGTGATTTCCCGACGCCTTGAGCATAACGTCCACTCTTGCCGGAGGCGGCGCCCGAGCGGCGGCTCGTTCACCGCGCGTTTTCGGGTTCGCTGGCGGGCCGATCATCGCTCCCGCCGAAGGCGGCAGCGTGTCCTCGAAGCGGCCGATCACGAATTCGACGTTGGCTGAACTTTCGGCGGCTCGGTCCGCGACGTCCGCCCGCCCATCTTCCGGCAAGCCTTCGAAACTGTCGACCGCCGCCGCGACGCGGCGGCGGGGAGGGGGATGGGCATGGCGGGGGATCCAGGCGGAAGGGGCTGGAAGCTACTAAACGCGCCCCGTCCTCCATGCCATTGTCGTGCTCGGCGTCAATCCCAAGCCGCTTCGCGAGCTCCGTGTCCTTCCCGCGGGAGCCGCTTCGCGAGCTCCGTGTCATTCCCGCGCAAGCGGGAATCCAGAGACCGCCGCGCCTGAAAGCTCGCTCAGTCTGGATTCCCGCTTGCGCGGGAATGACATTCCAGGAATTTCCGTACCGCCGGCGCAGCCGTCCGCGCGCGGAAAATTTGGTGCTTGATCCCGCTCGAGACGCTACGCCGCTTAGCGGCGGACGACGTCAATCACGGTTAGCGCTCGGCGCGCCTCGTCCCTAATGCCAAGTCTGCCGCGAGAGCCAGTCGTCGATGTCCTTGCGCACTTGATCCTTGGCGATGCCGTATCGCTCTTGGATTTTCCCTTCGAGTTGGTCGCGGCTGCCGTTGATCCGCGCGAGATCGTCGTCGGTGAGCTTGCCCCATTGCTCTTTGAGCTTGCCCTGCGCCTGCTTCCAGTTTCCTGCGATCCGGTCCCAATCCATCGTGTCCTCCTGAAATCGGGGAAGCTGAACGCGCGTGGGAGGGACAGAGTTCCGGGCTGGCCTCGGCGCCCTCCGCCAGCGCCGGGCCCAGTGGGGACGGAGCGGACGCCCGGAACGATTTTGTTCGGGGCGGGCGGGATCGTTTGAAGCAGAGGCTGCGTTGGACGGCGCGAAAGTTTGCGCTGATTAACCCGCTCGCCGGAATCCGTCTAACCGAAGTTTCAAACGAATGCGCTGATATGGACGGGTGTTTTCCTCGCGCGGGTAGTTCGGCCCCAAAGCCTACTCGCTCGCCTGCCGCCGCGACCTCCGCGAGGGTTGCGGCGGCTTTTTTTCGATTGCGCGCCTTGTAAAAGAAGAGAGCAAACGCGCTCTTGAAAAACGGAGGGTTCCTCCGTATAGTCTCCATTGGATCGCCGCCCCTCGCCGGCCGCCCGCAAATGTGGCGGGGCAGGGCGCGGCCCCTCCGCTTTGCGAGCTCGATCGGAGGCAAGAGCGCTTCTTGCCGCGCGCGTCTGACGAAATGACGACCGTCGGGCGAGCTTGAATCCGTCGATCCTCGCCGCCGCCAAATTCAAACTCTACGAGGCGATTCCATGTTCATTTCGAGCAACGCCGCCCGTCCGTTTCAGCCTTTCGCCAACGGCGTCGCGACGGTCCCGGCCGACGCCGTCGCCGGTCTTGGCGACGATCGCGACCAGGAGCGCGCGATCGCCGGACTCGCCGCCTGGATCGCCGAAGCTGGGCTGGTCGGATGGAGCGAAACCGCCTTGGTCGAGGGTTTTTGCGAACGCGCCGTGGCGCTCGGCCTGCCGCTCGCCCGCGCGGTTTTGCTGATGGACACGCTTCATCCGGTTTACGAAGGGCGCGCCTTTCATTGGGCCCGCGGCGAGGGCGAGACGAAGCTCACCGAATATGGATCGAGCGCCGACGGCGAGGCGGCGGCGCATTGGGAGGCGAGCCCGTTCTATCGGCTGCTGACCAGCGGCGAGAAGCTTCTGCGCCGGCGCGTCAATGCGGAGAGCGAAGCCGAATTTCCCAAACTCAAGGACGCGCGCGCCGCCGGGATCACGGATTACGTCGCGATCGTCAACCCTTTTGCCGGCGACGGCGTGATCGGCGAGATGGATTGCTTCTATTCGTCGTGGATGACCGATCGCCCGAGCGGCTTCGACGACGAGGAGGTCGCGCTCCTTTCCCGCCTCGCGCCATTCCTGGGCCTGGCGATCAAGTCGGCGTCGCTCGGCCGCATCGCCCGCACATTGGTCGAGACCTATCTCGGCCGCGACGCGGGCAGGCGGGTGCTGAGCGGCCGCATCGCGCGCGGCGTCGCCGACCGGATCGAGACGGCGTTGTGGTTCTCCGATTTGCGCAATTTCACCCGCATCTCGGACGCTTCGCCGCCCGAATTGGTGATCCCGCTGCTCAATGATTACGCCGATGCGATCGTCTCGGCCATTCACGACAATGGCGGCGACGTCCTGAAGCTGATCGGCGACGGCGTGCTGGCGATTTTCCCGGCGCAAGAGCGCCATGACGCCTGCGCCGCCGCCTTGCGCGCGGCGCGGCAGGCGCAAGACGCGACAAGGGCGCTGAGCGCGGCGCGCGGCAAGCAGGGATTGCCGGCGACCGACATGTATCTCGGCCTGCATTTCGGCGAAGTCTATTACGGCAATATCGGCAGCCGCGAGCGGCTCGATTTCACCGTGATCGGGCCGGCCGTCAACGAGGTCAACCGGATCGCGGCGATGTGCCGGTCCGTCGAGCAACCTGTTCTCGTATCGGCCGCGTTTGCGGCGTCGGCGGCGCTCGAGCCCAGTCCGTTCGTCTCGGTTGGGCGCTACGCTTTGCGCGGGGTGCTGAAGCCGCAGGAACTGTTCACGCTGGACGAGCGGCGATAGCCGCCTCGCGCAAGCCCTGGCCGATGGCGCCGCGTCGAGGGGCGCGCCGCCCAATTTCGACAGCAGGGACAAACGACGTACCTTCCCGCCGGATCGAGCGGGCGTGTCAATGCGTGAAGCGGTCGGGCGGCGAGCGCCAATCCCGCGGCGGCGCGTCTTCCGGCGTGGACGAAGGCGGCGAGGGGTTCGGACGGAAGGCGGCCGGGGCCGTCGAGCGCGCGACCAGTGCGCCAGCGCCTCGGCCGCCCCAAGCCCGCAAACGTTCCCGTACAGAGCGCCGGAAGGCGCGCCATTCGCGCTTCACGGCTTCTTTGTACGGGCTGATCAGCCGATCGGCGAAATGGTGGAACGCCAGCACCTTTTCATAGGTCCAGGCGAACCAGCGCAGCGTCAACAGCCTTTCGCGGGTGAGGTCGAAGATGACGGCGAGAAGGGCGACGCCGAACGTCTCCAAGAGGATCAGACTGACGAGACCGGACAGGAAATGGCCGGTCGCCATCAGCCAGAGCAGCACGCCCTTGAGCGGCTCCACGATCAAAAAGGGAACGCCGTAAATGATGACGACGAGGGCGATCGGCAGCCGGTCGATCGCCGCGACGATGCGCGCCCTCAGCGCGAGCCAAGGCACGAGCCCGAGAAGCCATCGCCCCGCGGCGATGAAGGCGTCCCAGACCCAGGCCACAGCCAAAAACAGCGCCGCCACCGCCACCATGGCGGGCCGCGGGCGCTTCCGCTCTTCCGTCATCTTTCCCCTGCGACTTTCGCGAGAGGGGTCATAAAGCATTGCGACCACGCTGCCAATTGGGGCGCTCGCGCGGCGCCGTCGCCGCTCCGCCGGGAAACCGAGGCCGCGCGCTTGCAAGGCGATATCAACAAGCCGATCAAGCGGCTGTTCCGCCAGTTCGCTGGCGCACAACCTTAACCAAAGCGTCATCGTCCCGACATTGCCCAAGGATAACCCAGACTCGGCCTTATTGACGTGAAGAGGGGTTCGGGATGTCTCTGGCGCATTTCTTCAAACGTTCGACTGCATTGCTCGGGACGCTCGCGCTCCTGTCGAACGCCGCCGCGGCGCTCGCGCAAGAAGACTGGCCGCGAGACGACGGTCGGCATCATGAACAGGGATGGGAGGACGGCGATGATCATGAAGGGCCCTCGCTCAGAGAGAAGATCGAGCTTCTGCGCCGCAAGGTGAAATACGTGTTCGTCATCTTCCACGAGAACGAATCGTTCGACCACTTCTTCGGCTCCTATCCCGGCGCCAACGGCCTGTTCAGCGCGCCGCGCGGCGCAAAGCCGGCCAACGCGACGCCGAGTTTCGAGCAGAAATACCTCGACACGTCGCTCAACCCCGTGACGATCTCGCCGTTCTTGATCCCCCAGGCGGTCAAGACGGCTGGCGGGCAGATCGCGCCGATCTATCCGGCCGACGAGATTTCGGTCGACCACAGCCACCAGGGCATGGCGAACAGCCTGCATATCGATCCGACGACAGGCGAGGCGGCGAACGACCGCTACGCCATGGACCAAGAGGGTCTGACGACCGACGCAAGCAGCAATATCGTCACCAAAGCGGGCGCGGCGCCGACCGCGATCACCCTTGCGCAAAAGCAGAAAGCCGAAATCGATGTCAGCCATATCGATTGCGACACGATCCCCTTCATGTGGCGTTGGGCGAAGAATTTCGTGTTGTTCGACAATTTCCGGCAGACGATCGTCGGCCCTTCGACGCCGAATGCGATCGCGCTGATCGCCGGCCAGTCCGGTCAGACGCAATGGGCGCTCCATAACAACGAAGCGCCGACGGTAAGCTACGCCAACCCGGCCTTCCCGAATCCGCTCGGCGCCAGCTACGCCTCGAGCGCGCCGCCGGCCCCTGGCGACGCCAACGCCTTCGTGCCGATCGTCAGCGATCCGGGCCCGTTCCCGGGCTCGAATCTCGACGCCAGCGCGGTGCGGCCGCCATGGAACGTCAATGACGAGAATCCGGCCAATCCGGCCCTGAACCTGACTTTCGCCAGCCAGCCGCTCTCGTTCATGGGCAAGAACATCTATTCCGTCATCGCGACGGACCCCAATCCGAGCGCGGATCTGTTGGACGTCCAGCAAGACATCAAAACCATCGCCTCCGACGATCCGGCGGTCAATTGGGGCTGGTATCAGCAAGGCTTCAACGCCAATGACGCGGCTGATCCTTACCAGTCGCCCAATTCGGGCGTGAACAGCGGCTACGTGCTGCATCACAACGGCCCGCAATATTTCGGCTATCTCGCCGACAATCCGCAAGTGCTGCACAACAACCTGCACGGCGTAAAGGACTTCCTCGACGCCGTCGACGGCCGCATGCTGCCGGCCAATGGCGGCGTGTTCTATCTGCGCGGCGGCTACGACAACAATGACGGGCTCACGCCGGTCGATCCGACGCCCGCCATTCAGCACGCCTTTATGGGCAACGACGATCATCCGGCCTATTCGGATCAGCAGATCTCGGAGGCCTTCGCCGCCAAGGCGATCAACGCCATCGCCAACAGTCCGTACTGGTCGCAAAGCGCGATCATCATCACCTATGACGAGACCGACGGGTTCTACGATCACGTCTCGCCCGAGCGGCGCAGCACGTTCGTCGACGGCTCTCAGCTTGCGGCCGGTCCGCGCATTCCGACCATCCTGATCTCGCCTTACGCGAAGTCCGGCAAGATTTCGCATCGCTATAGCGAGCACGGCTCGGTGATCAAATTCGTCAACGAACTGTTCGGCCTTGTGCCGCTCGCCTCGCTGCCTGACGAGGCGTGGGGGCGCCAAATGGGCCTGGCGAGGCTCGGCCAGCCGAATCTCGGCCCTTCGGATGATCCGGACAATGATGTCGGCGACCTCACCGAAGCGTTCGACTACGACATCTTGCGGGGAGAAGAAGCGCCGATCCCGGCGACGCGCGCGACGTTCCCGGACAACGTGGTGAAGACGCTGCCTCACCTGGCGACGCCGAACTATTCGCCCAACGGCTACACCAATGGCGCATGCGCGGCGATCGGCATTCTGCCGACCGACTTTCCGTCGAAGGAGGCCTACCAAAAGGGCGAGCCGATCGATCCGTATCCGGGCGACGTCAATCCGCGTCCGACGCAATCGCCCGGCGTCCCCACGTCGGGGACCTGGACGCCCTGATCTCGGCTCGGCTTTCAGACGCTTGCGACGGGATGGAGGCCTCGACCTCCATCCCCTTTTGTTTTTCGGTTCGATTGAGCTTGTCGATGCTTCGCGTAATCCTGGGCTTCTTGACTGTCGGTTTGGCCGCGCTCGCGAACGCCACGCAGGCGCAAACTTTGGAGGCGATCCGCGCCGCGCATCGGATGGAATGCGGCGTCGTCCTCGGCGCCGACGATTGGAATGGGGAGGACGTCCATGGCGATCTGTCGGCCCTAGGCGCTGAGATTTGCCGCGCGGTCGCCGTCGCCGTTCTCGGCGACGCGGGCGGCCTGACGATCCATGCCTTTCCAGCCGAACTGGAAGCGCTGAACGCGCTGAAAGCGGGCGCGATTCAGCTCGTGGTCGGAATCTCGCCCTCGGCGACGACGGCGACGCAGTTCGGCGTCGGCTTCGGACCGCCCGTCTTTTACGACTCGCAGCGCCTTCTGGTCTCCAAGCAGAGCGGCATAAAGGATGTCGCGGGCTTGCGCGACAAGCTCATATGCGCGCTCGACATGAGCCCGCCAGAGCGCGTTTTGCGCGACGAAATGACGGCGCGGGGCATCCCTTATGGGTTGATGGCTCATTCGGAACAGGGCGAGATGGACGCGGCCATCGCCGTTCGCCGATGCGACGCCGGCGCGGGCATGGAGTCCCGGCTCGCGCAGTCGCGAGCGAATTTTCACGCCTGGACCAACGATTTCGACTTTCTGCCGGAGCGGTTCGGGCTTGATCCGCTTGTCCCGGCTTATCGCTATGGCGATCAGAAATGGGGGCTGACCGTCGATTGGACGATCAACGCGCTGATCGAAGCCGAAGCGCTGGGCGTCACCCAGGGCAATGTGGCGGCGGCGTCGGAACGGCGCGACATGCGGGCTGAGCTTTTGCTCGGCCACGATTTCGCGACTGCGCAAGCCTTGGGGCTGGCGCATGATTGGGCGGGGAAGGCGATCGCCGCGACAGGCAATTATGGCGAGATCTTTCAACGTACGACCGGAGGGCCGTACCATCTCGATCGCGGGCTCAATGCGCTTTGGACGCAGGGCGGGCTTATCCGGCCGCTGCCGATGAAGTGAAGCGCGAACGAAGGCTCCTGCCTTCGTCCGCGGTTTCGTCGGCGCTGGAGACGACGCAACTCGGCGGCCTCACGGGCCTGACGTCGCTCTCGATGGGCCTGGGCAAGCCGAGCGCATCCCCTCTCGCGAAGGGGGAGGGCCAGGACTGACGGCGCGCGGTAGACAATACGGGTCCGCCAATTCCATGCGTTCGCGCCGTCACTCGCGACCCCTCTCCCTGCGGGCGAAGGCAGGCTCCGCATCCATTCGCCATCCGGCGATCCATTCCGCCCTCAGCCGGTCGCCGGCGCCGCGAAAGAAGTCGTCGACCGGCGCGCTTTTGCGCACCCGCTCCGTGCGGAAACTGCGCAAAGCCTGACGCAGCTCGCACCAGGCGACGATATTGGCATGCTCGGAATAATAGATCAGCGCCAGCGGCCAGATCGTCCGCCGCGTCTCGCGGCCGCGCTCGTCACGATAATCGATCGAGAGCTTCTGCTCGTCGCGAATGGCGCGGCGGACCGCGCCAAGGTCGAGGTCCGGCGGCGGCGCGGCGCTCGTACCCCAGGCGTGGAGCGATCTGACGTCGAAGGCCCGGCGCAGCGGCGCCGGGATCGCGGCGGCGATTTTCTGGTTGACCCGCTTGGCCGCCTTCCTCAGTTCGATGTCGCCGGTCCGATCGAGCAGCGCCAAAGCCAAGACGACGGCCTCCGTCTCTTCGATCGAGAACATGAGCGGCGGCAGCTCGAAGCCGGGTCTCAGAATATAGCCGACGCCGCGGTCGCCGGCGATCGGCACGCGCATCGCCTGTAGCGCGGCGACGTCGCGATAGATCGAGCGCGGCGCGACTTCGAGCTTCTCGGCGATCGCGGCCGCGGTGACCGGCCGCTTGGCCAGCCGCAAGATTTGGATGATCTCGAATAGACGCGACGCCTTGCGCATGATCCTCCCGGGCCGCCTCGTCCTCGTTGCAACTGACAGGAGGCTGTCAGTTGGCTTCGTGTACAGCCCCCGCCGTCGGTTTGAAAGGCGGACGGCGAAGCAATGTCCTATACGGCAAATCTCTGGCTCTTCCTCCTGCTCTTGTTCGGCGTGATTGTCGTGCCGGGCATGGACATGATGTTCGTTCTCGCCAACGCCTTGACCGGCGGGCGGCGGGCCGGCCTGGCGGCGACCGGCGGCGTCATGCTGGGCGGCGCGGCGCATACCCTGTTCGGCGCGACCGGAATCGGCGCCTTGCTGAAATGGGCGCCGCAGCTTTATGGCGTGATGCTCTTCGCCGGCGCCGCCTATATGGCCTGGATCGGCGTCGCATTGGCGCGTAGCTCGATCGTCGTCGGCAAGGTCGCCGGCGCGGCCAGCCGATCCTCGTGGACGGCCTTCCGACAGGGGGCGGCGACCTGCCTGCTCAACCCGAAAGCCTATCTCTTCGTCCTCTCCACGTACCCGCAATTCTTGAAGCCGCAATATGGCGCGGTCTGGCTGCAGGCGCTGGTGATGGGCGCGATGACGTTGCTGATGCAGTTCGCGATCTATGGCGGCTTGGCGCTCGCCGCCGGGCGCAGCCGCGATCTTCTTGTCCTCAATCCGCGGGCGACCATCGTCGTCGGCCGGGCCGCGGGGGCTCTGCTCGTCGCGATCGCGGCCTTTACGGCCTGGCATGGCTGGGCGGGCCGGCCACCATAGGCGGATCGCGCCGCCGTGCGAAATCGCCGGCGGCGTCAGCGTGATGACCGACGCGCGCGTGAAGGACTTTTTCGACGAAATGGCGAAAGCCGGCGTCGTCAAACCCGATCTCGATTACAAGACGGCCTATACGCTGCGTTTCGTCAACAAGGGCGTCGGCCTCGTTCTGCGGCCGAAATAGGCCGGCTCCTCACCGCAATTCTAGCTCGTCGAGCCGTAGGGCGAAGGCGGCGGGCGCGAAGGCCGGGACCAGTCGCTCCGACGCGGCGAAATCCTGCGTCTCGCGATAGCCCTCGGGCGAGGGCGAACGGAAGACGCGGGTCGTGAGCTTGACGGCGTCGATCACCCAAAGCTCGCGCACGCCGAAGCCGGCATAGAGCTTGGCCTTGCGGCCCATATCGTAACGCAGAGACGAATCGGCGATTTCCACCACCAGGAGAACGCCGGGCGCCGATAGGGCTTTCAAGCCGTCTGCGCGGCGATAGATCACGACGTCCGGCTCCATATAGGTGTCCTCGGACAGACGGAACGTCGTCTCGGGCGCCAAGGCGCATTCCACGGGCCTCGCCCGATACCAGCGATCGAGCAGGGCGACTTTGAGAACTTCGTGCTGGTTCCCTTTCGGCGACATCGGAACCAGCTCCCCATGGATCAATTCGACCCGCTCGTCCTCATCCATGAGGCCGTCCGCGACCATCGCCTCGACCTCGGCGACGGTGAAGCGGCGTTGCGGCGATTGTCTCCATGCGTGCGCCATCGATCGGTCCTCGAAGGTTCAAGCGCGCGGCGATGGTGAGAAGCGTATCACAGGACCGACCTGGCGGCGAGGCGTTACGCCAATTCGAGCTCGTCGAGCCGCAGGGCGAAGGCGACGGGCGCGACGGCCGGGACCAGTCGCTCCGACGCGGCGAAATCCTGCGTCTCGCGATAGCCCTCGGGCGAGGGCGAACGGAAGACGCGGGCCGTGAGCTTGACGGCGTCGATCACCCAAAGCTCGCGCACGCCGAAGCCGGCATAGAGCTTGGCCTTGCGGCCGACATCGTAGCTGAAGGACGTATCGGCGATTTCGACGACGAGCAGCGCGGTGTCGCCGGCCAGCGCTTTCAGCCCCGCGGCGCGGGAATAGACGACGACGTCCGGCTCCAGATAAGTGTCCTCGGACAGACGAAAGGTCGTTTCCGGCGCCAGATCGACATCGTCCGGCGCCAGGCGATACCAGCGCCGAAGCATCGCGACTTTGACGACCTCGTGTCGATTTCCCTTGGGCGACATCGGAACCAGCTCTCCGCCGATGAGTTCGACCCGCTCGTCCTCCTCCATAATGCCGGCGGCGACCATCGCCTCGACTTCGGCCACGGTGAAACGGCGGCGCGGCAGCCCCTCGGCGGCGCGGGTGGTGCGAGGATGGAAGGCGTGGACGGTCATCAGCCTGCCCTTTGATTTCGATCCTATCATAGGCGTAGCCGGGCGGCGAGGCGGCGCTTTCGGCGAAAAGCATTTCGCTCGCATGTAGCCGCATTGCGGAAAGCAGCGCGAGTAACTATTGTCGCCGATGCGGCGCATCTTCGGGGGCGCGCCAGACAAGCTTGCTTTCTTCGTTTTTCTATTCGCGCGTCCCGGACCTGACGGAGGGGACGGTCGGCGTTGTAGCGTTTCTTGAGAGCCCGCGGCCTTGAACCAGCGTCGATGACCCGCGGCGCGCGGGCGCGCGGAAAAATGGACGCTGATTGAACCTCCAAGTCGCAAGCGGCGACCAACCGGCGGGCGCCGATGACCGGCGCCGTTCGAAGGAGAACAGCAATGCGCAAATCTCTTGATCACGCCCGATCCGTCCTGTCGCCGAAAGCAGGAATCCTCGCCGCAGCCGCTGTCGCGGCGGCGCTCGCGACCCATTCGGCGGCCGCTCAGGTCAATCATAACAGCAATCCCGGCGTTTCATCCGTCTGCCAATCGGAATCGCAATACAAGGCGGACCAGATCAAGGCGAAAATCGCCGGGCTTGAGGAGAAGAAGAAGCGCCTCGAAGCGAAGATCGAAGAAGCCCAGGCGGAAAAGCAGAGCCTCGGCAAGACCGCGCATCCGGCCGGGAGCCTGGAGGCGCAGATCGGCCGGAACCGGCAGGGTCATCTCGACGTGGAGATCGCGAAATACAAGGCTCAAGTCTACCAGATCACGACCGAGATCGACGCGGCCAGTACGGAGCTGGCGTCTATCAATCAATGCTCCGGGTGACGCGCAGCCGGCATCGCGCGCGGCGGTTGAACCTTTCGACCCGCCGTCGCGACCAACGGTCTGGGAGCCGACGACCGGCTCCGATTTTCAGGAGGAGTTCATGCGCAAGTCAATCGCAACAGCCTCGGCGCCGGCCGCCTTGCGGTCTCATCGCCTCATGATCGCGCTCGCGGCCGCTATTCTGGCCGCGTCCATTCCGCCCGCGGCGGCCCAGGTCAATCACAACAGCAACGATACCGGCGGTTCGTCCTCGCACGCGAACGATTGCCCGCCGGGGAAGAAGCGCGCTTTGGAGCACCAGCTCGAAAGCATGGAGCGCACGCGCGACCGCATCGCTCGCCAGCACGGCGACACCGGTTCGATCGATCGCGCGATGGACAGGGCCCAGAAAGAATTGGCGGCCTGCCATTAGACCTGGGCGTGCGGGCTGGTCGTCCAATTTGACGCTGGTCGAACTTGGAAGCGCCCGTCAGCGGCTGCGAAGCCCTGATAGGCCTCGAGGGGAGTTCATGCGCAATTCGCGAACAGAACGAACGCCCCGCGTACGGCGTCGCTATCTTGCCGCCTGATCATCGCGGCCGCGGCCTCTCTTTTGGCCGCGGTCGCCGTCCAGCCCGCGCCCGCGCAAGTGAACCATAATGACAACAATCCGATCGTGACGCCGCAGGCGAAAGCGCCGTGCCCGCCATCGCGAAATGGGTCGTCAGAAATCCGGGAAGCTACGGAAACGCTTGGACGTTTGAGCCGCCAATGAGGTCGGCTGACTAGCGCACGGCCTACGCCGTCCTCTTCCGCGATTTTGCGAACGTATCGAACGCCACCGCCAGCACGATGATCACGCCGATGATGATCTGCTGGATGTAAGACGACACATCCATGAGTACGAGGCCGTTGAGCAGCACGCCGATCAGCACCGTGCCGATCACGGTGCCGAATATCGTGCCGACGCCGCCGAACAGGCTAGTGCCGCCGATCACCACCGAGGCGATGACGGTCAGCTCGTAGCCGATGCCGGCGACGGCTTCCGAGGAGTTCAACCGCGCGGAGAGTACGAAAGCGCCGAGCCCAGCGAAGAAGCCCATGATCACATAGACGCTGGAGATCACGCGCCGCACATTAAGGCCTGAGAGCCGCGCCGCCTCGGGATTGCCGCCGACGGCATAGACCTGGCGGCCATAGCGGGTATAGCGCAGCACGATATGGGCGAGGACGGCGAAGGCGACGAAAATGATCACCGGCACCGGCACGGGCCCGATCTTGCCCTGGCCCCACCAGACATAGGCGGGATCGAAGCCGCTGATCGGGCCGCCGCCGGCGAAGAGCAGGGCGGCGCCGCGAAAGACCGACATGCCGCCGAGCGTCACGACGAAAGGCGGCACCTTGAACCTGGTGATCGCCTGGCCCTGCAGCCAGCCGCCGGCGATTCCGACGGCGACGGCGGCGAGCGCGGCGAGCGGCCAGCCATAGCCGAGCGCCTCCTGGCCGGCGCCGACATTGAAGCGGTTGGAAATGCCGCCCTTGTCCACCGCCGCCGCGACGAGGCCGGCGAAAGCGAGCAGCGAGCCGATCGAAAGGTCGATGCCGGCGGTCAGGATGACGAAGGTCATGCCGACGGCGAGCAAGCCATAGACCGAGACTTGGCGCATCACGTTGAAGAGATTGAGCGGGCTCAAGAAACGCGGCTCGCCGACGGCGAACGCGGCCATCAGCACGACGAGAAAGAGGAGCGGCGCGAAACGGGCGACGATCCCGATCGGATCGGCCTTGACCGGCGCGGCGGCTTCGATGGTCTTTGCTTCGCTCATCGCTTCGTCTCCGCTGACCTAAGCGCGCCTCGCCCCTGCAGGCCCCCTCCCGTACCCTCCCCCGCGCTTTCGCGCGGGAGAGGGGGCTTCGACGCCGCACCCAACGCCAGCGCGTGGCAGGGCCGGAAAAGCCGAGGCGCGGCGCTTGGGGCTCCCTCTCCCGCGAAGCGGGGAGGGTACGGGAGGGGGCCCGCGCGGGCGTCGATCATTTTCATGAATCTGTCTAAGCCGCCTTCTTGCCGCCGAGCGTCATCATCGTCATCAGCCGCTCCTCGGTCGCGTCCTTGCGGGCGATCTCGCCGGTGACGCGGCCTTCCCGCATGGTGACGATGCGATCGCTGATCGCCAGCACTTCGGGCAGTTCGGACGAGATGGCGACGACCGCGATGCCGCTGCGCGCCATTTCATAGAGCAGATTATGCACCTCGACCTTGGCGCCGATATCGATGCCGCGCGTCGGCTCGTCGACGATCAGCACGCGCGGTCGGAGCGCCAGCCAGCGGGCGAGCACGACCTTCTGCTGATTGCCGCCGGAAAGATTGGCGACGACTTGGTCCTGGCTCGCCATGCGGATATTGAGGCTCTTGCGGTATTCTTCCACCATGCGCCGCTCGGCGGCCTCGTCGATGAAGACCTTGCCGGTCAAGATCCGGTCATGCGCGGCCATGCTCAGATTGGGGCGGACGCCGAGCGACAGGAACAAGGCTTGCTGCTTGCGGTCCTCGGGCACGAGACCGATCCCGTGGCGGATCGCGTCTTGCGGCGAGCGGATGTCGACCGGCTTGCCGTCGACGAGGATGCGGCCGGAATCGAACGGATCGGCGCCGAAAATGGCGCGCGCCATTTCAGTGCGGCCGGCGCCGACCAAGCCGGCCAAGCCGAGAATCTCGCCGCGGCGCGCCTCCAGCGAGACATTGTCGAGCACCGTCGCGTTCTGGTCCTGCGCCTTGCCGCGGCGCGACAGGCCTTCGACGCGCAGCGCCGCCTCGCCGGCCTTGGCCTCTTCGCGATGGGCGAAGAGCGCGTCGACCTGGCGGCCGACCATCAGGCGGATAATCCCATCGATCGTCGTCTCTGCGACCCTCCCGGCGCCGACGAAGCGGCCGTCGCGCAGCACCGTGTAGCGGTCGCAAATTTCCATCACTTCTTCGAGCCGATGCGTGACGAAGATGATGCTGAGGCCTTGCGCCTTGAGGTCCCGGACGATGCGGAACAGCTTTTCGACTTCCGCCGCCGACAAGGCCGAGGTCGGCTCGTCCATCACGATCAGCCGCGATTGCATCGACAGGGCGCGGGCGATCTCCACCATCTGCTGTTCGGCGACGGAAAGATCGCGCACGACCGCGAAGGGCTTGAGCCCCAAGCCGAGCCGGTCGGTGATCGCCCGCGTATCGGCGGCCATCTTGCGCCAATTGACGAACGGGCCGGCGCCGGGCTCGCGGCCGATAAAGACATTCTCGGCGACGCTCATATTCGGGGCGAGGGTGAATTCCTGATAGATCGTCGCGACGCCGAGCCGCTGCGCATCATGGGGCGAGGTCATGGTCACGGGCGCGCCGGCCAGGACGATTTCGCCTTCGTCCGGCTGCTGGGCGCCGGAGAGAATTTTCAGCAAGGTCGACTTGCCGGCGCCGTTCTCGCCGAGCAAAGCATGGATTTCGCCGGGCGCGACCTCGAAGGTCACATCGTCTAGGGCCTGCACGCCGGGAAAGCGCTTGCTGATCCCGGACATGCGGAGCAGGGGCTCGGTCATGGGGCGGCGTTCGGCGTTCGGAATGGAATGGGCGGTCGGCAGTCGGCGTCCCTCGACCGCCGACTGCCGTCTCTTTACTTCACCTCGCCGAGGCGCTCGGCCTTGTCGAGATTATCCTTGGTGACGGCGATCGGCGTCAGCAGCGTCACTTGCTCGGCCGGCTTCTTGCCGTCGCGCAGGAACGCCACCAATGTGTCGACGGCGCCGCGGCTCTGGCCGCCGGGCATCTGCTCGATCGTCGCGGTCATGTTGCCGGCCTTGATCTGGCCGAGCGCCTCGGGCAGCGCGTCGAAGCCGATCAGCTTGACCTTGCCGATCAGGTTGCGCGCCTTCAGCGCTTCGAGCGCGCCGAGCGCCATGTCGTCATTGGCGCAGACGATGACGTCCGGCGGCGATTTCATGGCGTCCAGCGCCGATTCGGTCATCGTGAGGCCCTTGGCGCGGTCGAAGCCTGCCGTGTCCTCGAAGACGAATTTGTATTTGTCGGCCGCCTTGTCGAGCACGTTGTGCAGGCCCTTGTTGCGGTCGATGGCCGGGCTTGCGCCCGACTGGCCCTGCAGGTTCATGACCTTCGCGCCGTTCGGGAAGAGCTGCTCGACCAGTTCGCCCTGCGCCTCGCCGCCCTTGACGTTGTCGGCGCCGACATGGGCGAGAATGCCCGGCACTTTGGCGACACGGCGGTCGATCGTGACGACCGGAATCTTCGCGTCGACCGCCTCCTGCAAAGCCGGCGCGAGCGCGTCGACCTCGTTCGGGCTGATGACGATGCCGTCGACGCCCTTGGTGATCGCCGCCTCGATATCGGCAGTCTGTTTGGGCGAGGAGCGCTGGCCGTCGCTCTCGATCACGGTGATATCGCCGAGCTTCTGCGCCTCGCCCTTGATCTGGTTCATCATGTGGACGAAGAACGGGAAGGCCATGTCCGGCACCGAGGCCAGGATGGTCAGGTGCTTGCCGGCGGCCTGAACGGGCGCGGCGGCCAGCGCGAGGCTTGTGACGCCAGCGAGCAGAGCTGCTCTGGCGAGATTTCGCAGCTTCATCTTCTCCTCCCTTGCGCTCGCCTCAAGGCGTTCACGACCCTGACGCAGCGAGCGGACTGACGCCGCCCTTCAAGATGGGGCGACGTAAATTTATCCGACCCTGCGGAAGAGCGAGTCAAGTAGGATGTTAGAATGTCAGGCGTGACGGTCACGCGCTGATCCTTGTGCGACGTCTCGCGCGCTTTCTGTTCGAGTTGCAGAAAGCGAAAGCCGTGGGCTCCGAATTCTCGTCGGGACGAGCGGAATAGTAAGGTTAAAAACCGCTCGTCGTTGCGCCGCCAAGTCGAGCGGCGGAGGGTGGCGCTCGGTTCAGATGCGAGGCCGCCCCATGGATTACGCCACCCAACTCGTCCAGCCTTTTAGCGGCGACGCCGCCGAGCGCCAGAGGCGGGTCGAGCGACGCCTCGCCGCGTCCGCCGTTCTGGCCGAGCCGTTCCGCCGGCTGGGCTATGATTGTTCGGAAGCATGGGCCTGGGAAAATTATCGCGGCGCCGTTCTGGCGCTCGCCCAGGCGCGGCGCGCAAGTCGCCCCCGCCAAGGCGACGCGGTCCGCATGCTCGAGATCGGCGGCGGCCGCGGCCCGCTGCTCCGTCCCGCCGAGGCGGCTGCGGCGGGGATCGCGGTCACCATCAACGATATCGACGCGCGCGAACTGAGCCTCGGGCCGAAAGAGTTCGACAAGGCCGAGTTCGACATCGCCGGCGAGCCGCCGCCGGCTTTGCTCGGGCGCTTCGACGTGATCGTCTCGCGCATGGTGATGGAGCATGTCGCCGACGCGCGCAAAGCCTGGGCCAATATGGCCGCGCTGCTCGCGCCTGGCGGCGTCGCGCTGGCCTTCCATCCGACGCTTTACGCGCCGCCCTTCGTGATCAACCGGATTTTTCCCGAAAGGCTGACCGCGGCGATCTTGCGCTTCTTTTTTCCGAACCGCCATGACGGCGATTATCCGAAATTTCCGGCGCGCTACGATTTATGCGTCTCGAACCCTGCGAAAGTCGAGCCGGTCCTCAAGGCGTGCGGATTTTCCGAGGTCCTGATTGCGCCGATTTGGGGCCATGGCTATTTTCGCCACATTCCGCTTTTGCGCGAGCTCGACGCCATGCTGCAGCGCCTCGCCGAAGCGCGCGATTGGCGCTGGCTGTCGACCTACGCCTTCACGCTGGCGCGGCGGTAGAACCCCTTCTTTCAAGGGAGAGGGACAGGGAGAGCAGTACGTCACTATAAATGAGACTGTAAAGGCGTTCGTATTTCGTCTTAGCGCCTATTCTGACGCGTCGTACCCCTCACCCCGACCGCTCTCCCTCCTGGAGGCGGGAGAGGCGTCGCGTCGCCGCCAAAAGTCCGTAGAACGCGCCGAACAGCAGGAACAGATGGCGCCAATGGTCGGTGTCGATCTGAAAGCCTTGCAAAATTTGCAAGAAGAGGCAGGACCAGACGGCGATCGTCTCGGTCTGGTAGGGCGTGCGACGAAACACCAGGCGCCAGCCGAAATAGATTGTGACCGCGGCCAGCGTGAAGAAGGCGAGGCCGCCGATCCAGCCATAGGAGGCGAAGCCGTTGATATAGACGTTGTGCGGATCGACGCCCTCGAAATGATTGCGGAATTGCAGCGGGCCGAAGCCGAAGGGCCGATCGAGCAGCATCGGGATCGATCGCAACTGATCGCCGAATCGGCCGGTCTGGCCGACATCGTAATCCTGGCTGAGCGAGAAACGGATCACGAAGACGTCGCGCACCGCGGGAATGGAGAGCGCGATCGTCAACAGCACGGCGACGACGGCGGCGCCGAGCGCCGTGAAAAAGACGATCCGCCGCCGCAAGGCCGCCGAGCGGGTCGTGAAATAGGTGAGGCCGATCATCATCGCCGTCGACGCCAACCAGACGCCCCAGGCGCCCCGCGAGAAGCTCAGGAACAACGCGAGCAGCATGATGTGCAGCGGCAGATGGGTGCGAAAGAAGCCTTTGCTTCGTCGCAGAAGAACGGCTTGCGACAGCCAGATCAGCGGCGGCGACAGGAACGGGCCGAGCACGTTCGGATCCTTGAAGGTGCCGGAAGCGCGGCCGTAGAGGGTGAAATGCTGGCTCAATCCGCCGATATCGAAATAGCCGAGGATGGCGGCGAGGCTGGCGAGGACGCCGGCGGCGACATAGCCCGAGCGGATGACCGCGAGCCGCTCGAGCGGCGCTTTTGCGACGAGGCCGGCGAAGAAAATCGCGGTGACCGAAATGTAGAGCGAGATCGCCGAGAACATGTAGCTCTCGCGCTGATCGACATAGGGAACGAGCGACAGCGCGCCGCCGACATTGAACAAAGCCAGGCCGACGATCAGCGGCGCCATGGCGCGATCGAAGAGAAGATCGCGCCAGCCGAAGGCCAGCAAGGCCGGGATGAACATGATTTCGTACGGCGACGGTTCGATGCTGGCGAGGGCGCCGCTGGCGACGAACAGCCAGAGCAGAGCGCGCTTGAGCTTGGCGAGCGACAGGCTGGACGAAGCTCTCCCCGCAGCCTCGCCTGCGGCGCTCGAGGCAGGGCGTTGCTTGCTCACATCGGCGGCGGTCATTGCGGACAGTTCGACAGACGGCGTCCTGTCATTCCCGCGAAAGCGGGAACCCTGACTGAGCCAACCCCGAAGCGCCGTGGTTCTCTGGATTCCCGCTGTCGCGGGAATGACACGAAGGTACGATCGAAACGAGTCATCCGCTAATACGCGTTCTTCGTCTTGATCAGCGAATAGGGCGTGAGCGCGAGAATGTAGAGGTCGAGCAGGATCGACCAGTTCTCGATATAGTAGAGATCGTGCTCGACGCGCTGCTGGATTTTCTCCGGCGTGTCGGTCTCGCCGCGCCAGCCATTGATCTGGGCCCAGCCGGTAATGCCCGGCTTGACGCGATGACGGGCGAAATAGCCGTCGACGACCTCGTCGTATTGGCGGTCCGCGGCCTTGGCGTAGACGGCGTGCGGCCGCGGTCCGACCAGCGAGAGATCGCCCTTGAACACGACGTTGAAGAGTTGCGGCAATTCGTCGAGCGAAGTCTTGCGGATGAAGCGGCCGACGCGGGTCACGCGCCGATCGTCCTTGGTGACGAGCTTGGCCGCATTCGCATCCGTTTGATCGACGTACATCGATCGGAACTTGAAGACTTCGATCAGCTCGTTGTTGAAGCCGTATCGCTTCTGGCGGAAAAGGACCGGTCCCGGCGAATCGAGCTTGACCGCTATGGCCGTGGCGAGCAGCACCGGCGACAGCGCGATCAGGGCCAGCGTTCCGACGATCTTGTCGAAAGCCAGCTTGATGACCACGTCCCAATCGGCGATCGGCTTGTCGAGAATGTCGAGGACCGGCACCTGGCCGACATAAGAATAGGAGCGCGGCCGGAAGCGCAGCCGATTGGCGTGGGCGGCGAGTCGAATGTCGATCGGCAGAACCCAAAGCTTGCGCAGCATTTCGAGGATGCGCTGCTCGGCTGTGATCGGCAGGGCGAAGATGACGAGATCGATGCGCGTGTGGCGGGCGAACTCGACGAGGTCGTCGACATTGCCGAGCTTGGGGAAGCCCTCGACGGTTTCCGGCGCGCGGTCGTCGCCGCGATCGTCGAACACGCCGAGCATCTTGATTTCGGAATTCTTCGCCGCGGCGAGATCGCGCAGCAATTCGCGGCCGAATTCGCCGCCGCCGACGACCACCGTGCGCTTGTCGAGCCGTCCGGCGCGAACCAGGCTCAAAGTGACCCGCGACAGGATCGCTCGGCTGACCGCCAGCGTGACGAGGCCGAGCAGGAACCAGAAGGCGGTCCAAACGCGCGAGACGGCGCCGTCGAGCTTCAGGAAAAAGATCGCGGCGAAGACGATCAGAAAGACGAAAGACCAGCCGCCGGCGATCCGGAAGACTTGCCGGATCGGCTGGCGGAACGCCGTCGGGTGATAGGTCTGCAAGCCCTGGAACACGACGAGCGACAGAACCGCCACCGCCACAGCGATAATGAAATAGCTGGCGGAATAACCGACGCTCGGCGCCACATAGAAGCGATGAACCAGAACCGCCGTGGCGACGATGATGACGAATTCGACGGCCCGGACGAAACCGGCGAGGACGATCGGCGAGTAGGGCGGCTTGGCCGGCTCGGCGGCGAGCGCCTCGAGCAGCTTGGCTCGCGTCGCCGGAGCTTGGCCGGCGGGCGAGGGCTGCGGGGCCGAAGCGGCGCGCAACTCCTTTGTCGAAAAAGATCTCATGGCGCAGTCGGGGTCGTCGAAGGCGTCTTTTCGGCGGCTTGGCCGGCCGGCCGCGGCTGACGGCGCAGCAACGCCGCGCGGTAGCCGTCCATCACCGAATCGACCATGCTCTTGATCGAGAAATTGGCGGCGACGTACGTCGCGAGGTCGGCGCATTGCCGCTGGCGCTCGGCGTCGGCGAGGCTCAGCGCCGACAGAATGCGGCCGCACAGATTGGCGGCGTCGTCGCAAGGACCGAGCCGGTCGGCATAGGGACCGAAAATTTCCGGAATGCCGCCGACATTGGTGGCGACGATCGGCAGGCGCGCAGCCGCGGCTTCGAGGAGCACGTAAGGCAGCGATTCGGCGCGCGACGGCGCGACGAGCAGCCGGCCGAGCCGGAAGGCCTGGCGCGTCGGCATAGGCCCGACAAAGGAAATTTGCCGGGCGACCCCGAGCCGTTGCGCTTCGGCGGTCAAGACTTCCTTATCCGGGCCGGAGCCGACCAACACGGCGCGAAGCGGGCTGCCCAGGGCGGAGGCGCGCGCCACCGCCTCGAGCAGCGTGTCGATGCCTTTAGCGGCGCGCAATTCGCCGACATAGAGAAGATCGGCGGCGTCCGGCGCCGGCTCGATCGGCTCGAATTCGGCGGGGCCGACGCCATTTGCAACGACCCGTTTCAAGCCGCGCTCGCCGCCGACATAGCTCTGGTAGCGGCGGGCGATATAGGCGCTTTCGAAAAGGAACACGTCGGTCGCCAGGCTCAAGAGCTTCTCGATCGCCATGTAGAGGCGATGCTCCGCCGTCCCGGGCTGGTAGTTGAAGCTGCCGCCATGCGGCGTATAGGCCCGCGCCGGTCCGTTCGGGCCGGCGAAAAATGCCGGCGCGCGCGCGTAGAGTCCGCCTTTTGAGCCATGGCCATGGACGATGTCGGGCTTGAGACGGCGCGAGACCGCAATGAATTTCATCATCGCGCCGATATCGCTGATATGCGGGCTGCGCTTGATGGGGCAGCCATGCACGCCGAGACTCAAGCCCGCCTTGATGCGGGCGAGGGCGGGCGCGACATTATCGCCGCGAAACGCGCTGTCGTAGAAAAGGCCGACTTCGTGCCCGCGCTCGGCCTGCTCGGCGGCGAGATCGACGACATGACGGAACAAGCCGCCGAGCGGCGCGCGGAAGACATGGATAATGCGCAATTTGCGGCCGTCGAGACCGCGGACGGCTGTCATCGCCGCACTCCTGGATTTCTCCGAGGTCCGGCAATAGCGCGATAAGCTAAAAGAAACGTTCCCGAACGGTGATCGTATCGCCGGGTCTTACCGGGAAAGTCAGCGGCTCCCACGCGGTGATCAGCCGCCCATTGACCATCCGGGTCACGTCGGCGCCCGCCTGGTAGCCCCGGGGCGAGAAGCCGCCGGCGATCGCCACCGCGCTCTGGATCGTCAGGCCGCTGACGTAAGGATATTGGCCAGCGGTCTGAACCTCGCCGAGCACGAAAAACGGCCGGAAAGCCTCGACTTCGACCGAGACGCGCGGATCGCGGATATAGCCGTTGCGCAGCTTGGCGGCGATCTCCCCTTCGAGCTCCGCGGTGGTCAGCCCATAGGCTCTGACAAGGCCGATCAGCGGCATCGAGATGTTGCCGGCGGGATCGACCGAAAAGGAATTCGAGAGCGAATCCTGGCCGAAGACGATGACGCGCACGCGGTCGCCGCTGGCGAGCTGATAAGGCGCATTGAACTGGGCGCGGAAAAGCTGAGCGCCGTAAGGCGGCGCGCAGCCGGCGAGCGCGGCGGCGACGAGGAGGACGAGAGCGGAGCACAACCTTCGCATGAACTTGAAAACCGCGCCCGAATTCTGACGACCGCTCCTGTCTATCGAGCTATGGTTAACGAAAAGCCAATGAGCGGCGACAAGCCGCGCGACGCCTTCCTCCGCTTAACCCCCCGGCAACCTTAATCGCGGATAAACGCGCTGGCCTTCGCGCCGGCGGAGTGAAGAGATGAGTGTCGAATGGGCGGAAAACCAGGCTTCTGGCGGCGAGGCGATCGACTTGCCGAAATTGTGGCGCGCGGTCGCCCGCCGGAAGTGGTGGATCATCGTCCCGACCGCGCTCGCCTTCCTCGCTTCGCTTGCGGTCATCGTCCTGGTTCATCCGCGCTATACCGGCGTCGCCAAGGTTCTGTTGGAAAACCAAGAGAGCTATTTCACCAGGCCTGACAAAGCGGCCCTGGAGCAGACGCCCGCGCCTGATCCCGAGGCCGTGCAGAGCCAGGCCGAAGCGATCATGTCGACGGCGCTGGCGCGCAAGGCGATCGTCAAGCTCGACCTCGCCAATCGGCCCGAATTCAATCCGGCCGCGGCGCCGGGCCCGCTGCAGACTTTTCTATCGATGGTCGGCCTCTCCCGTCAGCCGCCGCCCGGACGTACGACCGAAGATCGCCTCGTCGACACGTTCCTTCAGCATCTGAACGCCTTTCCGGTCGCCAAGACGCGCGTGCTGCAGATCGAGTTCACCTCGCAAGACGCCGAATTCGCCGCCCGCGGCGCCAACGTGGTCGCTCAGCTCTTTCTCGATCAGAGGGAGGAGGCGAAAAAGGACGCGGCGAAGTCCGCCAGCGCCTGGCTCGCGGGCAAGATCACCGAATTGCGCGCCAAGGTCGCTGACGCCGACGCCAAGGTCGAGGCGTTTCGCGCCCAATCGGGCCTGCTGTCGACCGCCAACAATCTGACCGCGCCGAGCCAGCAGCTTTCGGACATCAACGCGCAACTCGCCGCGGCCCGCAGCGCGCAAGCGAGCGCGCAGGCCAAGGCGCAGATGCTGCGCAACCTCGCCAAGCAGGGACGACTCAGCGAAGATCCCGATCTCGCCCGCGACGAGACGCTGCGCCGGCTGACCGAACAGCGCGTCACGTTGAAAGCGCAGATCGCGCAAGAATCGCGCACCCTCTTGCCGGAACATCCGCGCATGAAGGCGCTCGCCGCGCAACTGGCGGAGCTCGATTCCGAGATTCGCCTCGCCGCCGAGAAGTCGGCGCGAGCCTTGGAGAACGAGGCGCGCCTCGCCGGCGAGCAGGTCGAGAGCTTGCAGGCGACGCTCGCCGCGCAGGCCAAAACGGTCGCCGCGGGCGATCAAGACAATGTGCAGTTGCGCGCGCTGCAGCTCGACGCCAACGCCGCCCGCGACCAGCTCGAATCCTATCTGCAGAAATACCGCGAGGCGATCGCTCGGGACGCGGACAACGCCGCGCCGGCCGACGCTCGCGTGATCGCGCCGGCCAACGAGCCGCGCTATCCGACCTTCCCGAAGAAAATTCCGACCTTGCTGCTCGGCACGTTGGCCGGCTTCCTGCTCTCGGCCGGAATCGTCGTCTCGAGCGCGCTGCTCGAAGAAGGGGAGGGCGCGCCTCTGCGGCGACCGTCGCCGCGCGTCCGGATCGAGCCGTCGATCGCGCGTCAGGCGCCGGCGGGGCGCAGGACAGCCGTTCGCCCGCCGCCGCTGCCAGCGGGGGACGCCGAGCGCGAGGCCGCCGAGCGCGACGCCGCGGCGGAGGAGCTTGCAGGCGGCGCGCTCGCCGGGCTCCGCGGCCTGATCGAGCATGTCGAAGGCCAGAATCGGCCGGGCGAGACGCGCTTTGCGCTGCTCGCCGGCGACGGCGTCGGCGCGAGCCGCAGGATGGCGCTGGATCTCGGCCGCGCCCTCGCCGCGAAAGGCCGCGCGGTGCTGGTCGATCTCGAGCCGGGACCGCAAATTTGGCTGAGGGACGCAATCGGCGGCGAGGGCCAAGACCTTGCCGGTCTCAGCGACGTCCTTTCGGGCGCCGCGACTTTCGATCAGGCGCTGCATCGCGACGCGTCCTCGCGGCTCGACATCGTCGCGGCGGGCGGCGATCGCGCGGCGCTCGCCGACGGCCTCGACGAGGCGCTCGTCGCCTTGGCGGAAAATTACGATTTCGTCGTCGCGCATGCCGCCGATTGGCGCGACCAGGCGGCGCGGATCGCGGCCGAACTGATCCGCGAGATGATCGTCATCGCCGGAGAGCGGCGGTTGCAGCGCCTTGTCGATGAAGCGCAGGCCGAGCTCGGCGCCTCCTGCGCCGTCGTCGGCTGCGTCGCGGCCGATCGGCGCGCGCGATTCGAACGGGCGGCGTGACTCCTGCGCCGCCAAGCGAGCAGGGCGGAGGCGCCGAGGCGTCGCAAGACAAGCTCCAAACTCGGCGGCCCGTCGCGGCGCTATGCTCGGTTGCGGCGCCCCGCTTCGCGGAGACGGATGTTTTTCCGCAAGCGTTGCGCCAGCGACCACGCCCAAGGCCGGCGCTTGATCCAGCGCTTCGCGCGGCGCGCGAGCGTAAAACCGATGCTGGCGAGGCGGCCCTTCGCCGTGAAGGCGAGCGCGGCGTCGAAGAGGGGCTCCCTGATTTCGCAGCAGACGTCCTTATAGCGCGCTTCGCCGACGCCGAGGTCGAACATCTGAAAACCGCGATCATGCAGATCGCGGACGATATCGAGGATCAACCATTCGCCCGGGCTCGACCGCGCGATCTCGACGTCTTGGTCGTACGAAGTGACGATCCCGCAATAGCGGCGGGCATGGGCCATGCCGCCGAACACTGCGACAATGCGCTCGCCGCAGCGAAGCACGCGCAGCTCGATCATCGCGCGCCCGGCGGCAAGGCCGTCGTGCGCCGCCGTTTCGAGAAACTGCACCGCGGCCCTGTCGCTAAAGTCATTGGCCACGCCCGCCGCCTTGGCGCGCGCCTCTTTCTGCGCAAAAAAGGCGGCGAGCGCTTCCCGCGCCGCCGCATCGTCGCGCGCGACCGACGACGAAACTGGCCCGAGCGTCTCCAAGCGGCGGATTTTCTTGCGCAGTTTTTTCTGCGCCGATTTCGAATAGTGCGCCGCGAACCAGTCGGCGAAATCGCCGCGGATCTGCGTCGCATGGGCGAAGCTCGGGCTCGGCTGCCCGCCCAGAGCGGCGAACGGATTGGCCGAGCCTCGCCAAGTCTGCGGCTGATTGGTGAAGAAGAACGCGTCGAGCCGCTCGGCCCGGGCGACGCGCCGCAACAGATCGGCGACCTCGGCGCGATCGACGGCGAGGCCGGCGCGGAACACGCCCATGTGAAAATTGGCGTGCTTGCCGCCGACGAATTCGGCGATGCGCAGCCCGGGCCGGGATCGAACCGCGAGCGGCAGAAGCGCGGTGGTTCGGCCGCGCTCGTCGCGTATGACGACGATCAACGGCTCCAGTTTTTGCGCGCGGCCGATCGTGCGCAGCCACAGTTCGACGAAGTCCAGGCTTTGGTAGGGCGTGGCCAGGCCGTCGGCGTAGATTTCCGCCCACGCGTCGCCGGCGTCGCGCGGATCGCGAAAGACGTCGAAGGCGGCGAAGGCGCGCGCCGCGCCGTCGCGCCGGCGCGCGGCGGCGAATCCCGTCGCGCTCGCGAGGTCATGCGCGTTGCTCAAGAGCCATTCCTTGCCGGCCGGACGCCGAACCCTCGCGCAAATTGGTCAACGCACCCTTACGGCCATAAAGCTCTTGGCAATCTCGCTCTGCTAGGCCGGCCGCATGGCGCTGAAAGACAGAATGATCCGCCTCGGCTTCGGCGCGTTCCGCGCCACCGGGCTGCATCGCCTCGCGAGCCCGATGACGCAAGGGCGCGGCGTGATTTTGATGCTGCATCACGTCCGCCCTTGGCGGCCGACGACGCCGCAATTCCAGCCGAACCGAGGACTGGAGATTACGCCGGATTTTCTCGAGGCGACGTTGAGCGCCGTCAACGGCGCCGGCTTCGAATTCGTGGCGATGGACGAAGCCTTGCGGCGTCTGGCCGAGGGCGGCCCGCCTTTCGCCGCGCTCACCTTTGACGACGGCTACCGCGATCTGCGCGACTTCGCTTTGCCGATCCTCGAGCGCTGGCGGGCGCCGTTCACGGCCTATGTCGCGACCGGCTTTGCATCGCGCACGGCGCGGCTCTGGTGGCTGGAGCTTGAAGAGGCGGTGCGCCGGCTCGATCGGATCGATATCGCCTGGGACGGCGCTTCGCTCGCGCTGCCGAGCGCGACCTTCGAGCAGAAGCAGGCCGCGTTCGATCGACTGTACTGGATTTTGCGGGCAGGGCCGGAGGAACGCCTGCTGCGCGTCGTCGGCGATCTCGCCGCGCGAGCTCAAGTCGACGGCGCCGCGATGGTCGAGGATTTGTGCCTGACCTGGGCCGAGATCGCCGAGCTTTCGCGCCATCCGCTGGCGACGATCGGCGCGCACACCATCAACCATCGCATGCTGGCCAAATGGCCGGACAATGTCGCACGCGACGAGATGGCGGCGTCGAAAGCGGAAATCGAAGCGAGGCTCGGCCTTGAAGTCCGCCATTTCGCCTATCCGGTCGGCGATCCGACCAGCGCCGGCCGACGCGAGTTCGCTCTGGCGCGCGAACTCGGCTTTTCAAGCGCGGTGACGACGCGGCCCGGCATGCTGTTCGAAGACCACCGCAGCCATGAGACTGCGCTCCCGCGCTTGTCCGTGAATGGCGCCTGGCAGGACGTCGGCTACCTCGAAGTGCTGTTGTCCGGCGCGCCGTTCGCGCTCTGGAACCGCGGCCGAAGGCTGAATGTGGCTTAAGATGAGTTCGCAATTAGCGACGTTAAGTAAGGGAGAAAAGCTGAAAGAGGCGCATAAGTTTTCCCCCGAAGGAATTCTTTTCGAATAAGCAAGCGCCTCGACCGGATGCGCCGAAATCCTCGATCTAATTGGACGATCGGGGATGTCGAAGCACTTTGCCGCGAACATGGCGTCACTTGCGAGCCCGCCCGCTCAGGCGGGTCGCATTATAAGATTGCGCATCGTGCGATTCCTGAAATCTTGACGATCCCTTTTAAGCGCCCGATCAAACCCGTATATATCCGCAAGCTCGTCGCATTTATCGATGCAGTGAGAGATGCCGATGTCTCGCCTTGAATACCCCGTCGTGGTTGAACCGCTGCCGGACGCGGAAGGCGGCGGGTTTGCGGCGATCGTTCCCGATCTTCCGGGCTGTATGAGCGATGGCGACACCCCAGAGGAGGCGCTCGCCAACGTGCGCGACGCTATTGCGACGTGGATTGAGGCGGCTCGGGACATGGGCCGGACGATTCCAAAGCCGTCGCGCCATTTGGAGCTTGCCGGATAACGAAGCTGTTCGACGACGTCTGGCATTCGGGCGCGATTTAGACGGTCAATGTAACGAATTTCGAAATGCCGATTCACGATGTGCGCGCAAAAACTCAAAGCTTCCTTCGTGATACTGTGGGCTTTGAATAGTACCTTAGTCTGCACACACGACGTAAACGGCGTTTGGCTCGAGATACCACGCTGTCCAGCTTGTGCTCGCCCCTCGCCCTACCGGTGATCGCTCTGCTTATCGCTTTTGCGATTCCCTACAGCGCCAGCCACGAGCGCAGTCCGGATCGCGGTTGTGGCCGGGCATGTACTCCCGCCCTAACCCCTTATCAGTCCCTTCGCTCCATCCACTTGATCAGCGGCATCAGCGGCAAGATCCAGGCGAGGCCGAGGACCACATAACTCACCGTCTGCACCAGCCCTGGTGCCTCCTGGATCGGCCGCGCCTGCGCGAGCGTCATGGCGAGAAGCGCGTAGAAGACGACGAAGGCCAGCATGGCTGCGCCGCCAAACAGTTTTCGCGCGCGAGAGTTCAAGAAAAGCTCCTAACCTGCGGCGAACCGGCCATTGTCCGGCCGCGCGGGCATGGGTTATGTCTCCGCCGCCCTTGCGTTTCAAGGCGAGTTTCGGAGAGGCCATGTCGCTCAGCCAGACCCTTGCGCCCGCCCGCGCGGCGCGCGCCGGCGCGGCCGCCGCGGACTACCGGACGGTTCGGTTATGGCTGTTTGCGGTCGCGGCGCTGATCCTCGCCATGGTTCTGGTCGGCGGCGCGACCAGGCTGACCGAATCCGGCCTGTCGATCACCGAATGGAAGCCGGTGACAGGCGTCCTCCCGCCGCTCAGCGCCGCCGACTGGCAGGCCGCCTTTTCCGCTTATAAGCAGATTCCGCAATATTCTCAGCTCTTTCCGGACATGACCTTGTCCGAATTCAAAACCATTTATTTTTGGGAATGGAGCCACCGGCTGCTGGCGCGGATCATTGGCGCCGCCTTCATCCTGCCGCTGCTCTGGTTCTGGGCGAGGGGGCGTCTGCGCGGGATCGGCTTGCAGATGCTGCTGCCGACCGGCTTGCTGGCGCTGGAGCCGATCGTCGGCTGGTGGATGGTCGCCTCGGGCCTCAGCGACCGCGTCGAGGTGTCGCAAGTCCGCCTCGCCGCCCATCTGCTGATCGCGACCGCGACTTACGGGGCGCTGCTGTGGATCGCGGTGGACTTAAGCGAGCGCCGGCGCGACGCCGCGAGTAAAGGGCTCAAATGGGCGAGCGGTCTCATCGCTCTCCTGGTCTTCTGTCAGATCGGCTTTGGCGCCTTGGTCGCGGGTCTGCGCGCCGGGCTCATCGACAACACTTGGCCGCTGATGGAGGGCCGGCTGATCCCCGCCGATCTCTGGCCGCAATCGCCATGGTGGAGCAATCTCTACCAAGACGCGACCAGCGCGCAATTCCAGCATCGCATGCTGGCTTATGCGATCGTCGCCCTGGCCCTGGCGCATGCGGTCGCCGCAGCGCGCTTCCTGCCGCGCAGCGGCTTGGCGCGCCGCGCCGTCGCCGTCGCCGGACTGACCTTGGCGCAAGCCGCGATCGGCGTCGCGGCGTTGCTCTTCGTCGTGCCGATCGGGCTCGGCCTGCTGCATCAGGCTTGCGCTATGCTGCTGTTCGGCATGGCGGTGGTCCATTGGCGGGCGACGGCTCTAGGCTAGTAGACGCGCAGCAGGGGGAGAGCGGACGATGACCGTGCGGGTCGGATTGATCGGCTGCGGCGTGATGGGGACCGACCACGCCCGCATCCTTCGGCGCGAAGTCGCGGGCGCCCGGCTGGTTGCGACTTATGACGCGGACAAAAGCCGCGCCGAGGCGGTCGCTCGAAGGGCCGACGGCGCGCGCGCCTTCGCCTCCGCCCGCGCGCTGATCGCCGATCCGGACGTCCAGGCGGTGATCATCGCCTCGCCCGACGAGACCCATGCCGAACTCTCGATCGCCTGCATCGAAGCGGGCAAGCCGGCGCTCTGCGAAAAGCCGCTCGCTTCGTCGCTCGACGATTGCCGCGCCGTGATGGCGGCGGAGATGAAGGCCGGCCGCCGGCTGATTCAGGTCGGCTTCATGCGGCGCTTCGATCCCGGCTATCGCGCGATGAAAGGGAAGATCGGCGAAGCCGAGCTCGGCCGGCCGATCTTTCTACATTGCGTTCACCGCAACGCGATTGCGCCGAGCTACATCACCTCCGACCTGGTCCTCGCCAATTCGGCGGTGCACGAATTCGACATTTCGCGGTTCATCCTCGACGAGGAATTCGCCTCGGTCACGGTGATCAGCGGCAAGCCGACGCGCAACGCCGAGACGCGGCGGCCGCAATTCGTCGCGCTCGAATCGCAAAGCGGAATCGTCGTGACGATCGAGGTCTTTCTCGACGCGCAATACGGCTATGACGTCCAGGCCGAATTGGTCTGCGAGAA
>JAJPHH010000164.1 GCA_021325385.1 Alphaproteobacteria bacterium
ACATAGAAAATCTTGAACGGCCGATCGAACGGGTTGCGCACGGAATGGAGCGCGTCGCCGGGAATGAACACGGTCGCGCCGGCCGAGACTTCTTGCTCGACGCCGTCGATCGTCACCAGGGCCGAGCCTTCGAGAACGTGGTAGATTTCCGGCGGCGCGTGCGAATGCGCGGCCAATTCGCCGCCTGGCTCGAGCGAGGAGACGCCGGCTGTGAGGCCTTCGCTTGGCGTCACATCGCCGCTGACCAGCGTGTGGAACGAAAGGCGACCCCGCGCGTCGCTCCATGTTTCGGCCTTGACGTCCTCGACCCGCTTGACGAATGGCTCCGGCTTCGACATGCGCACGCCTTTCCTTGAAGCTCGAGATGCGGACGAGAATGGTAGCGCGGCGCGCGTTTTGATGGAATGGAGCCCGTAGGAAGTGAATTGGATAGCCGGAGCCGAGATGCCTGTCAGCGTTCAACCCTCCCCCGGCGTCGTTGAGCGCCTCGCTGCGCTGCGGGCGCGGATCGAGCGCCGCGCCCGCGATTGCGGCCGCGATCCTTCTTCGGTGCGCCTCGTCGCCGTGTCGAAGACCTTCTCCGCCGACGAGGTCTGGCCGACCATCGCCGAAGGCGGCCAGCTTCTCTTCGGCGAGAACCGCGTCCAGGAGGCGAAAGCCAAATGGCCGATCTTGCGCGAGCGCGCGGCCGCGCTCGGCAAGGCGATCGAACTGCATCTGATCGGTCCTTTGCAGAGCAACAAGGCGCGCGAGGCGGTCGAGACGTTCGACGCGATCGAGACGCTGGATCGCGAGAAGCTCGCCGCCGCGCTGGCCGAGGCCATGGCCAAGACCGGCCGCAAGCCGCGGCTTTTCGTTCAGGTCAACACCGGCTCCGAGCCGCAGAAGGCGGGCGTCGAACCGCAAGACGCCGACGCCTTCATCGCGATGGCGCGCGAGAAATACGGCCTCGCCGTCGACGGCCTGATGTGCATCCCGCCAATTGACGAGCAGGCTTCGCCGCATTTCGCGCTGCTCGCGCAGATCGCCAAGCGTAATGGGATCAGGGATCTGTCGATGGGCATGAGCGCCGACTTCGAGCTCGCGATCCAGCTCGGCGCGACGTACGTCAGGGTCGGCAGCGCTATTTTCGGGGCGCGCGAATCCCCTCGCCCTCGCTAGCGAGTTGCTCTTGGTAGACCCTATCGTCATTGCGAGCGAAGCGAAGCAATCCATTCGTAAGGCTCAGCCCTATGAATGGATTGCTTCGTCGCTTCGCTCCTCGCAATGACAATTGCCTCTACCCAGTTTAAAAGCAACTCGCTTCAACGGGAGAAGGATCACCCAATCCTCATCTGCGCCTGCTTCGACAACCGCGGCAGCAGTTTGCGCATATCGTCAGGCCGGATCGCCACGCATCCCGCCGTCGGCGTCAGGCCCAGTCGGGCGTGGTGGAAGAAAATCGCGCTGCCGGCGCCCTTCTTGCGGCGCGTGAAATTGTAGTCGAGCACGATCGTCACGTCGTAGAGGCGATCCGCCCGCCACATATGATCGACGGCGGAATCGGCCGGCGCGCGTACTGGGCGGTTGTAATTGCGGCTCGCCGGGTCCTCGCACCAACCCTGATCCTTGCCCATGGCGCGCATCTTAACGCCGCCGCTCGGCGGGCGCTTGCGGTCCGGCCGGTAATAGGCCCAGAGCAAAGCGAAGGTCCCGGCCGGCGTCGCGCCGTCGCCTTCGCGTTTGCGCCGGACGATTCCCGCCGGGCCGAGCGCGCAGGGCAAACGGAAGGGCCCGACGGTCAGCCATCCGCGCGCCCGATCGCCCGGCCGAGCGCGCACGACGATCGTTCGCAGCAACGGCTTGGCCGGCGCCTCGCCCCTCGCCGCAATCAATGCGCCTCGTCCCAATTGCCGGCGGCGCGGGCGTCGACTTTGAGCGGCGCGGAGAGCCTCACGGCCGGCAACGGCGCCTCCTCCATCACCTTGACGACGAGCTTCATCGTCGCCTCGACCTCGTCGAGCGGCGCTTCGAAGACCAGCTCGTCATGCACCTGCAGCAGCATCATCGCGTTGAGCTTGGCCTTGGCGAGGGCGTCGTCCATGCGGATCATGGCGCGGCGGATGATGTCGGCGGCCGAGCCTTGCAGCGGCGCATTGATCGCCGCCCGCTCGTTGAAGGCGCGCTCCGACGGATTTGAGGCCGTGATCCGCGGAAAGTGGCATTTGCGGCCGAAAATCGTCCGCACGTACCCTTCCGCCCGCGCCTGCTTCTTCATCGCCTCCATATAGTCGCGGATGCCGGGGAAGCGCTCGAAATACTTTTTGATATACGCCCCCGCCTCCTCGCGCGGAATGCCGAGCTGGTTGGCGAGGCCGAACGCCGAAATGCCGTAGATGATGCCGAAATTGATCGCCTTGGCGCGCCGCCTGATTTCGCTCGGCATGTCTTTCACCGGCACGCCGAACATTTCGGAGGCGGTCATCGCGTGAATGTCGAGCCCGTCGGCGAAGGCCTTCTTCAATTGCGGAATGTCGGCGACATGGGCGAGCAGCCTGAGCTCGATCTGGCTGTAATCGGCCGAGATCAGCGCATGGCCCGGCCCGGCGATAAAAGCGCGGCGGATTTTGCGGCCCTCTTCGTTGCGGATCGGGATGTTCTGCAAGTTCGGCTCGGAGGAGGAGAGCCGGCCGGTCGTGGTCGAAGCGAGCGCGTAGCTCGTATGAACGCGCTTGGTGCGCGGATTGACGTAGTTCGGCAGCGCGTCGGTATAAGTCGATTTGAGCTTGGCGATCTGGCGCCATTCGAGCAGGCGCGCCGGCAGCTCGTAGCCTTCCTCGGCGAGATCGTCGAGCACGCTGGCCGAAGTCGACCAGGCGCCGGTCGCGGTCTTCTTGGCGCCGGGCAGGCCCATCTTGCCGAACAGAATGTCGCCGAGCTGCTTGGTGGAGCCGAGATTGAACGGTTCGCCGGCGAGCCGGTGAATTTCGGCTTCGAGACGCGCCATGCCTTGCGCGAATTCGCCCGACAGGCGCGACAGGACGGCGGGGTCGATCGAGACTCCGCGGCGCTCCATCCGCGCGAGAGGCGCGATCAGCGGCCGCTCGAGCGTCTCATAGACCGTGCCGACATGCTCGGCCGCAAGCCGGCTCCGCAACGCGCGCCATAAGCGGAACGTGACGTCGACGTCCTCGGCCGCATATTCGCAAGCCTTCTCGATCGGCGCGCGGGCGAAGCCGATGAAGTTCTTTCCCGAGCCGGCGACCTCGGCGAATTTGATCGTCTGATGGCCGAGGAAGCGCTCGGCGAGCCAATCCATGCCATGGCCGTCGGTCGTCGCGGCGGCGTCGAGCGCGTAGGAGATCAGCATCGTGTCGTCGACCGGCTTCATTTCGATGCCGCGCTCGGCGAAGATCACCCAGTCGAACTTCACATTGTGGCCGACCTTGATCACGTCGGGCGCCTCGAACAACGGCTTGAGCAAAGCGAACGCGTCGCTCTCCTTGATCTGATCGGGCAGGAGATCGCCGCCGAAGAGATCGTCCTTGCCGGCCGAGCGGTGGCCGAGCGGCACGTAGCAGGCCTTGCCCGGCGCGACGCAGAGCGAGAAGCCGATCAAGTCGGCCTGCATCGGATCGAGCGAGTTCGTCTCGACGTCGAGCGCGACGGCGCCTTCTTCGAAGGCTTCGGCGACCCAGCCGCGCAATTCGTCGACCGTGCGTACGATCGCGTAGCCAGAGCGGTCGATCTTTGCTTCGCGCGCCTCGGCGAGGCGCTGGGCGGCGAGCCCTTGCGGCGTGAGAATCGGCTCCTGCACAGGCGCTGGCGGTGGCGCCTTTTGCGCCGGCGCCGGAATTTCCGCCGCTGGCGTCGGCGAGGGCGACGGCCAGTCGACCGCCCGCTCCTTGACGTCGCCGTTGCGGTTGCGCCAGCCCGCCGGGCCGACAAAGGCCGGGTCCGGCTCGATCGCGCTCGCCTCGACGCCGTAGATTTCGGCGGCGCGGCGGGTAAGCGTCGTAAACTCCATCGCCTTGAAGAAAGCGATCAGCGTTTTTGGGTCGGGCTGGGTCAGCGCCAGATCGTCGAGCTGCTCCTCGACTTCGACGTCGTCGGCCAAAGCGACGAGCTGTTTGGAGATGCGGATCAGCTTGACCGTCTCGGGATTGGTCAGCGTCTCGCGCCGCTTCGGCTGCTTGATCTCGCCGGCGCGCGCGAGCAGCGATTCGAGATCGCCATATTCGGCGATGAGCTGCGCCGCCGTCTTGACGCCGATGCCGGGCGCGCCGGGTATGTTGTCGGTCGAATCGCCGGCCAACGCTTGAATGTCGATGACCTTGTCCGGCCCGGCCCCGAAATATTCGAGCACTTCGGCTTCGCCGATCTTGCGCTCTTCGCGCGAGCCTTTCGCGCCGGCTTCGCCCGAGGCCGGATCGTACATCGAGACGCCGGGCCGGATGAGCTGCATCAGGTCCTTGTCGGCCGAGATGATCAGCGTCTCGGCGCCGCGTTCTTTGGCCTGACGGGCGTAGGTCGCGATGAGGTCGTCGGCCTCGTAGCGATCCTGCTCGACCGGCCGAAGCCCGAAGGCGCGCACCACGGCGCGCATCAGCGGGAATTGCGGCACGAGGTCCTCCGGCGGATCCGGCCGATGCGCCTTGTAGGGCGGATAGATTTCGCGGCGGAAGGAATTTTCCGACTTGTCGAAAATGATGGCGAGATGGGTCGGCTTGATCCCCGCCGCGCCCTCGCGAATGAATTGAAAAAGCTTGGTGGCGAACAGCCGCACCGCCCCGACCGGCAGGCGATCGGCGCGGTAATTGTATTTCTGATCCTGGCGGATCGACTGGAAATAGGCGCGGAAAACGAAGGAGGAGCCGTCGACGAGGAAAACCCGGTCGCCCGGCCCGACAGGGCGGTGGAT